>CAUJJW010000027.1 GCA_963205105.1 Verrucomicrobiota bacterium | reverse complement strand
CAGGAAACCTGAGGACGCCGTGACCTCCGCCACCGACGCGTCACGCCCGAGGATTCGGCGGAACAACACACGCACCCGTTCGGTGTCCGATGCGGCGGATGCCACCTCCGGCAACTGCGCCACCGCCATCGCCTGCACCTGAATGAACGGGGCATTCAACGCAAAGAGCGCCTGCTGAGGAACGGTGGTTCTGGGACGTCGCTCCACGCATTGATCCGGCACCGCAAAATCGAAGGAGCGGAAGAGTCCGGGCAGATTCTGGCGATCCACCAGGCCGTAGACCGTCCGTCGGCGGTTCTCAGGATCGCCCGCGACATCGACCGGCCGTCCACCCAGCGCGCCATCCAACCGACCACTGATCGCGAGCATCGAGTCCCGCATCGATTCCAAGTCCAGCCGACGCCGAGGGAATCGCCACAACAGGCGGTTGTCGGGATCGATCCGGTCGCCTTGCCCGCCTGCGACGGTGACGGAACCTTGGCGAAACGCCGCGCTGTGCAACAGCACCCGGTGCAAAGCTTTCAGCTTCCAGCCACCCGCCATGAACTCATTGGCCAGCCAATCCAGCAGCTCCGGATGGCTCGGCGGATCGCTGCGTTCCCCAAAATCACCCGGCGATGACACCAGCGGCTCGCCGAAGTGGTGCATCCACACTCGATTCACCCAAACGCGCGCAGTCAGCGGATTTCGGGGGTCCGCGATGGCATCCGCCAGTTCCAACCGCCCACTGCCCTTCTGAAAGCGTCGTTCCTCACCACCGTTCAGGACCCGCAGGAAGCCCTGCGGCGCCGGCCGCTCCGGTCGGGAGGGATTGCCTCGTAGAAAGACGTGCGAGGCATACCGTTCGGGAAGTTCGGCCACGACCATCGCCCGGGCTGGAGGCGCGTTGCTCGCATGCGCCGCAATCTTATCGAGGGCCAGAACCAGGCTTCCGTAGCGATCCTTCTCGGGCCGCGACATGTGATGGGGTGTCTCCCGGCGATCAAAGGTCATGGGCGCATCCCGGCCCGTAACCACTTCCAGCAACTCCACGCCCGACCCCGCCATGGGAGAATTGGTCTTCCATCCCTCGTAAACGGATCGGAAGAGAGCCCCATACGCACGGGCCACCTCGGCCGGCTGTTTGGGGTTGGCCTTATCCAAAGCCTCGACCACCCACGGGTTCCATCGACCCCGCTCCGGCGCGGCTTCAAGCGCATTCAGCAACCGGCGATCGCCGACGGCATCGCTGCCCGAAGCGGGGACTTCCCCAGCCAGAGCCCGCATCGCCACCGCCCACGGTCCAAATACCGGATCCAATGGTTGCACGCGGCGTGCCAGATACCGCCGCGTGCGCAGCATCAGCCCGGGCCGAAAGTCGTCCGGCGTCAGCGACACGAAGAACTGCGTGGTCTCGGTCAGATCCGGCGGAGTCGTCACGGCCCGTTCCAGGTAGGCACCGAGCCGACCGCGCAGCATCTCGCTGAGCTTCGCGTATTCGGTGTCGATGTGCTTTTCCAACTCATCCCTCGCCTTGCCCAATTTCTCTTCGAACTCCAGCCCTCCATTCACCGCGGCCGGATCTTCGATCAGCGGCAGCACGTACGGCCGTTCCGTCGAGGCGAACACGCCGTACAGCCCGTAGTAATCCTCCATGCTGACCGCATCGAATTTGTGGTCGTGACATCGGGCACAGGAAACCGTCAGCCCCAGCATACCGCGCGTGACCGTGTCGATTTGGTCGTCGATTTGATCATGCGGGTTGTTGTCGAAAAGCCGCCCCAGCGTGAGAAAACCCAGCGCCGCCAGACGCCAGGGCGGCAGCGCCGGTTCCACCAGGTCGGCTGCCAGTTGATCGCGCACAAACGCGTCGAAGGGCAGGTCTTCGTTGAAGGCCCGAATGACATAGTCCCGATAGGTGTAGGCATAGGGACGGATCGCGTCGCGTCCGTAGAGCAACACCAGATCCTTGGTGTCGGCATACCGCGCCACATCCAGCCAGTGCCGCCCCCAGCGCTCCCCATACCGCGGGTCGTCCAGCAACCGGTCCACCACCGCCACCCAGGCTTCCCACGAGGGCTTCGCCACGAAAGCCTCGGTCTCATCCATCGTCGGCGGCATCCCGACCAGGTCGAAGTACAGCCGACGCAGCAGGGTGCGCGGATCGGCTTCCGGCGCGAACGAAAGCCCCCTGGCCTCAAGCGTCGAAAGCAGGAACGCGTCGACGGGCGTGCGCACGAGTGCCTGACCTCGCACCGCCGGAGGGCTGGGACGCGTCACCGGCTGGAACGCCCAGTGGTCGCGCGCCCGTTCCAAGGCCTTGGAAGGCGCTTCCCCGGCGAAGAGCCGAGGCACGGACCAGGCCACCAGCAGAACCACACCCGCCAAGGCTAGCTTTTGTGAAGGCATCTGGTGTGGCCCTTGGTTCGCAGGCCGCGCTCAGCCCGTCAATTGCAACTTAAGTCGGAACCCACCCGCGGGCGCATCCCGAGTTTGTGGATGGGGGAACCAAGATAATCGTCCATGTCGTCCCCGGGTGTTCTGCAAGCGGCCCAGAACCGCGAATCCCCGGCCACCCTCGCGACGTAAGGGGTGAACGAAAAGGACACCGACGACTTCGGCCACCGCGCCGTGGCCCAGGCCATTCACATGCACGACTTGCACGCCACCGTCCTGCACCTGCTCGGACTGGATCATGAACGGCTGACCTATCGGTACGACGGACGCGACTTCCGCCTGACCGACGTCCACGGCGACGTGGTCAGCGCAATCCTGTCCTAGTGGTGGCGCCCCATCCATGCCTGGCGAGCCACCGCCCCAAGCCATGGGCTGCCTGCTGATCGTCGCCGGTCGTCCGTAGCGGCGGGCGTCACGCCTGCCGTAGAGAGGGCGTCTCGCCCCCCGGAATCCCCGGTTCATGGCCCGCGAGCAGGTCGATTTCGAACAGGTGGCGCTCCCTGAACCGGTCGTCCGTAGCGGCGGGCGTCTCGCCTGCCGTGGAGGGGGGCGTCTCGCCCCCCGGAATCCCCGGTTCATGGTCCGTGGGGACGTCGATTTCGAACAGGTGGCGCTCCCTGAACCGTGGCCTGTTGGTCCTAACTCAGCGCCCTCTCCAGCACTGCCCGTTCCCGTTCGCCGAAAGAAAGCTTCAACGCCGCCGCGCGCCCTGCCTCCGACATCTTGCCCCACGATTTCCGCAGCGCATTCACCACCTTCTCGTCGTCCGCCTTCTGAAGCAGATCGGTCAGCTGATACTGAAGAAAGACCAGACACAGCGCGTCTTCCAGAACTTGCATCTCGGGGTTCTTCCCCAGCTCCTTCTTCAGGTTCAGGCCCTGCACCCGGTCGATGGTCGCCGCATCGTACCCCACCGAGGCCAGGATCTCTCCCGACTTGCGGGCATGGAATTGCTGCAATTCACGCCGCCACCTGAGGTAACCCGCGCGATCGTCCGGGAAGGTGTCCCGGCGAATCTCCCAACGACACAGATGCTGACAGCGGGCCGCCAACCGCAATGCCTCCGATGCATGAGGCGCCAAAGCCAGCACCCAGTCCGTCAACCGACGCGCGTACAGCAATTCCCTCGGCTGCTCGACACCGTCCACCCGATCACGATGCGGATCCCCGGCGTTGGCGTCGTCAAAAAGGCGAATCGCAGACTGGAACCGCGGAGATGCAGCAAATTCAGACATGTTCGTGACGTTTCAAGCCGTGGGTTTCCCCGATGGCACAGCTCGTGTCAAAGCTCATCCTGCGCGGGCTAAAGGCGCGGATCCACCGGTTCGCTCTCCAGCGCCAGGACGCCAAACACGCACTCATGCACCCGACGCAGGGGTTCCCGACGCACAAAGCGGTCCAAGGCTTCCAAGCCCAGCGCAAACTCCCGCAGGGCCAGCGAACGCTTCGAATGCAGTCCGCGCGACCGTAGCCGCACCAGGTTCTCGTCCACGGTGTATTCCGGCCCGTAAATGATCCGGAGGTACTCGCGTCCGCGGCATTTCACCGCCGGTTGGATCAATCCCCGCTTGCCCTTGGCCACAAAGGTCTGCGGTTTGACCACCATCCCTTCGCCACCTTGGCCAGTCAGTTCCTCCCACCAACGCACCGCATCGGCTTCGCTCTCCGGCTGGGTGACATCCACCACCCGGAACGGCGTGGCCATCACCAGACCTCCCGCCAACCGGGACAGCGTCTGCATGTGCCAGTCATTGGTTTGGTCGGTGTGCACTTTCCCCTCCGTGGCCAGCAGGTGGAACGGCGCCAGTTTCAGGCCGTCGATCCCGTCCACCGGCCAGCAATAGCGCCGGTAGGCCGCCACGTAGTCCCCCACCAGGCTGGCCCGATGCTCCGTCCGCGCCAGCAAGTCGCCCACCTCCAGGCCACGAGCCGTCGCCGACTTCAGGCTGCCGACCGCCAGGGACAACATCGATCCCGCTGCTGCCGCAACCGGCGCATATTGCCCCTGAATCAACCCTTGCGCCTTCGCCGACCACGGCATCAGTTCGCAATCCAGGCAAATCCAGTCGGTGCGAAATTCCTCCCAAAACCCGGCTCGCGTCACGGCTTGATGCACCTCGCTCAGCAGCGCATCAGCCGTGGCTCGGTCCTCGAAGAAGTGCCTTCCGGTCCGGGTGTAACAGACGCCGATCCCCTCGTCCGCCACCCCAAAGCGCCGCAGGGCCGCCGCTTCGTCCCGACAGACGATCACCACCGCCCGCGAGCCCATGTGTTTCTCCTCGCAGACCACCCGGGGCACGCCTTCGTGACGGAAATAGGCGAAGGCCTCGGCCGGATGTTCCAACAATCCTGGCTGCTGGCTGGTGCCCGACGGCGACATCGTCGGAGGCAGGTAGATCAACCACTTCGGGTTGATCGCAAAACGGCTCATCACTTCCAGGGCCGCCACGCCATTTTCCTCGCGAATCGTGACCCTTCCCAACCAGCGGGTTTCGAGCAACCGCTTGCCCGTTACGTCCGACAGATCCAGCACATCGTCCTGTTGCTGCTGTGCCGAGAGGACCGGTGCCGCCTGCCCTTCCTCCAGAAACCGCCGCTTCGACTCCGCATACGTTTGCTTCGCCCGCACCGACACGAACTCGCGCTCTGGATAACGAAGCGCGGTCAGGCTCCCCCCAAACACGCAACCGGTGTCGATGTTGATGGTGCGATTCAGCCATTCGGGTTCAGGCACCGGCGTGTGCCCATACACCACGGTCGCCGAACCGCGGTACTCGCTCGCCCAGTCGAATCGAACAGGCAGACCGAATTCGTCCGTCTCGCCCGTGGTCTCGCCATACAGCGCAAACTCGCGAACCGCACCGGAACCCCGTCCCTGCATGGATTCCTTCATGCCCGCATGGGCGACGACCAGTTTCCCATCGTCGAGCACGTAGTGGCTCACCAACGCGTCCAGAAAGTCCGTGACACGCTGGTTGAACCCCGGCTCCAGCCGTTCATACGCTTCCAACTGCGACAAGGATTCCGCCAACCCGTGGGCCACGTTCACGTTTCGGCCCATCAGTTTGCGCTTCAGTTTGTCGTCGTGGTTGCCCGGAACGCAGAGCGCGACCCCGGCCTTCACCGCATCCATCACCAACCGGAGCACTTCCGGCACCTTCGGTCCCCGATCCACCAGGTCCCCCACAAACACCAGCTTCCGGCCTGCCGGATGACGCCAAATGCCGTCGTCCGCTGACGGTGCGTAACCTAGCAGTGCCAATAGTTCCACCAACTCGTCGAAGCACCCATGGACGTCGCCGATCAAATCGAACGGGCCATGGTCGTCTTTCCGGTTGTTCCACAGCGGCGTCCGCGTGATGACCGCGGATTCCACCTGTTCCGGCGTGCGTAACAAGTACACGTGCCGAAAGCCTTCGCGGGCCAACCGCTTCAGTGACTGGTGCAGTTCCGATGACTGCTTGCGGATCACGTGCGGGCCGAAGGCGCGGTCCGAACGATTCCGATTCCGCTCGTGGGCCAGTCGCTCCGGCAGATCCAGCACGATCGCCACCGGCAGGCAGTGAAACTCCCGCGCAATTTCCACCAACGGTTTGCGGGATTCCGGTTGAACGTTGGTCGCGTCCACCACCGTGAGCCGGCCGATCTTCAGCCGTTTGCGAGCCAAGAAGTGAAGGACATCGAAGGCATCACTCGTCACCGCCTGGTTGTTGTCATCGTCGGATACCCAACCGCGACACACATCCGACGACAGCACCTCCGTCGGCTTGAAATGACGCCGCGCCAAGGTGCTCTTGCCGGATCCGGAGACCCCGATCAGCACGACCAGCGAGAGTTCAGGAAGCACGATGTTCATGCGACCCTCCGTTCAAAGATGCCCATCTGCGTCGGCGCTCCCACCTCAGCGTCCTCCGGCCCCACCGGCAGAAAGCGCACCGTGTACCCAAAGCGCTCGGAGACGCGGCGTGACCACGCTTGAAACTCATCCCGACTCCACTCGAATCGGTGATCCCGATGACGGAACCGCCCGGCGGGCAGGGTCTCCCAACGGACGTTGTATTCCCTGTTGGGCGTCGTCACCACCACCGTCCCGGGCCGGGCAAACTCAAACACCGACCGTTCGAACGCCGCCAGGCGCGGCGGGTCGAGATGCTCAATCACTTCCACCACCGCGGCGGCATCAAATCCCTCCAGACGCGCGTCCCGGTACATCAGCGATCCTTGGAGGATCTTCAGCCGTTCCTTTTGGGCGTCCGAGAACCGGTCGTAGTGCAACCGATCCGCCGCCATCTCCAGCACGCGGTGCGACACGTCGATGCCGACAATCCGTTTGAATTGCCGATCCTTGTAGAGTTGGCGCAGCAACCGGCCTTCGCCGCACCCCAGATCCAGAACCGAGGTGGCTCCCACGCCCTTGAGCGCCGCCAGCACTGTGCCCAATCGCTGCTCATTCAGGCTCAATCCGCGTTCCACGTTGGCTTCCTCCGCCGCCTGAACTTCCGCCGCTTCGTCGGGGTCCGGTTCCCCATCCACGATCAACTGCCGGAGCGCGTCGCTGACCAAACCGCGCTGGTGCTTCAGGTACCGACGGGCGATGGCTTCCCGCTCGGGATGCGCCGTCAGCCATCCCTCGCCACGGCGCAAAAGCTTCGACACTTCATCGTCGCCCACCCAGTAGTGCTTGTCGTTGTCCAGCACTGGTATGAGCACGTACAGGTGGCTGAGCAGCTGGTGAACCGGCAACGTCGCCTCCAACACCACCCGATGGTACGAACTGTCCCCCCATTCCGGAGACGCCTCATCCAACGGAAGCCGCACCGCCTCCACCCGATACCCCAGGGGTTCGAAGAGCTTTCGCAGGAACTCGTCGCCTCCCCGGCACGGCAAAGCCGGCAGTTCCACCCGCAACGGGATCGCCAATTCTCCCAACTTCGGCTTCTCCAGACACTGACCGGTCAGGGCTGTTCCAAAGACATCCGCGAGGGCCACACTGAGAAAGGAGGACGCCGCGTAGGGCCGGTCATTGACATACTGGTCCAGCAACCCGCCCTCCCCCGACGGTCCCCGCCGCGTGCGCACCAACCCCACCGGATCCACTTCCACCAACAGCGCCATGGTGCAGCGTTCCTCGGTCGCTTCCGGATAGAAGACATGCGCTTTGCCGAAGTTCAGATTGAACGACTGCGCCCGCGCCGGGTTCTTGCGTAGCACAAAACCCAGGTCCGTCGCCGGCCGATGGGTGGTGGTCAGGGTCAATAGCATGGTCGGTCCAGGGTTGGATGAGTGTCATCGTCCGGGGAGGGAACCCAGCTCACCGGCGAATTCCCTCCGCGTCGAGTGCGCACTCCGCCCAGGTAAGCCCGAACCGTGCCAGGTACTTGCTGAGACGGTCGGCGTCGTTGGTCTGTTTCCGCTTCAGCCGAGACACTTGGAACAGTTTCCGGCCCGCGTCGGATTGGTTCCTGGACTCCTGACACACACCCACCACATACGCCAATTGCACCCGATCGAACGGGTCCAGTTGCGCGAAGCGTTCCTCCCCCAACAGCGTGGCCAGTGGTTCTTCACCCTCCCCATTCGCTGCCCCTGCTTGTCGTGGCCTTGCCCAGGCCTGCTTCAGACGGCCGATCTCGTCCTCCAACCCCGGCTCCGAGATTCGTCCACCCTCCGCCAGCGTCGCCATCCGGGTCACCGCCGCGTTGAGGTCCCGGAAGTTGGCGTTCCATAGGCCATCCGCAGAATGGGCGAAGGCAAGGAACCGTTCCCGCACTTCCCGGCTCATCGTCACCCGGGTGCCCGTCCGACGGGTCACTTGCTCGAGCTCGTAATCCAGGTTGGGGGCGATGTCCTCCGGACGTTCGCGCAGCCCCGGCAGCCGGTAGGTCCACAGGTGAATGCGCGCCAGCAAATCCTCGCGAAACGTTCCCTGCTGAACGCAGGCCTGAAGGTCCCGGTTCGTCCCGGTGATCAGTTGAAAATCACTGGTCACTTCCTGGTCGGAACCAAAGGGAAGGAACCGCTTCTCCTCCAGCGCCCGCAGCAGCATCGCCTGTTCGTCCAACCCCAGTTCCCCCACTTCATCCAGGAACAACAACCCCTGGTCCGCACCCCGCAGCAGCCCCGCCCGATCCTTCAGCGCGCCGGTGAACGCCCCTTTCACATGGCCGAACAGCGCGCTCATCGCCGCATCGCCCCGCAGCGTCGCGCAGTTCACTTCCACAAACGCCCCCGTCAACTGGTGGCGTGACTTCTTCAACTCGTAGATCCGCCGTGCCAGCCGCGACTTGCCCGCTCCCGTCGGCCCCATCAGCAGCAAGGGATCCTTCGAGTGCACCGCCACTTGCTCAATCTGTTCGATCATCCGGTTGAATGACGCATTCCGCGTCTCAATCCCCGATTTGAGAAACGAGCGAGCCTCGGTCGCTTCCCGACGGAACCGGGCCGCAATCCGGTCATACCGCGATAGATCGAGGTCGATGATGCTGTAGACGCCGTCCGCCGACCGCGTCCGCCGCTCCTTGGGCGAGGTCTGCACCAGGCGCGCCGGGAAGTGGCGGCTCTCGGTCAGCAGGAAGAGGCAGATCTGTTGCACATGGGTGCCCGTGGTGATGTGCACCAGGTACTGTTCCCGTTCGAGATCGAAGGGATAGCTCCGGGCAAACTCATGCAGCGACGCAAACACCTCCTCGAAATCCCAGGGGTTCTTCAGGTCCCGCGCATGCAATCGAACCTCGGTGCCCGCCGAGACCCGCCCAATGTCTGCCGCCACGCACTGCGCGATGTCGCGGTGTGCGGTGTGGTGCATCAGTTCCACCCGGTCGATGACCAGGTCGGGATGCCGACACAACGACACCGTGGGCCGCCACTTGTTCCACCGTTCCTGGTGAAACCCCGAATCCAGGACGTTGCCCAAAATGCCCAGAACCACCGTCTTCAAGGTGCTCATACTCGCAAATCCGCGAGCAATTTAGCTCTGCGGCGAATACCAGCGAGGGTGAATTTGATCCCTGGCTGCCTTCGGTTACCCAGGGCAAGGCGAAGACTCACCGTTGGGTATGCGGAGGGCCCCTCATCCAGGGTGGGGTTTTACCCCATAGCGCGACCCACTTGGGGTCATATGTTCCACAAGGTTTCGAGACCATACGCATCCCGTGACCGACCCCGAATCATCGACAGCAGCTGGTCCGCCGCGCACTCGCGGTATGCGCGAGGTTCAGGCCGAAGGCTCGCACCTCCACCGGCAGGTGCTGCTCCCGGCCGAGCGATTCATTTACAGTGAAACCATCAGCGGCGCGTTGTTGATGCTCTGCGCCATCGCCGCCTTGGCGTGGGCCAACTCCCCTTGGAGTTCATCGTATTTCGCCCTCCGCGACACCCCGGTTTCTTTTCAGGTTGGCGGCTCTTCCCTCGCTCTGGATCTGCAGCACTGGATCAACGACGGGTTGATGGCCATTTTCTTCTTCGTGGTCGCCCTCGAGATCAAACGGGAACTGGTCTTCGGCGACCTTTCCGACCGACGCAAGGCGGCCCTACCGGTGGCGGCCGCGCTGGGCGGCATGATTCTACCCGCCGGAATTTACCTCGCCCTGAATTTCGGAGGCAAAGGCGTGATGGGCTGGGGCATTCCCATGGCGACGGATATCGCTTTCGCTGTCGCCATCCTCGCCCTGCTCGGTGGACGCGTGCCTTCGCAACTGAGGATTTTCCTGCTCACGTTCGCGATCGCCGACGACGTTGGCTCGATTCTGGTGATTGCGATCTATTACACGGCGCACTTCTCCTTACCGGCGATGGGACTGGCGATCGCGGTGTTGGGGTTGATTCTCGCGATGCGCTGGTTGGGGTTTCGTTCCACCCTGGCCTATGTTCTGCCGGCAGTTGTCTTCTGGGGGGCAATGCATCAATCGGGCGTTCACGCCACGATCGCCGGTGTGATTCTGGGTGCCATCACTCCGGCAAAATCGTCTGGCCTCAAAAGCAGCTTCGTCCAAGCGGTACGGGAAGCCCTGCCGGACGTGCGTGACTCGCTGGACGGGGAAAACTCCGAGCGGAATGAAGTCATGCTCGGGCGCATTGAGGAACTGGCCCGCCAAACGGAATCACCGCTGGAACGGCTGGAGCGAATGGTTCATCCGTGGACGAGTTACCTGGTTCTGCCGCTGTTCGCCCTGGTCAATGCAGGCGTGGCGCTTTCCACAGACTTTATGCGGCAGGCGTTCACCAGTGCGGTGACGCTAGGCGTAATGCTGGGCTTGGTGTTCGGCAAAGTCGTCGGCGTCACCGGTTTTGCATGGCTGGCGGTTCGATTGGGTTGGGCGTCGCTGCCGGGCGGCGTGGCTTGGAGACATATTGCCGGCGCGGGACTGATCGGCGGCGTGGGCTTTACGGTGAGTCTGTTCGTCACGGGACTAGCCTTTTCAGAAACCGTTTTGATTGAGGAAGCCAAGGTCGGGGTGCTTGCCGCATCGCTCATTGCCGCACTGAGCGGGTACATCTTCCTCCTGCTGGTGAGCCGTGGATCCAAACCTGGCGAGAACCAGGAGCGCGCAGCATGAACTGCTTCCGCTCTCCTCACCGGAATCTCAAAGGTTGCGCCATGCATCGACTTCACCGGCTCTGGAACAATCTACTCGCCAGCTTCTGGTTTCTACCGGCCTTGATCGTCGCGTTCAGCACGGTCCTGGCCATCGGGTTAATTGAGGCAGACTCCTCCGGGAGCCGGGGTTGGATGGCCGATTGGCCACGACTCTTCGGGGCCGGAGCTGCCGGCGCTCGTGGGATGCTGGCCACCATTGCCGGATCCATGACGACGGTAGTGGGGGTCACCTTTTCAATGACCCTGGTGGCGCTCACGCTGGCCTCCAGTCAGTACACCTCCCGCGTTCTCCGAAACTTCATGAGTGACCGCGTCACACAGGTCGTGCTCGGAATTTTCGCCGGGATTTTCACCTACTGCCTCATTGTGTTGCGCACGGTTCGCGGGGGTGAGGAAGACGAATTCATACCGAGCCTGTCGGTGGCGTTCAGTGTCGTGCTGGCTATTGGCGGCATCGGGACCCTCATTTTATTCATTCATCACATCGCTTCTTCGATTCAGGCCTCCAGCATTGTTGCCTCGGTCGCCAAAGAAACCCTGGGCGCCGTGGATCGGCTGTTCCCGGAGACGCTGGGAGAGCAGCCGATGGATGACAGAACCGATCCGGTTTTGCCCCCCATGCCGACGCTGATCTGGCACCCCGTCGTGGCCCGGCGGAATGGCTACCTCCAGAGCGTGGATCCATCAGCGCTCCTGAGGTTGGCTCGGGAACATCAAACCATCGTTCGGATGGACCGAGGCATCGGCCAGTTTGTGGTCGAGAACACCCCGCTCGCTTCGCTCGCCCTCAACCACCCACCGAATCAGGACACCATCACCGCACTTCGGTCAGCCTACAGCATCGACCGGTTCCGCACCGTTCAACAGGATTGTGCTTTCGGCATTCGTCAGCTTGTGGATATGGCCATGCGAGCACTCTCACCCGGCATCAACGACACCACGACGGCCGTAATGTGCGTGGACTATTTGGCGGCAATTCTGGCCCGCCTCGCCACCCGAGCCATTCCTTCAGAGCGCACCTATGAAAACGGAAACCTGCGCATCATCTCCATCGGTCAAACGTTTGCCAGCCTGGTGGCCGAAGCATTCGATCAGATTCGAGGCAGTGCCAAAGGTAACGTCTCCATCCTGTTGCGGATGCTGGGTTCCCTCCAAACCATCGCCGGTCTGACCAACTGCCCGAGTCGACGGCGGATACTCCTGGAACAGCTCGAAGCCATCGTCGAACTAGCGGACCGCACCATCGAATCCCCGTACGACCGAGCTCAATTCGGGAATCGCCTCTCTCAGATACGCGAATCACTCGAAATGGATTCGCCCTCCACGCGCGAGCCACCCACCTCGCCGCAGCCCTGAAGAGCCAACCCCAGGAATTTCTCGTTCCTGCAAGTCCACAGCATGAGCTGAAACATTTACCGACGCAGTCGAATCCAAGGAATGCACAAAAATGGCATGATCACGAGGTTTGGCGCTCACCATCAGGGTGGGGTTTCACCCCATGGTGCCGCCCCAGCAACCTGGGTAAATTCAATTGCTGACCGCGCAGGAAACGCGGAGCAAGCGACCTTCCCAAGGGATGGCCAGCGCCGTCGTCAGCAGTGAACAGGAACCAAGCGTTAAGTCGAAAGCACGATTATGCTCATCAAAGCCACCACCCTCAAAGGTTACAAATTGGACAGCCTCGACGGAGAATTGGGTGCGGTGAAGGAATTCTATTTCGATGACCAGCATTGGACCATTCGCTATCTCGTCGCCAACACGGGAAGCTGGCTGACGGGCAGACAGGTGCTGATTTCACCGCATGCGCTGGTCGCGGCAATCCAAGCCGAACGCCATGTCGCCGTGGATTTGACGAAGAAACAAATCGAGGAAAGTCCAGCACTGGACACCGACAAGCCAGTTTCCCGTCAGTTCGAGGAGGCCTATTACGGGCATTATGGTTTCCCGATGTATTGGGGCGGCCCCTACAGCTGGGGCTTGTATCACCTTCCCAGGCGACAACGGGAGCAAGCCCAGCCAATCTCCCAGGGTGAGAAGGCATGGGACCCCCATCTGCGCAGCACCGACGCAGTGACCGGTTACGAAATCCAGGCCTTGGACGGCGAGCTGGGACACGTTGTGGACTTCGTCATTGATGACGAGACATGGGCGATTCGTTACCTCGTAGTCGCAACGCGAAACTGGTGGCCTGGAAAGAAGGTGTTGATTGCCCAGCAGTGGATCGAGCGGGTCAGCTGGAGCGAATCGAAAGTCTTCATCAATCTGTCCCGCGAAGCCATCCAGCAGTCGCCGGAATACACGGCGGAAGCCCTCATCACCAGGGATTATGAAACCGGTCTTCATCGGCATTACCAGCGCCCGGGATACTGGATCGAGGAAACGGTGGTCCGAGTTCACTCCGTTTGAGTGAAACTTCGCCCCAGCTGCATCGCATAAAAGCACGTCTCACCTTCATAGCGCGTAGGCTATGCGGTAGCCTCGGCCTGTCCGGTTGCCAACAGGAAGGCATCGAACGGACCAGTTCCGAGGAGCGGATCGATCCGCAAGCTGCACAAGAGGATCTCCCTGAAGTAGTAGGCCTCATGTCGGTCTGACCCGGGAAGTCAAACGCCTCAAGACTCCTTCAGTGCAGCGGCAACGCCGCCGCTCTGGAACCCGTCATCACGACCACGCCCGGGGATGGCATCAATTCCTTGATTCCCATCACGATCGCTGAATCCAATGGAGGCCATGCCCCGCGCAAGAAGCCATCGCCTTGGAATCGTTTTGGCAGCCCTGTCGGCTCTCCTGTCCTCGCATGGTGCCAACCTTGGGGATTTCCAAGAGCACGGGGATGTCGGCTCGGTCCGGCACCCCGGATCGGTAACCTTCGATCCCGCGGCCGGTTCCTACACCGTGGCTGGCGGCGGGGCGAACATGTGGTTCACCAACGACGCCCTGCACTTCGTATGGAAGCGGGTCTCGGGCGACGTGACGCTCGCCGCTGACATTCAGGTCCTGAGCTCGGGCGGGGACCCGCATCGCAAGGCCTGCCTCCTGGTGCGCCAGTCCCTCGATCCAGGGTCTGCCTATGCCGATGTGGCGGTCCATGCCGATGGCCTGACCTCGCTTCAGTATCGGGCTTCGGCCGGGGACCGGACTTACGAGATACAATCGGGGGTTTCGAACCCGAAACGGGTGCGCATCGAAAAGCGCGGTCGGTACTTCTCAATGTCGGTGGCCGGGGACGATGGCCTGCTCCACCCTGCGGGTGGATCGTTCCGCATGGATCTCACCGAGCCGTTCTACGTGGGAATCGGAGTGTGCGCCCACAACAACGACGCCATCGAAAAGGCGGTGTTCTCGAAGGTCGAACTGGCGACCCCGGCAGCCGCAGAAGCCAGGACCCGGCTGAGCACACTCGAGGTGGTGGCGCTCTCGTCCAAGGATCGCCGCGCGGTGTGGTCGAGCACGAACCACTTCGAGGCACCCAATTGGTCCCGGGACGGAGCTTCCCTGATCTTCAATGGTCGTGGACGACTGTATCGCATACCCGTTGCCGGCGGGGAACCGGCGCTCATCGACACGGGCGTTGCGATCCGTTGCAACAACGACCACGGCTTGTCGCCCGACGGTTTGACCCTGGTGATCAGCGATCATTCGCAGGAAGACCGAAAGTCACGCATCTACACCCTTCCGTCAGCGGGCGGCCTGCCGAAGTTGATCACCGAAACGGGTCCCTCGTACTGGCATGGTTGGTCTCCAGACGGCAAGACCCTGGCCTACTGCGCGGAAAGGAACGGCGAGTACGACGTCTACACGATTCCGGCGGAGGGTGGCGTCGAGCGCCGACTGACCACGGCGACAGGACTCGATGATGGTCCCGATTTCACGGCGGACGGTCAGTGGATCTATTTCAATTCGGATCGAACCGGCCAGATGCACATCTGGCGGATGCGTCTGGACGGGTCGGCGCAGGAACAGGTGACCCACGACGCATTCAACAACTGGTTTCCACACCCGTCACCCGACGGAAAGTGGCTGGTCTTTCTCTCCTACGACAAGGAGGTCCAAGGGCATCCGGAGAACAAGGACGTCTGTCTGCGTGTCATGCCGCTGGCCGGTGGGAAGATCGAAATCCTCGCCCGGCTATTCGGCGGGCAGGGAACAATCAACGTCCCCTCCTGGTCACCCGACAGCCGTCGGATTGCCTTCGTCAGCTACCAACTCATTCCATGAGCCCTACCAGAACCATGCACCCACCCGCATTCGGCACTGGGCAGGACCGTTCCCTGGACGGGTTCTGTGATTTCGATGTTCGGCAAAAGCCCGGCGTGGAGACCAAGGAGGCAAAGGACATCGCGATCCTCCTCACCCAACCTCCGCCCCGTTCCATCTCTTGATGAAGGCCTTCCACCACGCCCCAAGCCTGTTGCTGAAGCATTGGGGCACCTGCGTCGTCGTCGCTTGGATGTTGGCAGCTCCCTTCCAAGCGAGCGCCTGCACCATCTTCGTGCTCACCGATGCCAATCGTGCGCTCTTTTTCAACAATGAGGACTGGTTCAATCCCACCACCCGCCTCTGGTTCGTCCCGGCAGGCAAGGACCACCTCGGCTGCGCCTATCTCGGATTTGACAACGGCTGGGCCCAGGGCGGCCTGAACACGGCCGGCCTCGCCTTTGATTGGGTGTCTGGTTTCGAGGAAAAGTACGAACCGGAGCCGAATCTCCAGCCCGTCCGCGGCAATCCCAGCGAACGGATGATCGAGTCCTGCACGACGGTCGAGGAAGCCGTCGCCTTCTACCGCCGATTCAGCGAGCCCGATTTCGCACGCTCCCGAATCCTGATCGCCGATCGCACGGGAGCGTCGGTGGTCATCGGAGCACGCAACGGCAAGTTGCATGTGGCGTCGCTCCGACAGAGCCGCGGTTTTGGTTACGGCCGAAACGCCCTTGAGCGGGAACTCGCGAAATCCCCCGAGCCGACGGTGGCCAACGGCGCGGCGATTCTTCGCGCCTGTCGTCAACCGGGCGAAGGCGGGACGAAATACTCCAATGTCTTCGATCTCAAGACTGGCGAGATGGTGCTGTTCCCGTTTCCCGACCGCAGCGAAAGCGTGACCTTGAACCTGGCGGTCGAATTGGCGAAAGGGCCGCACTTCTACGACATCGCCCACCTTCGAGGGCAGCTCGCCGAAGCCCCGAGGTCACTGCTCAACAACATGAAGCGCTTCTACCTGGATGAGTTCCCTGCGCTGGCGGACCAGGAGCCCGCTGTCGCCGAGCGCGTCCGGGCCCTGATCCTGGACTCGGCGAACGGCGCCATGCGCTCCGAAGACTACGCCCCGACACTTTGGTCGGCCTTGGCATCCGAGCAGAAGAAGGTTGCGGCCGAACTGAAGGGTCTGGGTGATTTCGTCTCATTGACCCTGGTCGGCCGTTTCGATGAAGGCTCCCATCGCGTGTATCGCTACCGGATGGAGTTCGGGCGGGCCATCGTGTTGCAGCGCTTTGCTTTCAACGAGCGGAACCAAGTGGCCTCGGTTCAGTCGGAGGCCAACGAACTCAAACCCGGCGCCAGTCTGAAAACAGACTGACCCTCGATACCCTTGCTCGACCTCCCGCAATCCTCGTAAGCACCAGGGCTCACAGAGCGAAAAAACCGCTGTCCCCATCATCACCACGGTCCGCCTGAGGAATTGGGATCGAGGCCGACCACGGTGGGCGTGTCTTGGAGTGCGGCGGCCCCGACACCGCTTTGAGCCGCGTCACCACGCCCCTCCTGCCGAGGTGCTTCCTTCGACCGTTCCGCGCTCCATGAGCGGTGCCGCCGCCCACTCCGCTCCGCTGCGTCGGCTCCGCCACCGCACTCCAGGACACCGCCGCCTAGTTCAGGTCAGGAATACGGGCTCAGCCGATTCAGTTGGATCTCACGCCAAGACGCAGAGACGCCAAGAAGGACCGGCCAAGAAGGAGACGAGCACCCAGAAAGAATCGCGATCCAGAAGGTGTGAGTTGACGGAGGGCTCCCTACTCAACGTATTCATCGCTTTTCTTGGCGTCTGCGTCTCGGCGTGAACTCCATCGATCTCAACTGAATTGGTCCGGTTCACGTAGCAACGGTTCCGCGGAAAAGCGCTGTTTCGCCGCATCCCTGCTCCGGCACTCCTGAAAATTGCCTTCGACCTGCACTTGCTGCGACTCGCCATTGCGCGCGCGTTTTAGCTATTCGGCGAATACCGGCGGAGCCGAAATCCGAATCACCCCATTCCGTCCGTTTCTCTCCAAACCGTTCCTGTTCAGGGCCCCCGTGCCTGCGACGCCGGTTCCTGCAGAGCTCTGGCACGGGGTTTGCATGTCTGGACTCGAACGTAACGAAAGTCTGACTCATGGCGAACAACCTCCTCTTCCCAAGCCTCCCGGCCGGTGCTCAAGCCGCCAACGCCACCAATGAGGCCGGTGGAAAGGCCTACGCCTTCGCACCGAAGCACGCCCTGGCCCAGTACGCCGTGACCGGTTGTCTCAACGGCACCTACTACGCCAGCGCCGCCACCCAACTGGAGCGCACCCTCGAACTCGTCTGCACGGTCGATCCCGTGTTCGCCGCCAAAGTGGCCGTCTACAGCCGCGAGAAGGGCTTCATGAAGGACATGCCCGCCCTGCTCTGCGCCGCTCTCAGCGTGCTCGACGCCACCCAACTCAAGGCCGCCTTTCCGCGCGCCTGCGACGACGGAAAGACCGTCCGCAATTTCGTCCAGATCCTGCGCTCGGGCGCGGTCGGCCGAAAGTCCCTCGGTTCGGTGCCCAAGAAACTCGTCCAACGCTGGCTGGAGTCCCGCACCGATGAACAGTTGTTCCGGGCGACGGTGGGTCAAAGCCCGTCGCTGGCGGATGTCGTCAAGATGGTCCATCCGCGGCCGTCCACGCCGACCCGGGCCGCGTTGTACGCCTGGATGATCGGTCGACCGCACGACGCGGAGGCGTTGCCGGAGTGCGTGAAGGCCTTCGAAGCCTTCAAACGAGGGGAGTCCCGGGAAGTCCCGGACGTCCCGTTCCAGATGCTCACCGCATCGCCACTCGGCAAGGACGGCTGGACGGCCATCGCCCGTCAGGCCTCCTGGACCACCACGCGGATGAACTTGAACACGTTCGCCCGGCACGGGGTCTTCGAAGACCCCAAGGTGACGCGGCTGATCGCCAATCGCCTGCGCGATCCCGCCCTGGTGCGCAAGGCACGGGTGTTCCCGTACCAATTGCTGGTGGCGCATACCCAGGCGGATGCCGGTGTTCCGGAGGAAGTCCGCGAAGCACTGCACGACGCGATGGAAGTCGCGATCCAGAACGTCCCGTCGGTCCAAGGCCGCTTGGTTGTTTGCCCCGACGTGTCGGGATCGATGCAATCCGCGGTGACGGGAGTCCGCCAGGGCTCCACCACGGTGGTGACCTGCCGGGATGTGGCCGCCCTCGTGGCTGCCGCTCTGCTCCGCAAGAATCCGAACACCCGGATTCTGCCGTTCGCCGACGATGTCGTGCCCGTCCGTTTGGATGGCCGCGACTCGGTGATGACGAACGCCCGCCGGATGGCGTCGTTGCCGCCGGGCGGAACCGACTGCAGCGCGCCGCTGCGATACTTGAACGCGATGAGCGTGTCCGCCGACCTCGTGGTGTTCGTCTCGGACAACATGAGCTGGCTCGATTCCCACGGTGGGGGACGGAGCACGGCATCCATGACTGAATGGGCGATTTTTCGCCGCAAGAACCCGAATGCCCGACTCGCGTGTCTGGACATCCAGCCTGCGGGTTCAACCCAGGTTCAGGAACGCGAGGACATCCTGAACATCGGCGGGTTCTCGGACTCGGTTTTTGAGATCCTCGCCACGTTCGCCCAGGGCGAACTCACCCCCGACCACTGGGTTGGGGTCATTGAATCGATGGCGCTCTGACGCCATCACGCGTGGAGGGCGGGAGCGGGGTTGGTTCCCGTGTCCCGCCCTCCCCGGACACCCGATTTTCGGGCCGAATGCTGCCGGGACTACATTCGATTATGTCCTGTCTCGGCAATTCCTGGTCGGCCCGACTTTTTTGATCTTTGAACGCTTTGGTGACGAATGCCGATGCAACTACATCGATACCAACGACGCGGACGCGGGTTCGAATCCCGCCTCCGGCCTTCAAAGCCGGAGTAGCTCAGTGGTTAGAGCACGTAGCCTGTTGCATCACTCTTGTCGTCACCTCCTGTTTTCATCGGTCGCTGCCGGGTCCAGCCCCCAGGTTCTCCCGAGCGCCCGCCCATGGCATGCATCCATTCGCCAACGGCAGGCGTAGTTACGCCGGAGAACGACTTCCCCGACCTGTGCCGAGTGGTTCTCGGCGTATGGCCCGAGGTTGCTCTACCTCCAGGACCCATGAATTACTCAAACTTGTCTTCACGGTTGCGGCCCTGGTGCTGCGTTTCGGCGCTGGCCGCTTCACTCCTCCCAGACGCTCACGCTCAGTCCATCCTCTACGGTCTGACCCCCACCAACTCCCTGGTCATCCTCGCCGATGACGGCGAACGGATGCTCGACGGCCCCAGGATCCAAGGCCCAGGGAACGGGGAGTCGGTGGTCGCCATCGACTTCCGGCCACTGACGGGAGCCTTGTATGCCCTTTCACGTGACGCCTCCCAATTCGGTCGCCTCTACACGGTGAACCCCTCTTCCGGCGCGGCGATGCCGGTTGCGCTCGCCGGCCCCGATCTGGTGCTCAACGGCTCGGTCGACATCGACTTCAACCCTGCCGCATTGGGCGGAACCAATGCGCTGCGCATCGTCACCGGTGAGGGCCAGAACTATCGGCTCGTGTTCAGCGACGCTGGCGCCACGGTCAATCTCGACACACCGCTGAACAGCCCCGCGGGCGCGCCGAGTCCCCAGGTGGGAGCCACCGCCTACTCCAATAACCGCGGCGGAATGCCCGGCGGAGGCGGCTTCGGTGGAACCGCGCAGTACGCCGTCGATGCTGCTTCCGACCAACTCTACCGAGTCAATCCACCCAACGGCGGCGTGCTCACCCAGGGACTTCCTCTGGGAATCGATGTGGCCGGGGACGCTGCACTGGACCTCGTAACCGGCTCGGATCGGGCTGTCGCCGTCCTGGAGGTGAGTGGCGCCAAGGCCCTCTATCAGATCGATCTGGTCACAGGAACCGCCAGCCTGTTGCGCAGTTTGGAGCGGGACATCCTGGATTTGGCCGCGCCCATCCCATCCCCAATGCCGTTCCCGGTGGTGTATGGACTGACCGCCAGCAATGCCCTGGTGCGATTCCAGGCGTCGGGAGGCCCCGTGCTTGCCGGCCCCAGTATCACGGGTTTTTCAAGCGACCAAGTGGTGGTGGGCATCGACTTTCGCCCCCTGACCGGAGAGCTCTTCGCCGTGGGGCGCGACGCTGCCAACGTCGGCCACGTGTACCGGGTGGATCCAGCCTCCGGCGCCGCAATGCCCATCACCCTGTCCGGTCCGCCACTCGTGTTGACCGGCGAGGTCGACATCGACTTCAACCCCGCCGCTCTTGCCGGAGTCAATGCCTTGCGCATCGTGACCTCGGATGCCGCGAATTACCGACTGGTCTTCGACGCCTCGGGCGCCGCTGCCACGGTCAATGTCGACACGCCGCTCAACGTCGCCGGAACCCCGCCCGGAACGCCCAGCCAGATCTTCGCCACAGCCTACGCCAACAATCGGTCAGGTCTTCCCGGGGCCGCTGGGGCCGGTGGCACCACGCAGTTCGCCATCGATGCCGCCTCCGACCAACTGTACCGCGTCAATCCGCCCAATGGCGGCGTCCTTACCAATGCTCTCCCGCTTGGGTTCGACGTCGGAGCCACAGGAGGCCTCGACTTCGACACCTCCACCGATCGGGCTCTGGCGATTATCGCGATCGACAACACCCGGTTCCTGGTCGAAGTGAATCCAATCGATGGCGGCCTGGTACCGCTTCGAACCCTGCCCGACGACGTGATGGACCTCGCGCTGCCGATGCCCGTCGTTCTGCCCGCAGGAACTCTGGTCGGGCTCACCGCCACCAACTCCCTGGTCCAGGTTTCCACCGACTCCAACCAGGTCACCCCTGGGCCGATGCTCACCGGTCTTGCCGCCGGCGAATCCGTGGTGGGCGTCGACTTTCGTCCGTTCGACGGCTTCTTGTACGCCCTCGGACGCGACACCAACGGCATGGGACACCTCTACACGGTCGAGTGGGCATCGGGCGCGTTGACCTTGATTCCGCTGACCGGTGCTCCCCTGAACCTCAGTCCCGCGGTGGGCATGGATTTCAACCCAGCAGCCCTGGGCGGCACCAACGCCCTGCGCATCGTCACAGCGGAGGGCGCCAACTACCGGTTGGTGTTCAGTCCCAGTGGGGCGACCGTGAACCTCGACACGCCCTTGAACCTCACCGACGCCCCGGCACCACGGGTCACCGCCACGGCGTACTCCAACAATCGCTCCGGTCTGCCCGGCGGGGCCGGCCTCGGAGGCACCGTTCAGTATGCGATCGACGCAACGCGCGACGTCTTGTTCCGGGTCAATCCACCCAACGGTGGCGTGCTCACCGAACCCAAACCGCTTGGAATCGATGTGCGCGATGCCGCCGGACTCGATCTGCTCACCGACTCCGACCGCGCCCTGGCGGTGCTGGACGTGGATGGCGTGGTCGGCCTCTACGAAATCCAACTCTCCTCCGGCGCCGCCCACTGGGTGCGTGGCCTGCCATCGTCCGTCATCGATCTCGCGGCGCCCATGCCCGTGACCCTGCGGTATCAACCTGCAGGACGTTCGCTCGTCGCCAACGGTGGCGTCGGCCCCTTCGCCGTGCAACGGGCGGAAACGGTCACCGACCCATTCTGCACGACCATGGTCATCTCCGGCGGAACGGTGCCGCTCAACAACGAAGGATCCATGGGGTTTGCCCGTCTCGCCGACCTCTCCTCCGTGTCGAGCCACGCCCTCACGGTCGCCCTGTCCGGCGCGGCTGAACGCCCAACGCCCGTGGAAAGCCCCGCGACTGGGCAAGGCACCCTCTCCGTTTCGGGGAACACGCTCACGTTCCACATCGAGTACCAAGGGCTCACCGGCCCCGCCCTCATGGCCCACATCCACGGGCCCGCCGATTCATCAGGGACCGCAGGAGTCCTGATCGATCTCGCGCCCTTCAACGGGGGCGGTTTTGGCGCCTCTGGCACGCTGGCCGGTTCAACGATCCTCACCTCGGCGCAAAAGCAGGCGATCCTCGCTGGCCAGACCTACGTCAACATTCACACCGCGTCCGCTCCTGCCGGTGAGATTCGCGGCCAAATCGGGGCGGCCGCTTACCGAGCCGTCCTGAGCGGCGCCGCCGAACGGCCGGTTTCCGTTCCTTCAACTGGCACCGGCTTCGCCTCGTTCCACCTGATGGGCCACGAACTCATGCTCGACATCCCTTACCGAGGACTGGGCAGCCCACTCACCGCCGCTCACATCCACGGCGTCGCCGGTTCCGCCGATACCGCGGGTGTGCTGATCGACCTGGCACCCTACCATCAGGGAACCTTTGGTTCGTTCGGTTCCTTCCGGGGCACCGTGACACTGACTCCTGACCAACGGGCCGCACTGGTCGACGGAAAGACCTACGTCAACCTGCACACCGCCGGGTTCCCCGCCGGAGAAGTCCGTGGTCAGATCCGCCCCATCCTGGAGGGAACACTGCTCACCGCCATGCTGGACGGAGCGGCTGAGCGGCCGAACCCGGTCTCAACGCAGGGCAACGGCTCGGCCCAGTGCCTGCTCGCCGGTGAAACCCTGTCCTTCATCATCGCCTATCGCGGGTTGGGAGGGCCGGCCACCGCCGCCCACCTGCATGGTCCGGCGCCCGCCTCGGGAACCGCTGGCGTTCAGGTCGATCTGGCGCCGTTCCATCGCGGTTCCTTCGGGACGGAAGGACTCTTCGTGGGATCCGTGACGTTGACCCCGGCCCAAAGGGCGGCCGTGTTGGACGGCGGCTTCTACGTCAACGTCCACACCGCCGCCAACCCCGGCGGGGAGATTCGAGGTCAACTGCTCCGTTGAACCGGATCTCCGCTCGATCACCCAAAGAAAAGTCACCGTCTCTTGCACGCTCCGGAGTGTGGGCCATGCCCCGCTCCGGAGTCTTCTTTTTGGCAGGCAGGCTTCATGACTCCTGGCACACTCGCCGTCGCTTCCAGGTCCAACATGAAATTGCGCCCTTTCCTGCTGTCGACTCCCCGCCTTCTCCAAATCGTGCTGGGGTTCCTCGCAGCCGCATGCGCCTGTGCAACGACCGCCGCGCAGACTCCCCGTCGCATGCCGCTCTGGCCTGGCGCTGCACCGCACGCCGATGCGGGACGCGGAGGCACCAACGCCTTCATCACGGTCTTTCGCCCCACCGATCCCAACGGAGCCGCCGTCATCATCTGCCCGGGAGGCGGCTACGGCGGCCTCGTCACGGGCGCCGAGGGATCCGGGATCGCCCAATGGCTGAACCAGCATCGCATCACCGGAATCGTGCTCGAATACCGCCTTCCCCACGGCAACAGCGAAGTTCCGTTGCTCGACGCCCAACGCGCCCTCCGCACCGCGCGCGCGTTTGCCCCCGACTGGGGCATCGATCCACAACGCATTGGCATCGCCGGGTTCTCCGCCGGCGGTCACCTCGCTTCCACCGCGGCCACCCACTTTGACGATGGTGATGCTTCGTCCAGCGATCCCATCGCCCGTGCCGGTTGCCGCCCGGATTTCGCCATCCTCGTCTACCCGGTCATCACCATGGGCGAACAAGGCCACGCCGGTTCGCGCCTGAATCTGATGGGCCCGAACCCCACGGCCGAGACCATCCTCCGTTTCTCCAATGAACAACAGGTCACCGCACGATCCTCTCCCGCGTACCTGGCTCACGCGGTCGATGATCGGGCCGTCCCGATCGAGAACAGCCGCCTGTTCCATGACGCGCTCAAGGCCAAGGGCGTTCCGACGGAAATCCTCGAACTCCCCAGCGGCGACCACGGCTTGAACGGATACAAGGGACCCATGTGGGACGCCTGGCAAACCGGTTCACTTCGCTGGCTGGCGCAGCTGAAACTCATCCCGCCCGCGGATGCCACCGCCTCAATGTCTGTGCCTGTGTTCCCCAAATTCGAGGACCTCCATCGCGGCCCGCTCCAGATCCGCCCTCTCACCGCAACCAGCGAGTTCATCTTCAGTTTGTACGGCGCCCCGAGCGACCTGGACTCCGTCCGTCAGTTGGTGGGGGTGATGCGTGAACGTGACCTGGGCAATGGCTTCGATCCCGGTCCCGGCGCCGAACCGCACAACCGGCCGGTCTTCGAATTCCTCGCGAAGAACCGCTGGCCGGTGGTGCTCTATTCCGGCGGCGAAATGCAGATCCGCGGCGGGCGCGCGGTGTTCGGCCGCGAACACGAGGCCGTCCTCGCCCCCATGGATCAGGCGGATGTGTTCACCGCCTATCAGATCGGAGAATGGGGCTACTACTTTCACAACCTGGCCCCGCGCGAATCCTGGTGGCGCGACGTCTACGGCCCGGACTTCGAGCGTTTCAAGCACCTGATGAAGCCCGCCGGGCTGGCTGGCTACGACCGCCGGCCCACGAGCCGGCAGGAATGCTACGACGTGTTGAAGCAGTACTTTCAGAGCCGTTGCCGTGATCTGCTGGGCCGCACCATCAGCGTCACCGGACATTCCCACTACGAAGCTTACGTCGCCGCCTGGGGCTCCCGGTGCGTCGGACTCGAACTCGGCGAGAACATCGCCTTCACCCAGTCCAAACTCGCCTTCGCCCGCGGCGCTTCCCGTGGCTGGGCCAAACCCTGGTCGGTCCAGGTGAGCCCCTGGTTTCATGGGGCGTGCACCACCGCCGGCCCACTCCGCCAGCAGGCCGGAGGAGCCCGCGGCCTCGACGCCGGTCATTCCCTCAGTTTCTACCAACGCCTCTGGCTCCATTCCTGGTTCGCCGGTGCCGCCATGGTCACGCCCGAGAACAGCATCGCCATCTTCTTCGAGAAGCAGGAATCCCCATGGACCCTCACCTCCCACGGCGAGCGTGCCATCGAAACCTTCCGCCTGATGAAGTCCCACGACCGCGGCATTCCGTTCACCCCTATCGCCGTCGTGCTCGACCACCTCGCCGGTTACAACGGTTACATGGACAAACCCTGGGGCATTCTCGAATCCACCCCCGGCGATCGTGAACTGCGGGACCTGTTCGACCACCAACTCTTCCCCGGCAGCGACCACATCCACACCCGCCCCGACCCCGCCAACCCCGAAGCCGCCTACCTTCGCCCCACGCCATTCGGCGAGTTGTTCGATGTCCATCTCACCAGCGTTCCTCCTGAAGTCCTGCCGAAATACCCCGTCATCCTGCTCGCCGGCGACATCACCTTCGACGACCCCTTTTTGTCCGAACTGGAAAAAGCGCTGCGCCGAGGCAGCCGGGTGCTCGTATCCCCGCGCCACCGCGACGCTCTCGGCCACGAATTCGCCCGGCTCCAGCGTCAGGGCGAGGTCGAAGTGATCGAGCCCTGGACGCATCCGAAGACCGGGCGCCCGACCGCCATCTCCGACGAACGCCTGGGAGACCTCTCCCGCCACTACACGCCCATCGAAATCACCGGCGATCCCGTTCAGTACCAGATCAACCGGACCGCCACCGGTTGGGTGGTGGAACTGATCCACAACGGCGGCGTGGCGAAAACGCCCAACGAACCCGCCACCATCGATCCAACCGCCATCGCCCGGGTTCAGCTGAGGCCCAAATTCGACGTGGCTTTGGCCAAAGAGTGGCGATCGGGCAAGACCCATTCCGGAACGGCACCCATCGTGCGGGAACTCCAACCCGGTACGGTCGAGTTCGTGGATTTCCAGGAAGCGGGTCGGTAGCCCACGTGCTGGGAGTGTTGAGGATATCCGCCTGTTGGAAATCAACCTCTCCACCCATCCTGGACCGGGAATTCCGGGGCGCGGGACGCCCGAGGGGCCCTTCATCACGGCACATCCGGGGCATCCCAGATTTCCACCCGGTCCGAATCCCCTTCCTCATCCAATCGCCCCTCACTCGCGTTCACCCAGAGCCGCAGACCGTCCGGCGAGAAGGTTAGGTCTCGCGCAATCTCCGTGTGGCTGAACCGCGCCAATTCACGCCGCGTCAGCCGATGCCAGAACTTCAACTCTGTCCCCACCGTGCCCGACGCCACGGTCCGGCCATCCACCGAATACGCGAGCGCTTCCACCGATTCCAAATGCCCAGGAATCTCCCCCACCAACTGACCCTCCGGCACCGACCACAGGCGTATCGTGCCGTCGATGCTCCCCGTCGCGAGTTCTTCCTCCCCCGGAGCAAACGCCAACGCCGCCACATCGTCGCGGTGCCCCCGCAACAGCACCGCGGTGTCGGCCTGCAAATCCACGAGGCAAGCCCCTTCCAACCCGAAAGGTGCCAGCGCCACCCATCGTCCCGTCCGACTCACCGCCCAGCGTCGCAGTCGCCCCTGCAGTGCCTGCGCCATGGTGGAGCCTTGAGCAGCCAAACTCTCCGCCGACCACGTCCCCAGCCGACGCCCATCGTCCACGGCCCACCGAACCAGTCCCCCTTGTGCGTCGCGCACGACCACCGAAAGACCGTCCAGCGACAGGAAACACTCCGAAACCACCCCCGGCGTGCTCCCACCGGCCAGCGCGATCGTACGCTCCGGTGCCGCAGCGTCGGTTTTCCAGAGTTCGAGTTTTGCCTGGTCGGTCTTCAACAGCACCACCAGGTCTCCACCGCCTTCCGCGGCGAATCCCATGGGAATGGCCCCAGCCTGGCTGACCGATCCCACAGGGCGTGCCTGGCTCGACCGACGCGGTTCCGGTCCGGAAAGTTCCCACACCCGGCCCATCACCACGCCGTTCGAACGTGTCTGGGTGAGCACCCGAGATCCGTCGGTGTTGAAGCGAGGTGGACCCTGCCTTTCTTGCAGCAGGCTGGGTCGCGGCAATGGGGGTCCCGCCGACCACAAACGAACGGTGCCGTCCTTGCTCCCGGACACCAGGAACCGACCGTCCGGCGTTGCCGCCACCGTCCAGACTTCATTCGCATGGCCTTCCAACCACGCCGTGCGTGCTCGGCGGTCCATGTCCCAGAGTTCAATGCGCTGATCGGAAGTCGCCGTGAACAACGTCGTTCCATCGGTGGAAAAGGCGGCGTCCCAGACGTTGTGTTCGCCCTCGAACGCCAGGCCCGGTGCATTCCAATCCGCCAGGACCCAGACCCTGGCCGAAGTCACCTGCCCCGCAGCGGCCAGGTAACGGCCATCCGGAGAGAAGCGCAGTCGAAACACCAGACGGTTGGTGCTCAAGGTCCGAACCTGACGGGGATCGGCAACCTCCACCACCCGCACGTCATGCGTCGCGTCAAGATACGCCAGACTTCGACCATCGGGTGATAACGAAGGATGCCGCCCGCGCAGGGGCAGATCGCCGGACTCGCCGGTGGTCCAGTCACACCACCAGAGGGGCTGCGGCGGTTGGCTCTCGAAGAAGGGATGGTTCGCCGACGCCACCAAGCGGGTTCCTGCCACGGTCACTTCCTGGGCTTCGCGGTTCGGGACCTGGGGTACGGGGCCGCCGGGGACAACCTCCCAGATGCGCAAGCCGCTGGTGCCCGCGGAAACAAGCGTTCGGCTGTCGGGAGTGAACGCCACGGACCACACGGTTCCCGTCGCGGGGAATGCGCGGGAGTTCTTCGAGTTGATGTCGAGGGCAGCGCCAAACGCCTGATCATTCGCAGGCAACCTCCACACATGCAGGGCGGAACCCGATTCCGAGGAAGGGTTCTGACTTCCGGAAGCGGCCCATTGGCCGTCGGGTGAAATGGCGACGCAGGTGACCACGCCGGGATGGGTGCCCAAGGTGGCGATGTCATCGCCGCGATGGGAGAGCAGTCGCCAGGTGAACTCACGGAGGTCCTGAAATCCGGTCCGTGAACCGGGTTGAGGACGGTACCGGCTCAAAAGCCGCCGGGCCTGGCCGAGATTCCCGTCTCGAACCGCACCACTGGCGGCAGCGAGGTCCGCGGCATAGAGGTTGTGGCGCATTTCCTCGCGGCTGGATTCCGCGCGGCGCCATTGCCAGACGACGCCAGCGATTCCGAGAACCAGGGCGCCGACCAACGCCACGGACACCGCCGCCAACGTCGGCTTGCGTCGGCACCAAAGAACAACGCGTTCCAAAGCCGGAACGGGACGCGCGAGGATAGGTTCGCCAGCCTCGAAACGGGCCAGATCTGCCGCCAAGTCCGCCGCGGACGCATACCGACGCTCGGGTTCCTTGTGCAGGCACTTGAGACAGATGGTCTCCAGATCGCGTGGCACCTCGGGGTTGAGCAGTCGCGGCGCTACCGGTTCCGCGGTTCGGACCAGCTCCAGCGTGGCGGCAACGGTCGGGGCGACGAACGGTGGCCGTGCGGTCACCAGCTGGTAGAGGAGCGCCCCCATGGCGTAAATGTCTCCGGCGGGTGCCGCCGGAGCACCCGCAAGTTGCTCCGGCGCGAGGTAGTTCGGGGAACCCATCAATTCCCCGCTCCGGGTCAGCGGACGGGTGGAATCCAAATCCTTGGCCAACCCGAAGTCCGTAACGCGCGGCTCATCCCTCGAATCGATCAGCACGTTGGCCGGCTTCAAATCGCGGTGGAGAATCCCAGCGCCGTGCGCGTGGCTGATCGCCTCGGCCACCCGGCGGAGGTACCGCGCCGCCGTGCGAGGCGCGAGCGACCGGGCCCGGGCCAAATCCGCCAGGGAAGGTCCTTCGACCAGTTCCATGGCGATAAAGGGCTGACCCGCCCACTCGCCGACTTCATGCACGGCAACGATGCCCGGGTGTCGGAGCCGGGCTGCCGCACTCGCTTCCGTCAGAAACCGGGCCTTGGCCGCCGATTCCGCCCAACCTCCGGCAAGGAGCATCTTGACCGCCACTCGACGATGGAGCCGGGGTTGTCGGGCCTCATACACCACCCCCATGCCGCCGCGACCCAGTTCCCGCACCAGAATGTACTCCCCAGCCTGGCCTAGCTCACCCAAACCACCCGAAGTGGCATCACCGGGAGTCTCCGCCGCGCCCGTCAGTCCAAACGCCAGAGCCGCGAGACACCGGGGGCACTGACCCTCCAGCGTCCCTTCGGCCAAGGACGATTGGCAGCGCGGGCAGGACGTACCACTCATGCTTCGACTTCTTCCACCGGATCGGCAGCGCAGGATTACGAACTCATGGCGATCAGCAGGTGCCGCAGTTCATCATCGATCTCCAGCGGACTCGCCACCGTGTCGGCCACCGCCTCCCGAACCACTTGCCGATACCGGTCTCTCAGCCGGTGAACCTGAACCGCCAACGTCCCCTGAGCCAACCCCAGTCGCTGCGCCAACGCCGCGTACTCGCCCGGCTCCGGTTCGCGACTCAGAAACGGCCGCAACGCCGAAAACAAAACACCCTTCCCAGCCAACGTCTGTTCGCGGTCCAGGTTGCGCAGCGCGGATTCCATCACGGTCAACGCCCACTGACGTTCAAACAGGCGGTCCGGCGATTCGGTATGCGACGGCTCACGCTGGTAGCGTTCCTCCGCCGAATCGTCGTCCAGCGAGATCGTCACCCGGTCGCCGCCCCGCTTTTGCGCCGTCTCGCGGGCATGTTCGTTGACCAGGTAATGGTTCAGCGCGGTCAGCAGGAACGAACGGAACCGCCCCCCTTCCCGCGTCAAACCCGAGAGGTCGTCACGCTCCAGCAGTCGGGCAAAGAAGCCTTGCGTCAGGTCCTCCGCCCGATGCGCATCGTTCCCACGCCGACGCACGTGCGCGTACAACGGATACCAATAGGCACGACAAAGGTCCTCCAAGGCCTGCCGACGATCGGCATTGCCCGGGTCACCCGCCGCAAGCACCAGGGTCCAGCGCGTCGTGGCAAACGCCTTGGGAAACGGTGCGTCGGAACACATCTCGGTCACGCGGTCGACAGCCTAGCCAAGCCGTCAACCTGCGGTCGAGGCACCACCCACAATCCAAGCGCCACCGCCTAAACCTCCACCCGATACACCTGGAGCCGTCCCCATTTCGGCCAAACCCCGTCCTTGGGCTGGCCTTGCCCATTCGCCCCGGCCAACACCAGGCTCCCGCCGTCCGCCGAAAACCGCGCATGGGTGATGCGCTTCTTCGTGTCCAGGGAATGGACCAAACCCCCGTCCGTCGCCGAAAAAAGCGCCGCATTCCAGGTGCCCTGCGCCTGACGCCCCGCCATCACGAAGTGGCTTCCCCTCGGATGCCACGCCACGGTCTCCATCAGCCCGGATCCGTGTTGCCCGTCCCGGATCTGGTCCAACCGCTCCCCCTTCCGCCAATCCCATCGCTGCCAGGTCATCTTGCCATTGCCCGCCATCGGATCGGTCATTGGCCCCATGCCACAGCCCAACAGCGCCCCGCCGTCCGGAGCAAAGGCCAACCCATAGATGCCTCCGCAGTAATGATGGGTCTTGATCGAACCCCACGAAGTGAAGTCCGCGCTCTTCCAGGCTGATCTCGGCTGGCCGCCCAGCCCGCCACCCATGAACGGCGCCCCCGTAGCGGCGGGCGTCCCGCCTGCCGTAGAGGGGGGCGTCCCGCCCCCCGGAATCCCAGATGCACGGCCCGCAAGCGTAGCGCCAACCCGGCCCCCCATCTCCCACACCTTCACTTCCCCCAACATATTGGCCGCCGCCAGATGACTCCCATCCGGGCTGAAGGCACAGCTCAACACCGGCGGGGTGTGCGGGAAGTCCGCGACCGACTCGCCGGTGACCGCATCGAACACTCGAACCGAGGGTTCGGTCTCCGCCGCCGGTTCGTACTTCCAACCACCCGGCAGGTACTGACCGGTCACCGAAGCCAGGCGCGAGCCGTCCGCCGACAACGCCAACTGCCAGCTCCAAAACCGATGGGCCACCAGTCGCCGCCAGCACCGGCGGGTCTCCACGTCGTGCCAGAGCAGCATCCCGTCGTAGCCCCCCGAAATGAGTGTGCGCCCGTCCGGCAACAACACACAGCCACTGGCGTACGACGCGTGGCGGGCTTCGAAGGCAGTGGCGTTCCCCGTCGCCGTGTCCACCGCGTACACTCCCCCATCGGCGCAGGCCGCAAACGCCCGGCGGCCATCCGGCGTGGTCGCCAAACCCAACACGCCGGTGGGCAGCCGATGATCGTGTGCCAGAGTCAGTTTCATGGGTTCAGGCCAGAAGGTCGCGGATCGGTTCCGCCCGGTTTTCCACCCGATGGAACGTCGGCATTCCGGGCAGGTCGTATTCGGCGTACGGATCAAGGCCCAGGGCGGTGAAGATCGTCGCGAACAGGTTCTGCTCGTTGTACGGCTTGTCCGCCACCTCGACGCCATCGACGTCGGTGGCTCCCGTCACGACGCCACGTTTGAGCCCGCAGCCGGTCATCATCAGGCTCCAGGCGTTCGGGTAGTGATCACGCCCGCGCGCCGGGTTGAGCCACGGGGTTCTTCCAAATTCGCCCATCGCCACCACCAGCGTCGAATCCAGCAGCCCGCGTTGTTCCAGATCGGTCACCAGATGAACCAGGACCCGGTCGAGTTCCGGCACCAGCATCTGATGGATCTCATGCTGGAAGACGTGATTGTCCCAGTTCATGCCATTCGCAACCATCACGAAGGGCGCCCCGTTCTCCACCAGATGCCGCGCCATCAAGGCGTGCTGCGCAAAGCTTCCCGGCCCGTAGCGCTCCCGATCCTTCGCCGGCAGTCGGTTCACATCGAAAAGGTCCGCGCTGGCCGACATGCCCTTCATCCGCTCAAACGCCGCATTTTGACTGCGCGCGACGGAACTTCGCCGATCCCGTTCGTACTTCGCCGTCAGGAAGCGGCGCAAACTCTCCCGCGCCTCGCGGTCGTGCTCCGGAATCGACTCCACGGCGTCTCGCAAGAACGGCGTGTAGTCGCCCCCCAAACGGACCGGCGCGTGCTCGGCCCCCAGCCATCCCGCCCAGTTGCCCGCCTTGAACGACTCAAACTCGTTCCCGCCCGGGATCGGGTCGATAAACACAAAGTTCGGGATCGGTGAATCCAGCTGCCCCAGGGCCTGCGACAAGGCGCTCCCCAAGGTCGGCCGGGTGAACCCGGCCCGCTCCGGATTGCCCCGTTGCAGCAGGCTGATCGCCTGGAAATGCTCGGGCTGCGCCGTCTTCATGCTGCGAACGATGTTCAGGCGGTCGGCGATCGAAGCGCACCGCGGCATGAGGGAGGAGAAATGCACGCCCGGAATCCGGGTGGGAATGCTGCCAAAAGGGCCGCCGCTGGGACGTCCTGGCTTCGGATCCCAGGTCTCGAACTGACTGGGGGCTCCGCACAGCCAGAGCAGAATGCAGCGCTTCTGCGCTTTCCGCGTTTCGGCCGCAAACACCGGGTTGTGGAAGAGGCCCGAAAAACTGGAAACCGCCGCCGCTCCCCCGCCCACCAGGCCTTTGAGGAACAACCGCCGGTGAAGCCGGTGTTCGTCCGTCCGACATTGCCCCGGAGTCGGTTCCCTGGATTCGGAAGGCGTCATCACGGTGTGGTCAGGAATTCGGAGTTCGTCATCAGGGCCCAGAGCAGATCGCGGATGGCTTCGGTTGGGGCGTTGCGCCGTTCGCGCAGGAACGCTTCCACCCGGGCAGCTTCCTCGGCATCCGGCAACCGGCCCAGCACGGCTCGAAACGCTTCGTCCACTTGCCTGCGAACATCGCGGATCGCCGCCAATCGATCCGCGGTGTTGCCGGGTGCCGGCCGGAGCAGTTCCGCCAAACCCGCCGATTGGGTCAGGAACTGGGCCTGCTGAAATGTCGCGTTGTAGTCCCGTGGCAACACGTCTGGCAACGCCGCCGTCACCGCCCGCCGCAAGCCATCCTCCTGCGGCGGCCAACCCGCCGCCACCCGCCAGGATCGCGCGATCTGTTCCGCGGTCAGCGGTCGTTCCAACGCCTGGGCGAACGTTTCGGGAGCCGGACTTCGATCCGCCGCGACACCCAGGGCGTACACACGACTCAACACGATGCCGCGGACCAACCGTCGGACGTCGTACTGGTGCGCTTCGAAATCTTGAGCCAACCACGCCAACAGTTCCGGATGGCTGGGCAGGTTTCGCGTGGTCATTTCGTCCAGCGGGTGCACCAAGCCACGTCCCAGCAAAGCCGCCCACATGCGGTTCACGAAGGCCCGAGCCAGCATCGGGTTGTCGCGCGTCACCGCCTCGGCAAATGCCTCGCGCCGCGAGAACTTCGGCACCCGAACCTTGGCCGTCGCATCGCGGTAGCGGTCGTCGGCATCTTCCTCCTTGGCGTCCCCGGCGGGTCGCGCCTCGTCGATCGCCCGACCGTTGAGCAGGGTGATCACCGCCGGCTGCGATTCCTTCTTCAGATTGGTGAAGTTGATGAAGCCACCGATCGCCGCCTCCGCCACCTCGGGCGGACGGCCTTCCACGTTCTTGCCCCGGTTGAAGGCTGCCACCAACCCCCAGTAGTGCCCCTGCTTGATTTCGCGGGCGAGCGGATGGTCGTGGCATTGGGCACAGTCCAGCTTGGTGCCATACACCACCGGCGCCACCGCTTCGGCAATCGCCTGATGGTCGTTCCGACGCTCGTACAAGAACCACGCCGCTCCCTGATGCGCCGGATTGTTCGGACGCGCCGTCAGCAGGTCCCGCACCGTGCGGTCCCAGGGCTGATTGGACCGGAACGCCTGCTCCAAATAGTTCCACCAACCATTCTGCCGCCGGCGATCTTCATGGGCTTCGCGCTTCACCCGGCCCATGAGGAAGACATCCCAAAGTTCACGCATGCGAACCGCGTAGTCGTCCGAGGCCAAAAGCCGTTCCGCCCACGCGCCACGTCGCTCGCTCTGCGGCAGCCGCAGAAACGTTTCGAGTTCATCCGCCGTCGGGATGCGTCCTGCCAAATCCAGGGTGACCCGCCGGCACCAGACCCGGTCGTCCACCTCAGCCGCCGGCACCACGCCGCTGCGTTCCCAACTTTCCGCCATCCACCGATCCATCGCCTCGGTCACCGAGCCGAACGACAGCACCCCCACCGCCTCCGACTGCTGGGAGCCGGGCACTTTAGGCAGGGACAAAATCCAATCCCGCACCATTGATTGTTCCGCCCCGGTAAGCTGCTTTTTCGGCGGCATGTGCGGGTCGGCATCCGCCGCCAGGTACAGGTACAACCGGCTCTTGTCCGGCTCCCCCGGCACGACCACCGCACCTTCATCCCCGCCCTTGAAAATCCCCTCGGGAGAATCGAGTTCGAGACCGCTCTTCCGCTCAATCGGCCCATGGCACTTCACGCACTGGACGTCGAAGAGCGGTTGAACGTTCCGGCCCCACAGCACCGCGGAATCCGCCCCACTCGAAGCCGTCAGGCCGAGCAGGCTAATCCAACCGGTGACGAAGAACGTTCGGTTCATGGAGGACGGGCGAAGTTATCGGGAAGGGAACACGCCGTCACCGGTCTTCTCGCCTTCCAGCACCCATGACAGGTTGAAACGCGCCAGGGTCCCGCCTCCCCGGGGCCCTCCTTCAAAGAGCAAATAGATCCAACCCTCCCCAGCGGTTCCCGGCCTCCCGGCATCCAGCGACGAATACGCAAACGCACCGTCGTGCACCAACCGCTTCACCGGCCAAGTCTTGCCCCCATCCAGACTGGCCCAGACATGTCCGTGATGCCGTCCCGACGGACTCTCGATGTTGCTGTAGATCAAAATGTCCCGCCCTCGCACCGGCAGCCGAGCCAACCCACCCATCAACCCATAGTCTCGATCCTGATCCCCATCGGGGAGCACCCGGCAGATCGCCAGGTTCGTCCAGGTCTGGCCTCCGTCCCCGCTCCACGCCGTCCAACGCCGACGTGGGTCCTCGCCCGCAGGCGCCCAGTGCCGCCGCGAATTGTAGTAGATCCGGCCATCCGCCAGTTCCGCCAACGTCGCCTCGCCGGTGCCGAATGCCGGGAACGGATCGCTGGTCCGCCAGGTGCGGCCTCCGTCGTCGCTGAACATCGCGTTGGTGTAATGCCCGGGCCAACGGGCCTTGTCATTGCCGCCGGCATAGCTGCGGGTCGGCCGGATCAACCGCCCCGCATGCCGACCCTGCCGCAGGGTGATGCCATGTTCGTTCATGTGCATCGACGGCACGTTGCCCCGCACGTCGGGACGAATCGACGTCTCCTGCTTCCTCCAAGTCCGACCATGGTCGGAAGACCGATAGATCGAAACCTCCGCCGGCGGATGCGCCGCTTCCACAAATGCCAGAACGTCACCGGAGTGCTCGTCCACGATAACCCCGCCGCCCATGAATCCCGGCCCCACCTGGATTTCCTCGCCCCAGGTACGACCACCGTCCTCGCTCCGCCGGAGTTTGACCCCGTTCCAGAACGCCAGCACCGAGCCATCCATCGCGACCACCACGTTGGGAAACCGGTTCGTGGCAAACAACGCCTGCATCTCGAACCGCGGGTCCCCCAGGAACGGCCCCAGTTCCCCCTCCACCGGCCGCCGGTTTGCCGTCGACGTGGCGACCGCCGCCGCCTGTGCCCGATTCGATTCGATTCCATTCAGTCCCAACACGGCCACCACAAGAATGAACGATTGTGTCCACCATTGAGGCAAATAACCGGATCGAATGGATTCTGCGTTGCGTCGGAGTCGTCGACCGAAAGCCCAGAGCAAGCCTCTGGCCAGAGCACCGATTTCCGTAGCGGCGGGCGTCTCGCCTGCCGTAGAGCTGGGCGTCTCGCCCAGCGGAAAATCCCTCGCACCGTCGCGAGGCGTGGCGATCCTTTGGCTCGTTGCAGCTGACAAGAGTCTTTGAGGCTCATGCCAGCCAAGACGCCGCCACGGTTGAGTCGGCGGACTTACTGACATGAAGCGCCCTGCTGTTTCCGAGGTCATGTGTCCCCCGAGCAAGTCACGATTCGATCAACACGTAAAGGACTCAGCCCCTTGGGAGCGGTCGGCAATGAACCCTGCCAAAGCCAGTTGAATACTTCAGAAGCATCCGATGGAGTTCACGCCACGACTCGGTGCAAAGGAATTCGATAACCTGTGGAATTGGAAGCACTCCGCCGACGGACACGTCCGAGATCCAGATTCGCTCTGAAGACAAGCTTCCTTCTCGGCGTGAAACCCAGCGGAAGCGCCCGGTAAGCACTCGCCATCGGCATCGCCTCTGGCAAATCTCTTGGTGTGACCGCACGGGACATCGTCCGATTTCAATTCGGCTTCCCCATGGCAATTCAGGCAGTAGCCCGCAGCCGCGCCGCTCTGCCGACAGCGATCGGAATGGTGCTGCTCACCGCTGTGGCGCGCAGCTACGACCAGACTTGGATCGGAGAAAACCCATTTCTTTGGCTCCTAGGGCCACTGTTGTTCTCGTTGGTCTCCGGAACCTGGCTCTTTCTGATCGTGTACGCTGGCTTTGTGAGGGCTCATTGGGGCCCTGACGACCAATGGGGATCCGTCTGGCGGGATTGGCCCACGTTTATGGGGATATACTGGATGACGGCGCCAACAGGCTGGATCTACGCCATCCCCGTGGAGCGGTTCCTCGACGACATCGCGTCCGCAAGGGCAAACATTACCTTGCTGGCCATCGTTTCGCTCTGGCGGGTGCTTCTGTTCGCTCGGATTGTTCAAGTGGTCTGCGTGGTCAAGTACGGCATCGCCCTGACTTGGGTGTTGATCGCTGCATGCATCGAAGCTTGCCTGGTCCTGTTCTTCACCTCCTTCGGACAAGCCATCGGGAGAAGCATGGGTGGACTTCGCAATTCTCCGGCAGAAGACGTGATTCTCAATGCGCTGGGCTTCTCCCTGGTTGCGGCGTTTTGGGTGGGTGTGGTCGCCATCGCAGTCGCCTGTGTCTGGCGTCTGCGGGCGTTCAGCCGACGACTTGAACCGCGGCGTCCTGATCCGATTCCATTCCAGCCACTGGCAGCAGGCTTTGTCTTTTGGACCCTGGCCGCGCTCTGGGGCCAACCCTTCGTCTATCGCAACGTTCAGGCGGAACGACTCGTTGACGACCAGCGGTATCGCGAAGCCTTGGATTATCTCGCCGGCTTTGCACCGTCGGATTTTGCACCGAGCCGCCCCCTCCCACCCAAAGGCTATGAGTACGACTCCCTTCTCCATGTGGCCGAGTTGATCGCCAGGGTCGGAGAAAAAGATCCAGAATGGCTTCGAGACCACCTGATTCGACGCTTGGATGAGGTGGTGGATAGTGTTCGCTCGCGCCATCGACAGCCACTGGAACAATCGCCATCCCAAGAGGAGATAGCTGAGAACTTCCAGCAAAGTTACTTTCTCCATCGGCTTCAGCCCAAGGCGGCTCAAGGCTTGGTCGATGCGCTTTCCACCCAAGCGTGGCTGGAGCCCTGGACTCACAGGAATCACGGCTTCTTAAAGGCAATGGTGAACCACGCCACCGAAGCGGCTACGACAGCCTGGCAACCCGTTCTCGAGTCCCTCGCAAAACTCGGAATCCGCCCCCCGGACTCGGTTCCAGAATCTGGCTCCCTCCAATCGACGCCACCGCAAGCAGTCGATAATGCCCCACGGACCCCATGAGGATTGGCCTTATCGCACTGAGCGGCGTCCGGGTTCAAAATCCGGAACTAGCTTCCCTGGGGCTGACCCTTCCAGGCTTTGTTCGGCGCGGTCGAATCATCGCCGCTTTGCCAAGCCTCGGTCTTCTCACCGTCGCCGCTCTGACACCACCACAACACGAGATCACCTATCTCGAGGTCCCCGACACCCGCGCCCAAGAAGTTTTCCCAAGTCCTCAGGGACAGCCACGTCTGTCGCTGCCGGAATTTGACTTGGTCGGTATCTCTTCGCTGACGGCTCAAATCGACGAAGCCTACGCACTGGCAGATGCCTATCGCGCCCGGGGAACCAAGGTGGTCCTTGGTGGACTGCACGTCTCAGCATTACCTTCGGAAGCGGCCCAACACGCGGATGCCATCGTGACGGGTGGCGCCGAGGGAGCCTGGCCACGAATTGTGGCCGATGCAGTCACCGGTCGTCTGAATCGTGTCTACGCCGGCGCCCGATCGGGCCTTTTTTCCGCCGAAAAACCACTGATCCCACGATTTGATCTCCTGGCGGGTCGCAGTTACAACCGCATCACGGTGCAAACTTCACGGGGTTGCCCGCGGGATTGCGAGTTCTGTGCCGCCAGCCTGCGGATCACAGATCGATTCGAACAAAAGCCCGTCAGTGCTGTGATCACCGAAATCCGGGAAGCCAAAAGGCATGCTCCATTGCCGTTCTTTGAGTTGGCGGATGACAACACATTCCTCAACAAGACTTGGAGTCGTGAATTCCTGGAACAGATCGCGTCTGAAAACATTCGTTGGTTCACCGAGACGGATATCTCAATCGCTGACGATTTAGACCTCTGCGACCGGCTCGCGGAAAGCGGGTGTCGCCAGGTCTTGATCGGTCTGGAGAGCCCTAGTCCAGGAGACCTGCTCGGCCTTGATCCAGCGGCATGGAAGCAACGAATGGCGCCTCGGTATCGATACGCCATCGACGTCCTTCAATCCCGTGGTGTGTCGGTCAATGGTTGCTTCGTGCTCGGCCTGGACAGTCACACCCCGGACATTTTTCAGGAGGTGTTGGACTTTGTTCGTTCTTCCGGGCTCGCCGAAACCCAATACACCGTTCTCACACCCTTCCCTGGAACACCGCTGTATGATCGTCTGCGCCGCCAGGGAAGGTTGTTGACGGAGCGTTTCTGGGACCGATGCACTCTGTTCGACGTCAATTATCATCCTTCCCGAATGACCGTTGGGGAATTGGAAGCCGGTCTGCGCTGGCTGATGCGTGAGACCTACTCACGAACCGAAACCTCGCAGCGGTTGCGTCGTTTCGTAACCCAACGCCAGGCGCACTTGGCAGCCAGAGCATTGCCTCCAGATCAACGAAAGCTTCCTCACTCGATTGCGCTCGGTCAAAGACCCTTCGGTGAATCCGCCGCCTTCGGCCAGGCCGACGACAATTCGTGAACGGTCAGGGTGTTGAAACGCGCGGTGCCACCCCTGACCGCGACGCTCAACGACAGGTCGCGCGCGTCGGGTTGGTAGGGCATCGGCACGTAGGTGAGACCGTCGCTGGCGAACACTTCCAACCCGGTACGATCCACCAGCAGGGTCAGTGCTTGTCGGCCCTGCCGCAGCGGAGCCGGCGCACGGTGCCCGTTCACCACCAGTTCCTGCCGCACCACGTCATACGCCACCGTGGCTCCACGCACCCCAAAGACCACTTCCGTCGCGTCACCAGGCTCAAACTCGGCCCGAAGTTCCACCAGTTCCGCCTGCCAACCTGCCAAAGGGTTGGGGGACGCGGCAGTCAGATTCTGGGCAGGCCAGCCATGGGTCCGGGATCGCAATACGCCCAGTTCGCGCACCGGCGCAAAAGTCATGCGCGGTCCTTCGGCGGTGGTCATGAGCCCCAGTTCCAGGGGTACGGTCATCGACTGGTTGAACGGCATGCCCTTCGTTTCGGTTTGAAACCAGCCGATTTGAATCCGTCGACCGTCCTTGGCGGGAATGTCGCTGAAAGTTTGCGCAGCGTAGAAGCCCCGACCGCGGTGCCCGGGAAGTCGGGAGTGCTCGGGTCGAAAGGTCGTCCCGTCGAAGGTCCCCACCGCGTACTCGCTGTTGGCAGCCGTCAGCACCCACTTGCGGTTGGTCGCGTCGCCATCGACCGGCAGTTCGAAGAAGTCGGGGCATTCGTAGAGGTAAGGAGTGCCGGCAACACCCTCGGTGACGCTGGCCAGTGACCAGTTGATGAGGTTGGGCGAAGTGAAGAAATGCACGGTGTGCTTGCCGCCGGCGAGAGTGACGTACAACACCATGACCCACTTCTTCGTCGGCTCGTGCCATAACACCTTCGGGTCGCGGTTGCCGCCCGTGATCTGTTTCAAGACCGGATTACCGGCGTATTTCGTGAACGTCCTCCCGTCGGTGCTGGAGGCGATCCCCTGCACCGTCGGATCGCCGGCCGCAGTGTAGATCAGCACCAAGGGCGGCTGGCCTTCCTTGCCGAGGCCGCTGGTGTTGTTCCAGTCCACCACCGCGCTCCCGCTGAACATCGGCCCCATGTCGTCCGGAAGCAGTTTGTCCCCCAATTCCTCCCAGTGAACCAGGTCCCGGCTCACGGCGTGTCCCCAGTGCATGTTCCCCCAGCCCCAGCCGTACGGGTTGTGCTGATAGAAGAGGTGATACTCGCCGTTGAAGTAGACCAGGCCGTTCGGGTCGTTGTTCCAGCCGCGGCGCGATGAGAAATGGAACTGCCCACGCAACGGCTCGCGGTACAGATCATCGGCGCCTTGAATGGCGTCGCTCACCACCAACGAACTCAACGCGGTGGAGTCCTCGGGCAAACGATCCACTTGCAACGTCACCGTCTTGCCCCGCCACCCGCCAACGTCCATGGGCGCCCAGAAGTCGGGCGTTCCCGGTGCCAGTTCGACGTCGTTGCGCACCACCGTCACCCCGTCCGCCAGGAGAGTGACCACCCGCTTCGGAGCACCGTTCCGGATGGGTAGGTTCAGGTAGCGCTGCCGGACCACGAACTCACGGGTCGCGTTGGTGATCACGCCGGGCGGCCGGCGGTCGGTCTGAACGATGTGATCGACATTGATGTGACCCCAACCGCCCGTCGCCTGGTCCACGATCTGCAACACGGCGTCCCTGCCTGCCAACTCCGTCACATCCCAGAACTCGGGCGCCAGTGTCTCGGCACCGCCCGGCTTGTCATTCGGACCGGTGGCCACCCGCACCACCTTCCCGCCAATCAACAGCTTCAGGCAGGTCCGCTCGACGTCCTTGCCGCCGCCGATCAGGAAACGCAGGTACGGTCGTTCCAGCCGGAACGTCGGTGAGGTCAGGGTCCCGGTCGTGCCGTCGCCTCCATGGAATGAATTCACCAGGCCCTTGCCTTCGAAACCATCGACCCGCATCTGGCCTGGCAAGGTGCCTTGCGCCGGTCCGGTACCGAATGCCTCCCCCGTGACCGTCCACGCGCCGTACGTCGCGCCTTCAAAATCGGCGACCACCAGGTCCGAGGCAGCCGGCGAGCGAGTCGGCACAAGCCACAGGACGCCCAGCAGGGCCAGAGGCAGGAGGCGATGCGTCATGCCGGTGATCCTTTGGTTTTCGACGTGGAAACGGGAGCCAATTGTTGGCCACGAGGGGTGACGGGCACTGTCTCCGTGTTATGGATGGAAGATCCGAGCATCGGAGGGTTTTGGACAGGATTCACAGGATGAACAGGATGCTTAGGAACCCAAGAGGATGGGCATTTCATCCTGTCGAAAAAAGAGCCGTGTCCTCCGACAACACGGAGGTGCGCCGGCGCGTCGCGCTGACTTGAATCACCTGCCAGAATTCAGGCGATTCCCGTTCCCGAGGGGTGACGGCTTGCCACAGGCCTCCCTTGTTCCCGTAGATTGCGAAGCGTCATGACAGCGTCCGCAATCCAACCGGCTTCCGAATCACGTTGGCGACAGCTCCTGGAGGCGCTCTATCCGCCGCAGACCGCTGAAGCCACACTGCGGGAGCTCCAAGCCCGCGTCGCCAGGCACCCTGTTCCCGCGTCCAGTTCCAACACGGTTTCCCAACGCGACGCGTTGCTGATTGCTTACGCCGACCACGTCCAGGCGCCCGGCGAAGCTCCGCTGCAAACGCTCGCCAGGTTCTGCGCACAACGGCTTTCGCCCCGGATCAGCGGGGTTCATCTTCTGCCGTTTTTTCCGTGGACCTCCGACGATGGCTTTTCGGTGAAGGACTACTTCGCGGTCGCTCCCGAGTACGGAACGTGGTCCGACGTCGCAGCGTTCCGGCCGACGTTCGACCTGATGTTCGATGCGGTCTTCAACCACATGTCGGCTCAAGGCGACTGGTTCCAGCGCTTCCTCCGCGATGAACCGGAGTTCCGCGACTTCTTCGTCACGGTCGCTGGCCAACCCGACCTGTCGCGGGTGGTTCGCCCACGGGCTTTGCCGTTGCTCACCGAATTCGCGACCGCGCGTGGACCGGAGCAAGTTTGGACCACCTTCAGCGCGGATCAGGTGGACGTGAACGTGAAGAATCCGCGGGTGCTCCTCGCGTTGATGGAGGCGCTGTTGTTCTACGTGCGCCACGGGGCGCGGTTCATCCGGCTCGATGCGATCGCCTACCTCTGGAAGGAGATCGGCACGACCTGCATTCACCTGCCGCAGACGCACACTGTCATTCAACTGATGCGCGCTGTACTGGACCAGGCCGCGCCGGAGGTGCAGCTCATCACCGAGACCAACGTGCCGCACGTCGACAACATCTCGTACTTCGGGGACGGCACGAACGAGGCGCAGCTGGTGTACAATTTCGCGCTTCCACCGCTGGTGCTGCACGCGCTGTTGCGCGGGGACGCCAGCCATCTCTCGGCCTGGGCGGGGGCGACCCGGGCGCCTTCCCAACGAACCACGTTCTTCAACTTTCTCGCATCCCATGACGGCATTGGCCTGAACCCGGCCCGAGGCATCCTGCCCCCCGGTGAGATCGATTTCCTGGTGGAGCGTTGTCAGGCGCATGGAGGCTTCATCAACTACAAGCACAACGCCGACGGATCGAAGAGCCCTTATGAAATGAACGTGGTGTACTTCGACGCCCTCAACGATCCGGGCTCGGTCGAACCCATCGACACCCAGGTCGATCGTTTCATGGTGTCGCAGTCCATCATGCTGTCGCTGGCCGGTGTCCCGGGCATCTACCTCCACTCGCTGCTGGGTTCACGCAACGACCGCGAGGCCGCCCTGTCCACCGGGATCAACCGGCGCATCAACCGGCGGAAACTGCTCCTCCAGGAACTGGAGACGGAGTTGAACCAAGCGGGATCGCTCCGGGCCAGGGTGTTCGAGCGATATGCCCGCCTGCTTACGGCGCGACGAGCGTCCGCCGCATTCCATCCGCACGCGGGCCAGCAGATTCTCCCTGGCGCCAAGGAAGTGTTCGCCGTTTTGCGGACTCCCTCGGAGCCTTCGGCCTGGTCGCTGTGCCTGCACCATGTCACGCACTCGCCCATCACCGTACGCATCCAGACCGCCGACGCCTCGGATGCCTCCGTTTGGACCGATCTTCTGACGTCATCGACCGTTTTCACCCTCACGCAGGGATCCGTGCTCATCCCCCTGCCCGCTTACGGCGTCGTTTGGCTGTCGGGCAACGGTCCGCTCCCGGTGCGTCTCACGATCGAGAGCGGTTCCCGATGACCTCGGTCCAAGTTCCGCCATCCTGTTCACCCAATCGTGACCCAATTGGTGTCTGAGGCAGTCTTGAAGGACGAAGCCTCATCCGGTTGCCTCACTCCATGCATCGTTGCGTCGACCTCGGCCCCACCCCATCCGTCGCTTCCAGCTCGGGGGCATGTCTCTTTGTCCATCGGCCGAAGGCCGCGATCCGTTCGTTGCTTGGCAGAACATTGCTCCAACTCCTGTGCATCCAGTTTCTCCTGCTCGGGGTGGTCCACGCCGCCTACGCAGCCACTGACGCACCCCGCTGGTGGAAGGGGAATCTCCACACCCACACTCTATGGTCGGATGGCGATGACTTCCCGGAAATGGTCGCCGAATGGTACCGCACCAACGGCTACCACTTCCTCGCCCTGTCCGACCACAATGTGCTCAGCCAGACGGAACGCTGGATCTCCCTGAGTTCGGTCGCCGAGAAATCCAAGGGCGAACCGTGGCGTGGCAAGTCGTTCACCCCTAGAGACGCCTACGCCAGCTACCTCGATCGATTCGGTCCCCACTGGGTCGAGACCCGCAACCATCCCACCAACGGACAACCACAGGTCCGCCTCAAACCGTTCGATGAATACCGCACCACCGTCGAGGAGGCCGGGCGGTTTATCATGATCCAGGCCGAGGAAATCACCCAGAACGCCACCAACGGTCGCGCCATTCACATGGGCGCCATCAACATCCATGAATGGATCGCCAGCCAGAAGGCCGGCACCGTGCCCGAGGTCATGAACCAGGTGCTCCAGGCCGTTCAGGATTCCGCCGCCAAAATCGGCCGAGAGGTCCTCGTTCACGTCAACCATCCGAATTACAAATGGGGCGTCACCGCTGAGGACCTCGCCAGCGTGGTTCGCGAGGATTTCTTCGAGGTCTGGAACGGCGTCGACGGCGACAACGACCCCGGCGATGCCTTCCATCCGTCCACTGACGAAATCTGGGACATCGCCAACACCCTACGAATCGTGGCCTTCCAAGCGTCCCCCTTGTACGGGCTCGCCACGGATGATTCCCACAACTACCTGGGCAACAAGGTCCGATCCCTTCCCGGCCAGGCCTGGATCATGGTCCGATCCCGTTTCCTGACCCCCGAACACATCATCCGCGCCATTCGCGCCGGAGATTTTTATGCCTCCACCGGTGTGGCACTCGACGAGGTGCAGTGGGATCCGGCGTCCAAGAGACTGTCGCTACAAATCCAAGGCAAAGCCGGTGAGTCCTTTGTCACCCGGTTCATCGGGACCCGACGTGGGGTCAGCGTTCAGGGCCGTGCCCGCACCGACGCCGACGGGAAGATCGTCGAGACCACGCTGGATTACCGGACCGGCAGCGGCCCGCAGATGGGCGAGGTGCTCGCTGAAGTGCCCGGACTCAACCCGGTCTACACACTCCATGGCGATGAACTGTACGTCCGTGCGGTCGTCACCTCCTCCGGACGCATCGAATGGCCCAGCACCGAGTACGAGTTCCAACGGGCCTGGACCCAACCGGTGGGATGGCAGCGGCCCGCTCCGGCAAAACCCTGATCCAGCTTCGGCCGGTCAGGCCAACTCCACCAGCGTGACCCCGGCGTTGCCACGGTTGCAGTCCGGATCGCGTCGCAACGACGGATGACGCTCCAGGAGTACACGACCTTCCAGGGTGTCGGAGGAGAATCGTTCTCCCGGCACCACCAACCGGGCCTTGCCCTCTTTCACCCGCAACCGGAGTGAACGCCGGATGGCCGGCCCGAGAACCCCACCCTCCCCGGAAGAACCCCAGCCGTGGACCACCTTCAGCACCCGGACGCCTCCCTGCCGCGCCGCATCCATTTCGCGGAGGAGCCTTTTCCGGGCCTCCTCCACCGTGGGCAATCCGTTTTTGAGCTGAAGGGTACGCATCGAACAGCGCCGGACATTACAGAACGGACTCCCATGCGCCAACGCTGACCCTGCCGGTCACGACCGGGGAACATTGGCCGGAGAGAACTCTCGATGAACCGCACCTCCGTAGCGGCGGGCGTCTCGCCTGCCGTGGAGGGGGGCGTCTCGCCCCCCGGAATCCCCGGTTCATGGCCCGTGAGCAGGTCATTTTTGAACAGGGGGCTTCCCATGAACCTTTCCAGGCAAGCCATCGCGAGGGTTGAAACGGGCTCCCTCACCCCGGCCCTCTCCCAGGGGGAGAGGGTGTCGCGTCCTGCCCTCGGGGACATGCCTGTACCCCGTTCTTCCGAGCCGTCTCAACTCGTTCCGGCGAACGCCTGCCTCAACCCTGCAAACCTCGCGGAGCATTTTCTCCTTCTCCCTCCGGGAGAAGGCCGGGATGAGGGCCGCCCGCTCCACTCCTCGCGCCTCGGTTCATGGTCCCAATACGTGTCCTATTTTTGGAAAACTTCGCTCCCCGTGATCACTTTTGGGTCATCAGATACGCCAGCAGATCGCGGATCTCGGCTCGGCTCAGCACCTCGCCCATCGGCGGCATCGCCGAAACGTTGCTCGATGTCTGCCGGGCAATGTCCGATCGCCGGATGGTTTGAACCACGCCCGTCCCCAGTCGGAGCGTGATTTCGCGGTCGTTCTCAGCGGTTCGGATGCCGTCCCACACCTCTCCGTCCCGGGTCTCCAGCGAAACCGTGGCGAATCCATCCGCAATGCGCGCACTCGGTTCGATCAATGATTCGAGCAGATACTCCCGGTTCACCCGGCCTGCGATCCCTTTCAAGACCGGGCCCACTTGCTGGCCTTCACCGCCTGCTTCGTGACATCGCACGCACTGACCGTTGGGATGCGAACGAAAAACTTCCCGACCACGCTCCGCATCCCCACCCGCCAGTGCCACCCGATGACTCCGCCACGGTGGCGCGTTCCGCAAGCGATCCTCCGCGGCGGCCACCTTGTCGCGAATGTCCTGCTCCGGGCGAAATGCCGCTGCCTCGAGCACGTCCAAAGCCAGTTCCGGGGCCAGTCGATCCAAACGTTGCTCGTCCAATCGCCCCTCCATCCATTGCCGCGCCTTCTCTCCAGGTACGGAACCCACCAACCGCACCAAAGCCTGGCGTTCCTTCAAGCTTCGGCCGTCGAACTCCGCCACAGAGCCGTCCATGAATCCCGCCGGATCCCGGGTGGCCTGAACCCGCCACGCGGCCATGCGCAGTTCAGGCTCAGTCGACGCAAGGCAGGGTGACAACACCGCCGGCAGTCGGTCGGGATGATTCCGCGCCAGCAACTCCAGAACCTGCGCCCGAATCGAAGCCGGCTGATCGGCGGAAAGGCACCATTCCACGAACACGGCGGGTTCCACCGCAATCCGATGCTCCAACACCACCCGGACCAAGGCCTGCAACAAGGGTTTGTCCGCCCCGCGCCGGATTTCCCCGAAATCGTCGCCAATCATCCGGTCCCCCAGGTCTCGGTTCCGCTCCCCCAACGCCCGGACGAAACCTTGAACACGGTCCAAGGCAGGCTCCGCCGTCCATTGGGACAGACACTCCAAGGCCTCGAGACGCAACTCGAGCGGATGCCTTTCGCCTGACGCATACCGCGCCAAACGACGCGCACTCGTTTCCGTGCCCAAACGAAGGTTGGCGTGAAGCATCCGTCGCGCGCTCCCCACGTCCCAACTCCGCGACAAGTTCCCCTTCGACCCTGCCTCCGTAGCGGCGGGCGTCTCGCC
>CAUJJW010000026.1 GCA_963205105.1 Verrucomicrobiota bacterium | reverse complement strand
CTGAATCTCCTGTTCCGCTTCTATGATCCAACGGGCGGACGGCTGACCATTGACGGTATCGATCTACGAACACTGAAGACCACGAGCCTGCGAGATCAGATGGCCTTGGTCAGCCAAGAGATTGTGCTCTTCGATCAAACGGTGGCGGAGAACATCGCTTACGGGAAACAGGGGGCAACCCGTGCCGAGATCGAATCGGCCGCCCGGGCTGCCTTCGCCCATGAATTCATCCTGCAGCTGCCACACGGCTATGAGACGCAGATCGGCGAGCGCGGTGTGACGCTTTCCGGCGGCCAACGCCAGCGCCTCGCGATCGCCCGCGCCTTCGTGCGCAACGCGCCGATCTTGGTTCTGGACGAAGCCACAGCGTCGCTCGATTCCCAGGCGGAATCCGAAGTCCAACGCGCGATCGATGTTCTGGCCGAGCATCGCACCGTGATTTGTGTGGCTCACCGCCTGTCGACGCTGGCCAACCTGGACCGCATCATTGTTCTCGAGAAGGGTCGCATCGTTCAGGACGGCACCTTCGCCTCGACCAAGCGCATCGACTTCACCTATCAGCCCGACGTCAACGCCCTTGCCTCCGTCACCCGCTACGCCAGCGGCGACGTCTCGCAGCCGGTTGCCTCCACGAACTACACCATCAGCAACCGAGGTCTGGTCACCCGGTTGGAACATCGACTGGCGTCCGGCTCCATCCTGACCTCGTACGACCTGGTTTACACCGATGACGGGCTCGTCAGCACCATCACCAGCACCACGGACACCGCCGCCTTCAGCTACGACAACCGTCGCCAGCTCACCGCGGTCCAGCACAGCGACCCGGTGTTCCAGGATGAAACCTACTCGTACGACAGCGCCGGCAACCGCATCTCGTCCCATCGCCACCCGGGCTATGTCATCGGTGTCGACAACCAGGTCGAGTCCACTTCCACAGCCGCTTTCCTCTACGACAACGAGGGCAACCTCACCCGCCGCCGGGACACGTCCACCGGCCTGATCACCGAATACACCTGGGACTATCGCAACCGCCTCACCCTGGTGCTCGTGAAGGATCTCGCCGGAGTCCTCCTGCGTGAGATTTCGTACCAGTACGATGCCTTCGATCGCCGCGTCGCGGAGTCGGTCAGCACCGTCGGAGCCGCCGACGGAACGTACACCCGGTATTTCGCATTCGAGGGCGAAGGCGCCTTCATGGAGTTCACCGATGGCGATGGAGCGGCTGGCCCGCTTTCGCCAACACCCTCAATGGCCTACCTGCGCGGGCCGGTGCCCGACATGGTACTGGCCCAGGATGGCGGCGCAGCGGCCTCCGTCCTTTGGCACCTTGCGGATCAACAGGGCAACATTCGGGACGTCATCACCAGCACCGGCGCGGTCGCCGACCGAATCCGCCTCGATGCCTTCGGCAACATCCTGTCCCGCACCGCCCCCACCCTGGATCAACGCCACTTCTTCATCGGCCGGGAATGGGACGCCAACGCAAATCTCTACCAGCTCCGTGCCCGTTTCTATGATCCCGACCTGGGTCGCTTCGTCAGCCAGGATCCCTTGGGGCTCGCCGACGGGACGAATCGCTACGCCTACAGTCGCAACGATCCCTCGAACCGGTCGGATCCTTCCGGCCTCTTTGCCCGGAAGGAAGAAACCCTGACCGGCCGCGACAATCGTTTCGTCGATGCCGATGCCCAAGGTTCGAAGGCGTTCTGGATCTCCTTCTGGTCCCTTGGACATGCCAGTTACGACGTCTCCACCGTCCAGGGCGCCGACGGCAAGTTCCAGTTGGTGGGTGTCACCGACCAGGCGATCGTGAAGGGCTCCAGCGAGGACAATCTCGCCAACCTGGGACTGTTCTTCTACGGCCTGGTCAACAAGGGCCTCTACGGCCTGGGCAAGGAATTGCTCACCATGGTCACGGATGTCCCGAGGCTCTTCGGCATCGGAACCAAGGAAGGTTTCCAAAGCCAATTGTTCAGGATGTCCGAAAACATCCACGGGTTTAATGACGCCCTGCGCGCGGCAGGCGGGTTGATCGCCGCGCCGTTCATCAGCATCTGGTCCCTCGGCGAAGCGATTGCCTCCGGCGATCCGGAGGCCGCCGGTGAGCAGCTTGCCGGAAATCTCCCGTTTCCGAGCCGCCTTGGCCGCATCTCACGACCTGCCGCGAAACTCTCCACCGTCACAGGATTCGTGCGCAGCGCGGGAGGCGCCTTCATCGACAACCTCAAGCCGCCTTTCCTCAACGAGACCATCGCCATTGGCGGCGGCATCCGCGGCCTGGCGTCGTCCATCGCCAAACGGGTGCCGGGTGCCTACGACGCTGTGGGCCTCGCGGTATTCCAGTACCACGCTCTTGGTGCAGGATTCGTCATCCGCAACACCGCCGAAATCGCCGGCTCGCGCATCACGGCTGGCGTTAACGCAGCCGTGCAGCGAATCCACGCCGCCCCGTCGATCCGCGAAATGGCCAGCCAGGCGCACAAGGCTGTCGTCAATCGTGTCAAAGCGGTCTTCAAGTCCGTGGAGAACGAGGCTCTCGGCAAGGCGGAACACATCGCCGAGGTCGGACAAAACACCCCGGCCCAGCGCGCTGAGGCCAAGATGCAGGAACACCTCGACACGATTTATCACCGACAGATCCGCGCCGGTGTCTCGCCCGAGTTCGCCCGAAAACACCGCGCCATCCGGGAAGCCACTTATCGAAAGAACCAGCTGCCCGAGGCCATCCGGAACGAAGTGGCCAGTGACGTTTACCGCCTGAAATACAACGACGTCTTCAAGCGGGAATCCAAGGGCGCCAAAACCCAGAAGGACCTCGCAGCCGCCATCCGAAAGGCCGCCGATGAAGCCAGCGACGCCATGGAGAATGTCCGGAAACAGAACCTCCAGGCCGACAACCCCACCTACATCCCGGACCTCGATCGCCCGGGACGCGTCGCCTTCGATGACGAGAGCCTGATGCACGTGCTCATCGCCGACGATTCAGTCATTCAGGGTGTCAAGAACGGCGACCCCACCGCCCAGGCGCTCGTCTACCTGCTCCGTGAAGCCAAGGACTGGGCGCCTCTCCGCGATATCCTTCGCAAGCAGATCAGCAAGGGACGAACCCTCGATCAGTTCCGGGACATGGGCGCCGTCGACAACGCCACCTTCGCCGCCCTCCAAAAGGCCGCCCAGGAGTTCGGTAAAGGCCAGGAACTGACCGTGTTTGGCAGCTTCGGCACCGACCTCGTCACCTTCGCCAACCGCCACATGCTCGTCACCGCCGCCCGCGAAGGACGCATCAACCTCAGCGCCCTCATGGCTTCCTACGGCCGCGGCGGTGAAGCCCTGGTCCTGGGTCGTATCATCCCGGATTTGGGCAAGGTGGGCGGGCCGTTCTCCGACAAGGGTGACTTCGACTTCGCCGTGTACCGTGGTCGGGACAATTCCCTCCCCGGCAACGAGGCGGTTGTCTGGAACAAAGACCAACAAATCGCCCAGGCGGCCACGGTCAAAAAGTTCCTGCCTGCCGACAAACAGAACCTCCCCGCCGACTTCGATTACGCCAAATACGAGAACGAAGTCCTTCGTGGCTTCGACACCAGCTACCGCGGTCGCGCACGCTTCGGTTTCGACGAAACCACGAAACAGTACCAATTCCTGGGTCGGGTCCAATCGGTCCTCTATGGCGAGGGCGGCGCCGTCCTGCGCGATTTCCCGGAGTTCTTCCAACGCACCCCCATCCCCCAGGCCGCCCAGACCGCCATCTCGTCGCGATTCAACGTCGAGAACCTCGAACGCATCGGCTGGTGGACTGCCGGAATCCCCTATTTCTGGAACGATCTCGCCCAGCGTTCCCAGTCGACCAATCAATGGTTCCGATCCGGCGACCTCGCCGACTACGGCAGCCTGGCCAATCTGTACCTGCGCGGTGTCGGAACACTCCTGGGGGCATTCACCGGGCTGATCGGCAACGTTTACGGCTCAGCCAGTTCGGCCATCTCCTACACTGCCTCCGCCTTTGCTTCCCACCTGCCGTCCTCCTTTGGCGGCAATTCGCCCGTACTCGTCCCACCCCAGCTGCCCCCCGGGATTGGTCTCGCTTCCAACGATCCAACCCCGTCACGACCTGACCCGGACCGCCCAGCCATCGCCACACCCTCGAGGCCTGGAACAACTTCCTCACCCACAGCGCCGCGCGCGTCTCAGGGCGTCACACTGGAGGCCGGCTCCCTCGGGTTCGCCGAGCTCACCGACGCCGTGCTCGTCGATCTGCCCTTTGCCACACCGTCCCTGCTCAACGGTTCCTTCGACGCCGTGGCCCCTGGCGGCCGCCCTGCCGATTGGCAATCGTTCGGCAACGTCACCGTCATCAACGGACGGGCGGTCCTCACCGAATCCGCAGGCCGCCTTTATTCCGATCTCTCTCAAACCTTCATCGTCCCGGCTGGCGCCCGACGCCTCACCCTCACCGTCACTTTGGATCGATTGAACCAAACGCCCGGCCAACCCGGTGATGCCTTCGAAATCGCCCTGCTCAACGCCCAAACCGGGCGATCCCTCGCCGGCACCGCCCGCGACCTCACCCAGACCGACGCGCTCCTCAACCTCCAGGCGGATGGCTCCCGCTCGCTCGCGGCAGCCATGTCGGTGACGGCCACCAACGGCTCCACGCTCAACCTCTCCATCGATCTCACCGGCATCGACGCTGGAACAGCCGCCACGCTGTACCTGGACCTGATCTCCTTCGGCGCCGCCGACAGTTCCATCAGCATCGACGATGTCCGCATCGTCTCCGGCCCATCCCTGACCGTCGGACTCGATCCCTCCACCGACAGTGGTGCGCTCGGGGACAACCTGACCAACGTCTCGCCCATCCTCCTGGTCGGCACCACGCAACCTCTCCAGGCAGTCACCCTCGATCTCGACGGCGACGGCTTCGACGACGGCTCCGCGACCGCCGACGACCAGGGCCGCTTCCAATTCCGAGGGATCCTCCTGCGTGACGGGGAAAACCCCATTCGCCTCCAGGCCACCAACGCGGATGGCTCCGCCCTGCTCGAAACCGTTATCGTCCTCGATCGTACTGCCCCGCGCTTTGTCATCGCCGAGATCAATCATGGAGCCGCCCAGCGTTCCATGGTCACTTCCCTGGTCCTCCGGTTCTCCGAGGACATCTCCGACGCCTTCGAGTCGTCCGACATCGTCCTGCGAAACTTCACCACCGGCATCGATGTCGATGCCTCGCTGATCTACACCACGGTTCCTGACGATCGTTCCATTCTCCTGTCGTTCCCCGATCTCACCGGCGGATCGCTCGCAGACGGCAACTACCTGCTCGCCCTCCGCAACGCCGGCATCACCGACGCTGCTGGAAATCGATTGGACGGGGATGTCCAGGTCGCGTTCTTCCGATACTTCGGCGATTCCGATGGCGACCGGGACGTCGATTATCTGGACGCCTTCCGGCTCCGCGATGTGCTGCGAAACGTCGGGTCCACCGCCGCCAGTCTGGAAATCTTCGATCGCAATGCCGACTCCACGCTCGGCCCGGATGACCTCTCCGCGTTCCAGATCCGCCAACTCACCTTCCTCCCGCCCTTGCCTCTCGGGACACGCCTGGAAGCCGAGCCAACCGCTCCGATCAACACTCCCGGCAAATTGGCCGAACGACGGGGGAATCCATCCCTCGCCCCGGCCAGCCGAAGTGCCACCACTCCCGGATTGCTGCGCCGCATGGAACCCCTGAAACCCAGCCTGCCGGATACGTTTGTGAAGCCGCTGGAGTTCAACCGCCCCGGGTTCGCCAGCATCCGGAAAGCGGTCGCCCCGACCACCCCGCCGGCTCTTCCCCTCATCCCCGCCACCGTGGATCGCCATCGCCCGGCAATCGCGGCCACGGACGCAGAGGCACCCACGTCGCGCGCCGACGGCTTCGCTTCACCCCTGGCCCGGTCCGAGCCCGGACGACCCACGACCAGCGACGCAAATCGACCCTCTCCCGCAGCCCCAACCGTCGCCCGCCTCGCAGGTCCTCGACCCATGTCACCGATTCTCGCGGTTGGATTCAGTCGGCGATCGGAACCCTCGCCGCGCAGCGAAGGAATCGAAGGCGAGGCACCTGGCCTTGGGATACGCACGGAGCCGGCACGGGATGGGCGACAGCTTGTCAGCTCGGCTGCGACCGTGATCTCAACACCCTTGGCGCGCCAACTGCCCCGGAGCCAGGCCTCCTCAGTACCTGCACTGAACGGCGCCAAACCCGTGATCCGATCCGAACGATTGGCGTCCAAGTCCCGCGAAACCCGACCATCGCCCGAGTCCGCCGCCTCGAAACAGGGCCTGCATACTCTCCCGTCCTCCGACATGCTGCTCCGTCAGCTCTCCTGGGAGGCCATCCTCTCCATGCCGCCCCCTGGCCCCTGAAATTGCGGAGGTTCAACCATCATTGGATTTCTGTGATCCATGAAGGGGATCGATGCCGCCACCACAGACGGGGACTGGAATTGGTCAAATCTTCGGAGCACTCTTTCGTTCGCAGGGTATGTCCCCCGGCTGGCTTCGGCTCGCCGCCCTGGCCCGAACTCCGATGAAACCTCCCGCCGAATCCCTCCCCAGTCTTCCGACTTCCTCAACGTCCCGCCTCCAACGCACGCGCGCCTTCACGCTCATTGAGCTCCTGGTGGTCATCGCCATTATCGCGATCCTGGCCAGCATGCTGTTGCCCGCCCTTTCCCGGGCCAAAGATCGAGCCCAACTCACGCTCGACCTGAACAATGTCAAACAGACGCTTCTCGCCGGCCACCTCTACGCCAACGACAACGACGATCGAATGCCGCACCCGACCTGGGGTGGCGATCTCACCGGGCCCGATGGCTGGGCGTACGCCACCCGCAACAACGGCCGGATTCCAGGAGGACCCGCCGTGCCAGGCTCCGCCGCGGGTCGTGATGTGAATTCCCAGCAGTTCAGCAATCAGGTGGCGTTTTTCCGCATCGGCCAATTGGGGCCCTACCTCAATGAGCACAAAGTGCTCTGGTGCCCCAAGGACGTCGTGACCCGTGGACGAGGGCGATTGAAACAGTTGTGGCTGGCCCGCCCCGTCAAGATCACCTCCTACTGCTGGAATGGGACCATCGCCGGCTACAACAACATCGGGCGCGCTCCCGCCAGCCCGGATGGCGCCACCTACCGCCTCGGCGATTTCAACGGAACCGACTGGCAGATGTGGGAAATCAACGAACTCGATGCGCTGAACTTCAACGACGCTTCGAACGTCCCGCCCCCCGGCAATGTCGGCAACGGCATCTCCATCCGCCACGCCGGCGTCGCCAACTGGGAGAACATCGCCAACCCCAATGCCCAGTCCGCCATCAAGGGTTTGCCCGGTGGAGCCGTGGTCGGACTGTTCGGTGGCAGCGCTCAAATGGTGAAGTGGACCAAGTCGTGGGAATTGGTGAACACCATCCCGTTCCCGAACGAGATCTACAACGGTCCTGCCTACCGCCAATGAATCCGACCTTCGGCTCTATCCCGCCGAAGTCTCGCGGATCACGGAGTCGATAGCAGCGGCTGATCGCCGAAGAGATGGCGGTAGCTCCACAGCGGGGAATTGGGCGAAAGCGGAAACCCCACCCCGGCCACCATCCATCCGTCGTCCGAAGACATGCCCTGGTTGGCCTCCAGCCCAAACGGGACGTTGAGCGAATATCGGTCTCCGGGCCGCTGAGGATCCGTGAAGGTCAACCGGTGCTTCACAGTGCCGTCGGCTTGACGGTCGGCACTGAACACCACCTGCAGGGTCTCCATGCCCATGGGATTGCTGTCGAACTGCAAGTCATGGGTGATCTTCTCTTCAAGCATCCCGGCGCGTTGATCGCCCAGAATTCGGCGTATCTCCGCCAGCGCCGACTCCCGAAGCGCCCCGGATTCCTCCTTCACACTGGGGATCGCATAGCCCACTTCGCGATGGTCCTCCGTCTGTCGCTCGGCCAGATCCGCCAGCGGCACGACTTTCTCCAATTGAAGCTGCTCCAGGCGCGTCCTGAACTCGCGCAACGCGTCGTTCACGCCCGCTCGCTCCACGGAGTTGATTCCAAACAAGGGCACCACCACGTCGGTCAGCCGATGGTCCGGGCTAACCGCCTGGAATCTCAGATCCTTCAGGTACCGCTTGGCCAGATCCACATACGGCGCATCGGAACGCCACGTTTCACCCACGGGGACCTCGTTCGGCAGCGCCTCCGCGGCAGCAGAATCCGATTGAAGCGCGATGATCTCTCGAACCGCCTGAAGTTCCTGAAGTCGGTTGGTCCATGCCGTCGACGCGGCTGAAATCGCCTCGGTCGCCAACTGCCGTTTCCGGGTCAACTCCGCCATCATGGCGTGTTGCCGGCCAAGGTCGGCACGTTCCGCGGACAACCGCGATGCTCCGGTGAGATAAAGCGCGGCACCCGGCACAAGAATTCCCAGGGCAAGGAGAAGTCGACTCATGGTGATTGGCGTTGAGGTGATTCGTTGGAAGGGGGCACCCACGTTGGTTGTTCCTCCAACCAACGCTGGAAATACGACCGGACCGGCTCGGGATAACCGCCAAGATCCATGTGGCCCGAACTGTTGCCCCACGACTCAAACCGCGGTTCGTCCGGGCGTCGAAGTCCATTCCAGACTGCCAACCCGTCGCGCGCGTCGAAGGCCAGCGTGTAGACTTCCTCGAGCGCCCCAAAATCACGAAATGCGGACCGAAAAGCCTCGTTGGCTTGCGTCCAAACCACCGTGGCTCGGTCTTCACCCACGCTGCGTGTGAGCCGCTCCTTGAGTTCAGCCTTCAGCTGCGTCGCCGCTTCCGGAAAGGCGCCCAGGACCACGGTGGCGGAGTCCCGCTGCCCGACCCCGAATTCCTGGGGGGGACCTTCCATCACGATGCGCAGATGTTCCGCCTCCAGCTGCCGAAACCGAGTCGCCATCGAGGCGAAGCTTTCCCGAATGGCGGCCTGCTCCGACGGCGTGAGGTTCAGCGTGTCGGCGAGGGAATCCGAAACGGTACCATCCGCGGACACGGGATCGGTCAAGGAGGGTGTGCCTCGCCCATCCGGCACTGTCGTTGCGGCGAAACGCACGTCTCCCAACACCGACTTGGGCACGCGCACGTAGGGCGCCTGGTCCAACCACGCGTACCGGAGGGCCGTCGGAGTGGATGAAACGTCTCCTTCGGCACGTTCCCGCCATTCCAGATCTTTGCGCGCCCAGAGGAGGCTCCGATCCATCGACTCGACGCGTCGTTGCTGATGAGCACGCCGGAAGTCTTCCCGATGGAAACCGGCGCGGGCCTGTTGGAGTGCGGCCGAGAGTTGTTGCTGTTCGGCCCGCGCGGCACCCAGAGCATGCCATTGATAACCCAGGGGAAGAGCCGCGGTCAGAAGACAAACGGCGGCGGTTTGGACATGCGTCAGGGCCATAAGCGGGGTGGCGAGGACGGCAGCGAGAGGCCATGAAAGACCACCCGCCGCCGCAACAGTGGTGAGGGTGTGTGCGGTCACCGCCGCGGCCACGCCTGGCGGCGCGGAAAGCACGGCGGCTTGAAGAGATCGTGCCAGGCCGGCAGCGGTGGCCATGGCATAACCACGACGTGCCAGACATAGGCTCAATCGCCCCAGAGCCTTGGCCACACGCTTCTGAGCGGCGTCCTCGCCGATCCTCAGACACTCCCCCACGTCGCGCAGACTGCGCTGTTCCAGGAAGCGAAGGACCAGTGCCCGTCGGTCGCTGTCTTCGAGTTCCAACAGCGCCTCGTCGAGGTCCTGAATGACAGGAATGGATTCAGAATCGGACGATTCCATGGTTTCGGCGAGTTCCGCGGCGGCCCGGTCGCGTTGTTGGCGGCGAGCTTCAGTCCGCATCCGCTGTCGCGCCGCGAGCACCGCGGCGCGGTGCAACCAACCGGCGAGACTGCCCTCCGCGCCGAGCCACGCCGCCTTGCGCGCCAGCGAAAGGAAGGCTTCCTGGGCCACGTCCGACGCCCCGCTCGATGCCCCACCCAGCGATCTCACGGCCGTCGCATACACCAGATCAATGTGCCGCCGGACGAGCAGGCTGAAGGCGTCTTCATCCTGGTCCCGCACGTAGCGTCGCAGCAGTTCGGAGTCGTCAGGTTCCATGCCAGTGGCGCACAGCGCGCTCTCACCCAATACCTGCCGCTCAAGGCTGAAAACCGAAAACAAACTGAAAAAACCTCCCGTGAAACGAATCCGACAGTACCCGGACGCGCACGGCTCAGCCAACGGACCGATTCAGATGGGTCTCACGCCAGGACGCCGGATAAGCGCCGAAAGAACCCAACCGGGTTCCTGTGATCCTCGGTCGACTTCACGCCATTCAGCGCCGGACGGTCACCCGTCCGCCACCCAAGGCGACGGGTTCAGCGCGCAGAATCAGCGCTCTGGCGTTGCCGCTGGAAAACCCCGTTCGCCCAGGCGATGAAGTGCTTCATGTTGGAGCGATCTTCATGCCCGCCGTCATGCTGCCGCCAGGCCAGTTCTCCCTCCAACAGGCCCGTGTTCACGGGTGGCATCGAGGCGGTCGCGTGGTCCTCGACGATTCCCAAGTCCCTCGCACCCAGCAGTCGATACACAGGTCCTGCCGCCACCGTCGCCATGAAGCTGCCCTGTTGATCGAGCCATTTCGCGTCGCCCTTCTCTGGAATCCCGTAGCTGATGAAAGCCGGCCGCGGCGCGCACAGGGCGATCAATTGGTGCGAATCCACAGGAAGATCCCCGGCATTCCGGCTGCCGAAGCTGGATTCGGCGGTCCCGTACTTGAGGTAGTTGCCCGCCATCCAGTGGTATTCTCCGGAGCCCGTCAGATTCTCGACTGCCTCGCCGAAGTTCCGTCGATGCAGCTTCGCCCCCCCTGCACCGGATGACCCGACGAGCGCCACCGCAAACCGCGGCTCGAAGGCCAGGGTCACCAAGGCCGCCTTCCCAAAACGGGAGACGCCCTCAATGCCCACCCGCCGGGCATCCACCGTCGTATCGGTTTCCAGGTAATCCAAACCCCGGGCCGCACCCCAGGCCCACGCGCGGAGCGAACCCCAGTCGTCGGGCTTGCGAGGTTGTCCCCGATTGACCAGGCCGATGATGCCCCGGGTCAGACCGGCGCCATTGTCGGCCTGAATGCTCGCGGGGATAAGCGTCGCATAGCCCCAACCGGCGGCGATCAGTTGCTCGGTGGAAGGCGGATCCGCGAAGTTTCCGCCGCCAAACCCGCCGAATCGGTTGGTCGGCTCGGGCTCACCCGGTCGACGCGGGAAGCCGCCACCACCGAAGCCGCCGAACATCATGAGCACAGGAACTGGACCGGGGGCGTCCTTCGGGGTGACGAGTGTCATCTGGATGTTGACCTCAATGGCTGGGCAGGCCGAGTTGTCGACGCGCCCAACGAGTTGCCGGGCATGAACAGGCAGCTTGCCCACCACACGGTCCATGGCCTGGGTTTGGATCGACCAGGTGACCCCCGGCACGCTCTTGGGAACACGCCCGTAAACCTCCCGCTCGAAATCCTCCACGATCTCCGGTCGCCGTTGCTGCCACCATGCCTCCGGAGTGCCGACACGCTGACCGTTCTTGAGGACGAGGACTTCCGGTAGGTTGGGAAAGGGGTTCGCCTTCGACGGATCGTAATTGGCCGAGTTGGTGGCGCCTTCCCTGCCACTCGGACCCTGGCGCAGGCGGAGAATCCCCAGCTGGCTCTTCATGTTCTGATGGTCCTCCTGGGTGGTCCACACCGGGAGCTTCGCTGCCTGCGCGGCATCGGGCTGGGCATACCCTGCCTGAACAAAGAGGGCTGCCGCCCAGGAAACCAGGATCCAGCGGCGGACTCGGACCCAAGCACAAGGGAAGGTCGGGGAATTCAACATAGGACCGGGGAACACCCCATTCTTGGCTCAAAAGCTGGGCCCAACGGAATTCCAAAATCACCCCTGCCCCACGGAACGAATCGCGCCTCGGCGACACCGCTTGGCGCCGGGCGCATCTCGGTGTTGTCGGAGGACACGACCCTCTTTTCGACAGGATGAACACGATGCTCAGGAACCCAACCGTCACGGTATTCCATCCTGTTCATCGTGTTCATCCTGTCCAAACCACTTCCATGCTTGGTTCGCCTATCCACAACTCGGAGCTACACCCCTTGGCGCCTCGCCATGAACTCTGTCGTTTTCAACTGAATCGCTTCGGCCAAGGATGACATGTGGTCGTGCGCGATACGTGGGGCACCGCACTCGGGCTGAGCCTTGGGATGCTGACAGCCGCATTCCGCCTCCTGGCTCAACCTCTTCCCTTTGACGGAACCCAGGTGGATGACGCGGTGCAGGATGGCTCAGGACGCGTCTGGGGGATCGGACGGGAGGCGGGCCTGTTCCAATGGACACAGGGACAATGGCAAGCGCAGTCGTGGAGGCTGCCAGCACCCGACACAAGCACGAACACACAAGCCCTTCTTCCAACGCCTCCGTCGCCCGCAGCGCGGCCCGTGCTCCTGCAAACCAACCAGCAAGGCGTGGTCCATGTGCTGTGGTCCAAAGGTGGCGATTTTTCCGCCGTCGAAGACCAGTACTGGCTGACGCGTCTGCCCTTCACGAACTCGCCGGTGTCGGTTGAATTCCGAGCCCAGCTTGCCCACGCCTTCCTCACCTTCGGTTCGGACGGGACAGGCTGGCTGACCGAACCCGGACCGCGCGTGTACCGCGTCGGGCCGAATCTGGAAATCGATCTCGCCTGCACGATCGGTTCCAACCAGATGTCGGGAACGCGCTTCGACCTCTACAATCCCGTGCAAAGTATCCCGGGCGAGAATGGTACCGTGGTGCTTTGGGGGGAACGGCGGGTCCAGGAATTGGCCACCCTTCACGAACCCCTGGTGATATCCGGCACGAATCTCACCGCGCTCCCGGCGATCTCGGGATTGCCGACTGGGGGCTTTTCCATCCTGGCACCGGTGGACAAGGGACGGTGGTGGGCGGGCATCCCGAGCTGGGATGAGCAAGCCGGTTTGTACGAGGCGGATCTTGCGACACGGCAGGCGATCCGCCTGTCCGATCCAACTCCCGGGGTGTTTGCCCGTGTGCTGGGCATCACCACGCTCGGAGCGGATCGTTACGTCGTTTCGGAAGGTCGCGATTGGGAAAAGATGCTCTGGCGCTGGCGCGCGGGGGCTTGGACCAAAGTCATCGCACCGCTCGACACCGCCCCATTCGACGATACTTACCGGATCTCGCGACCCTTGGTTCACAGCGAGGACGGCCTCTGGATTGGGACCGGAGGCAACGGGTTGCTCCATCTTCCCGCCGCGGCGGATGCGATGGCCGAGTGGTTCGACTGGCGCCGCGGGCAACCCCTGGAAAGCGTTCACCGTATCCTGCCACTTCAGGACGGAGGAATGCTGCTCGTGGGATTCGCGCAGGGAACGACCTACGCCCGCCCTGGAGATCTGCGGCGAGAACGCTCCGTTTCCTCACGACTCGTGGATGTGTGGAAAAACGCCGGCAATCTCCAGTTCGATGCCCTGGGCAACCTCTGGACGCTTCTGGGATTGCCCGACCAGGGCACCGTGCTCGCGAGTTGGAGCGGCGCCGAGTGGCGGCATCATCCGCTCCCCGAACCTGTGCGCCGAGGGGATCTGGGAATACCCCTCGGTGCCGACACCCTCGGAAGGCTGTGGGTGCGGTATCAGGAACGGCTCTGGCTCCCGGAACGCCGCGAACTCCTGCTCACCGACAAGGTCGACGTGTTCACGCCAACGACGTCCCGCTGGCAACACTTCGATTCTCTTGCCGCGGCCCTGAGCGACCTGCTGCGAACCGACGCCCAGGCCCGGGTGAACCTGGCGAGCCAGGAACAACCCGACTACGGCCCGCGCGGCCAGATCTGCTTCAAAGCCATGGATTGGACCAAGCGCGACCGCGTCATCCATGCCTTCGACAGCCGGACTTGGCGCCAGTGGGACCTCGACGAAATCGGCTTCGTCCGACCCGGTTACCTCGGGCTGCCGTTCTACACAGCCGAGGGAAGCCTCGCCGTCAATTCGGCAGGCACCCGGAAAGGCCGCACCACCCTGCTCTTCGACGGGCAGCAGTGGAGCGATGCGCCCTATCGATCCTCGGGCGTGCGGGACCCTTTTGATCCGGAAGGGTCCCGGAGCATCCCCGCCTGGATCGCGAACAACGCCGTGGTTCCGACACGCGGCGGGGGCGGGTCCTGGAAGGCGTCGGATCAGCAACTCGTTCAGTCGGGTTCGGGCATTCGCATTCCCCAGTTCGATCGAACGGATGTCCACCCCTTCATCGGGGCTCGTCGTGTCGAACAGGTCTGGGTGGACGCCCAGGGCAATATCATCGTCAGCACGCGTCTTCCGGCGGGGAACCTCGGCGGGCATCGACAGTATGTGGTGCTTGCGCCTCGGGCGCCGTTCTCCCGACCGCAGATGGACTGGCTGAAAGTGAATACCGGCACCGTGGAACCGCATTTTCGTCCCGACGCCGCCACCCCTGCCGCGTCGCGTGGTTCGAATGAAGTCCCGCCGATCCGTGAAGGGTTCACCGCCGTCGAAGTGGTGGGCGATCAAATGACCATGCGCTGGGCGGGCGGCGGCGTGCTGGAGGTGGCAGAGCAGGTGGACGGCCCATGGTACGAAGTCACCGGCGCCGTCAGTCCCCACACCGTGGTCATGGCGAGGCCCTCGGAGTTCTATCGTGTTCGCCGCTGAGCCGCTGAGCTCCTGTCTCGTCGATTCCGAAGGGATGTGGAACTCTGCGACGACCATTGAAACCCATGAAATCTACCAAGATCCCCCCGGTTCATCCGGGCGAAATCCTTCTCGGCGACTTCATGGAGCCGCTCGGACTGACGCCAGAGGAGATCCGGATTGCGACGGCCCGGGCGGCGCGGCAGCTTGCTCAGCGATGAGTCTGAGTGAAATCGAGAAGGCAGTGGAACAGCTGCCGCCCGAGGACTTCGCTCGCTTCACGAGCTGGTTGAGTGATCTCGCATCAGAACGGTTGGATCGCCAGTTCGAAGCCGACGTCAAGTCCGGTAAACTCGACGCATTGGGCCAAAGGGCCATGGCTGACTACGAAGCGGGGCGTTGCACGGAGCTGTAAACACTTTGCCTCTCCCGACTCCTGGGCGTGTTACGAGGCATTGCCGGAGTTGGTTCGCGACTTGGCTGACAAAAACTTCTCGCTTCTAAAGTCCAATCCACGCCATCCCTCGCTCCGTTTCAAGAAGGTCGGAGAATTCTGGTCTGCCCGCGTCGGAATCGCATATCGCGCCCTGGGCCGCGCCGTGCCCGAGGGGGTCGATTGGCCGGATGGAGGAAGGTGATGGAGCTCCGCAACTACGACCATTTCGCGGACCTTCGGACCGTTTGGCCCGATGCAGATCAGGTGGAGGTCAAGAGCGGTCGCACCGTCACCGTGTTCAAAATCCGTGGCAACAAATACCGCCTTCTGACGGCCATTCACTACCGGGGCAGTCGCTTCTAAACGCTGCGCTTCATGCCTCCGGCGCGTTGACCATCAGGAGCCATTGCGCCGTTTACCGATTGAGGCGTTTCGACGATGGTGCTAGGAAAGCGCCCAGTTCGGCGTGAGCTTTCCAAACTGGCTACCACGATGCCCGGCCCAGAACGATCGAAACCCAAAGAGAAGTCGCTCAGCCTCAAAGCTGGGGCAGCAGGCTTCGCTAGCCGGCTTTTTTTCAACAGGCTTTCTTGCACGCGCATTGATGAAGGCGACTGGGTGATCAGGGTCGGTTTGGTTGTTGGTGGCAAGCTGTTCGCTTCGGCCGCGTTCGTAATAACGTCTGGAGTAGCCGCATCGAACAAGAAGGAGTTTCTAAGCTACCTCGCTCGGCTTGAGGATGTTAAAGACATTGATGTCCAGCCTTGGCCCGAGCCTGAATCCTTTACTACGGTTCCCGCGCCCGAGGTGATCAAGATGGCCCGCTTCAACAACCAGGGAGAAATCTTGCTCTATGATTTCGGTGTCGGGATGGCCCTGGCAGCCACGGACGAGGACGAATCAGCCCCAATCAATATCGACGGTGTTTTGCATTTGAAGGGCAGCATTGCTCTCCAAAAGCACCTACTAACGTCGATCTACGAAGGATGAGCGCCATCCGCAGGAAATATCGGGCAGACGATTTCTCCAGGGCAGCTGCGGCAATTCTGTCGGCGTCCGTCACCGCCTCGTCGTCAGGTTCCGCAGTTGTCGCGCCGCCACAAAACGACGCCAACGTCGTTATGCTGGCCGCCAACCCGGCTGCCCAGTTTCCAGGCGCCGACGCCACTGCATCAGCTGAGTTCGTGGTTAAGTCCTCTCCGGACAAGTGGACCCAGCACCTGGAGAAACGCTTTGCAGCGTTGGCCAAAATGGTAGCGCTGGAGAAAGCGAGTGATGGCGAACTCGCAGAGTTTTCCCAACTCCGACACTGGCGCCGCCAACTTCGCTGCCCGCCTACAATCGAGGAGATTGAGTTTCAACTTAAGCAGCGCCGAGTTGAGAGAAAGGTCCGAGAAGCATTGCTCTCCTATGTCGAGTTCACCCGGTGGCAGAATACTCCGCGGTCAGGCGCCTAAGAACATTCGGCGCGGAAAAGAGCGCGCGCGCGCGTTTGCCGCTCTCGTCAGGGATTTTCAGGGCAGATGCGCATACTCCCTGCGAACAATCCAGCGCGCTGGAGGCGAACGGCACATGGATGTCGACCACTTCGACCCGCGCCGAAAACGAGAGGTAATGCAAGACTACGCAAATCTCTTCCTTGCTACTCGGCATTGCAACGGGGTGAAGCTTGATTCTTGGCCTACCCCCAAGGAGGAAGCAGCCGGTCTCCGTTTCCTGAACTGCTGCAAGGAACAGGATTATGACGCAGTGATTTTCGAGGATCCGGCTTCGCACCTCTTGGTCGGAACCACCACGGCGGCCCGCTACCACATTGAGATCCTCGACCTGAATCATCCAACTTTCGTCACTGAGCGGAGAGACCGCACCGAGTTGGCCCGTATTTTGAACGAGACGCCCGTTCGGCTTCCTGGGCAGCACGTGATCGACCAAGTCTCGGATCTGATCGACTACGTCAAAGCCAGCATCCTTGAGATGATACCTCCGATAAAGAGTCCTCCGAGCTCACGACGGAAAGCGCCTTCAACAGGCCCTTCTGCCAACCTGCCGAGTTCTCATGATTGACTGGACGACGCTGGCTTGATTGGCGACCGATGACTTGGGCACCAGATTCTTTTGGTCTTTGCCCAAGGCTGTGTTGAATCCGGGCCGTTGGCCCTCAGCACAGGAACTTGAAGAACGTGGTTGGCTTGAAACGGGGCGGTACCGTGACTTGCTAGAGACTGCGTTTCGGGTCGATTCCGGATGCAACCCACTGAAGCCAAACCGCTTAGAAGAAAAATGGTCGGGACGGTGAGATTTGAACTCACGACCTCTTCCACCCCAAGGAAGCGCGCTACCAAGCTACGCTACGTCCCGACCAAAGTGCGCTTCGGGGAATCCCGAAGACCCGGAAACTCTAGGGCCCCAGCGCGTTCGTTCAATCCAAATTCCTGAAGATTCTGGAATCGCCTCAGGAACCCTTCAAAACCGCCTCCCCAGCCGCCAGTCCCGACAGCGCCGCCCCTTCCACCCGAGGCCCCGCAAAGGCATCGCCCGCGAACACCAACCGCCCCGGTTCTTCCAAAGCCAAACAGCGTTCCGGATACACCGTCACCGGCGCCGCATAGCGCCACCGATGGAACCGCACGCTCTTCACCGGCGATCCCAGCCAGCGCTGCACCACGTCGGCGAGTTTCCGCGCTGTGGTGTCCGGATCGGCGTCCCAGTGTTCGAGGCTGAAGTTCTTTCCCGCATGGATGGTCAACCTCGCTCCGCCGGTCTTCGGCGAGATTCCCTTTTGCTGATTGTCCGCCACCCAACTCACGGGCTCGCCACTGAGCCAGAGTCCGCCTGGAGCCGGCACCAGGCTGTGGCCTTCGAGTTCGACCATCGCCACCAGGCAGCGCGAATACTCGATGCGGCCGAGAGCGGCTTGCGTGGTGGCGTCCAGGGTCACGCCGCCGGCGGTGAGCAGCGCCAGCGATTGAGGCACCGGCGGGGTGAGCACGAGAGCCGTCGACTGAACGGCGCGATGGCCGGACGTCCCTTGTTGAAATCGGACCTCCCAGGCTCTCCCCGTCCAGGAGCAGGCGGTGACGTTTGCCCCGAGGGTGACGCGAAGCCCGGCGGCGAGATGGCTGGGAATGGCTCCCATGCCGCGTGAGCCGATGTAACGCGGTTCGCCGTTCTGGTTGAGTTTGCCGGACGCAGTGGCGAAGCCGTCGCTCCACAGGTGAATGAGGCCCGTTTTCAGCCACTGCTCCACCCAGGAGCGGAACACGGGGTCACGCGCGGTGAAATACTGGGCACCGTGGTCGAAGGCGCCATCGCCGAATCGTTGGGTCGACATTCGGCCGCCGAGGCTGGAGTCCTGATCCAACACCGCGACGCTGCGACCTGCCTCGGCCAGCGTGCGGGCGGCGAACAAGCCCGCCATACCCGCACCAATCACCACGGCATCCACCCGTTCACCGCCGTTTTCGGAGTGTTCCACGCCCGAGAATTAGCAGGAAATCATCATTTGGCACCTCTTGAGGGTGGGGCTAGCTTCAGCAAACCCGAGACACCGGCAATCGTGCCGGACCCGGTTTCATGCCAAGACAACGATGGACAAGTTTCGCGATTTCCCTCCGTTCAGCCTCACCCGGCTTCTCTCAACCGTCTTTGCTCCGAAACCGGGCGAACGGATCGCGATCCTCATCGATCTGCCCGATCCGAGCGGCATCAAGGATTTCGCCTTTCTCTCAAACCCGGAATTCTCGATCCAACGTCACGCGCACGACGTGTTTTTCCGCGGGCTCCATGAGGGCGGGCTCGCCGAACTCGGACTGACGGGCGGCGATTTGTTCGCCTACGCCATCACCGGAGGCAGCAACCTGGATCTTCCTGATCGCTGTGTGGCTCCGGATGGCCGCGAACTCAGCCTGGAGCGCGATGTGTATCCGCACTACCAGATCATCCTCTGCATCTCCACCTTCTCGGCCACAGCCCCGCTGACTGCGTTCGCCAAGCGCTTCGGCTTCCGCGGAGCCACCCTGCACGGGGTGAATGACATCATCCTGCGCACCGGCCTCGCCGTGGATTACAACGAGGTCAGCCGCCAGGCTGAGAAGCTGCGCAAGTCCCTGACACGCGCCGATGCGTTTGAAATCGATTTCGCGGTGGGCGGCCAGAAGGTGACCCTCCGACTGCAGACCGACGGTCAGGAGGCACAAAAGAGCCACGGACTCTGTCGGGGCGAAAAGCCTGATGTTGCGAACCTGCCGGCGGGCGAAGTGTATTTTGTGCCGACGGGCGCGACCGGCGAGTTCCCGATGCGCTACAAGGACGGGACGTTGGGACTGATGCATGTCGATGCGGGCCGGATCCGGGAGGCCACCCTGCTAGTGGGCCGGCAGGAAACGATCGACGAGCACAACGCGAAGCTGTCGTCGGACCCGATGACCGGCGAACTGGGCGAACTGGGCTTTGGCACGCAGGTCCTTCCGCCTTCGGGTCGTGACATCCAGGACGAGAAAGTGCTCGGCACCCTGCACGTGGCGACCGGTCGGAGCGATCATCTGGGAGGTCACCTGACGCCTGAAAAATTTGCCACCGCCTTGAACGCGACCCACGACGACATTCTGTTTGCACCGCACAAGACGCCGGAAATCAACGTCACCCAGGCGCGCATGTACCGCGATGGCCGCACGACGGTGGTGATTGAAAACTATCAGCCGGCGGAACACCTGCGGGCTGCACTCGCGGCCTGAACCCATCGTGCCGAACTTCTACGACACGGACCGCGCCGTCGCGGAGTATCTGCTCTTCCACTTCGCGCCCCCCGAAGTCCAGATGCCCTGGGCATCGGGGCCTCGGGAGGGTGTGGACTTTCCGGTGCGTTGCGTGACCGCGACGTTCGACACCGAAAGCGTTCCATCGGATCCGCCCGGGATCCGGGCGCTGGATCTGGGCTGCGCGGTGGGACGATCCACCTTCGAGTTGTCGCGGCTCTGCGATGAAGTCATTGGCATTGACGCCTCGGAGCGGTTCATCGAGGCCGCCCGGCGGATCCAACAAGCCGGGGAACTCGCCTACGAAGCCACCTTGGAAGGTGACTTGTTGGAGTCGCTCAACGCGCGGCCTCCGACCGGGGCGCGCCCCGATCGGATCCGCTTCGAAGTGGGAGACGCCCTGCGGCTTCGGCCGGATCTTGGCACCTTTGATTGGGTATTGGCCGCCAACCTGATCGATCGGGTGCCGGACCCAGCTGGGCTGCTGGCGAGTTTCGAAGGCCTGGTGCGTCCGGGCGGGCAATTGGTCCTGACGTCGCCCTACACCTGGCTGGAAGACTACACTCCAAGGTCGGCGTGGCTGACCAAGGACGGCCAGCACACGACCGAAACCCTCGCAACTCACCTGCGGGGGTTTGGTTTCCTGAGACGCCTCGACCTGCCGTTCGTGCTGCGGGAGCACGCCCGGAAATTTCAATGGAGCGTGGCCGAGGCGACCGTCTGGCAGCGGCTCTGAGCGCGTCCTTCAGCCGGGGCCGTCCGCGAAATCACGCACCACCCGTTCGATGGCGAGTATCCCTTCATCCGCCTGAGCTCGGGAAAGGTTCAGGGGTGGCAGGAGTCGGATGACCTGCAGGCCGCTGGGGATAACGAGAACACCCGCCTCCTGGAGGCGGCTCACGAACTGGCTGGAGGCCGGCTTGTCGCTGCGCAGCATGCCCGGGATTTGTTCCCTGGGCTGCAACTCCATACCCATCATGAAGCCCATGCCCCGGACACTCTTCACCACCCGAGGGTATTGCTGGGAGATGCGCTCGAGTTGGCCGTGCATCCAGTCGCCGAGTTCGAGCACATGCTTTTCCAGCTCCTCCTCCTCGATCACGTCGAACACCGCGAGCGCCACGGCACAGCCTAGCGGCGTGCCGCCGTAGGTGGTTGCGTGAGTTCCCGGTCCGAGCACGTCGCACAACTTCACGCCATGCGCCTCGTCGCGGACCCAGAACCCGCCGATGGGAAAGCCGCCACCCAGGGATTTGGCCATGGACACGGCATCAGGCAGGAAGGCGCCCAGTCCCTCGGGTGTATCGCCGAGGATCCGCTGGAAGCTTTGGTACCTGCCGGACCGAAAGTGACCGCATTGGACGGCGTCGATCATGAGCAGAATCCGCTTCTCATCGCACAACTGCCGCAGGCCACGGAGGTATTCGGGAGTGGCCGGGGTGATGCCCCCTTCCCCCTGGATGCCTTCGATGAGAATGCCGGCGGTGGCCGGAGAAATGGCATCGCGCATCGCCTGGAGATCGTTGTAGGGCACCTGCCGGAAGCCGGGGACCGCAGGTTCGAAACCCTGCTTGACCTTGGCCTGACCGGTGGCGGCGATACCGGCGAGCGTCCGGCCGTGGAAGGAATTGTGGGCGGTCAGGACTTCGTAGCGGCCCTCCTCGTGCCCGAACTTGCGGGCGAGTTTGTACAAGCCCTCGTTGGCTTCGGCCCCGGAGTTCGAGAAGAAAACCTTGCCGGGACCCATGTGCCGAACGATGCGCTCGGCCAGGCGGCCCTGTGGCTCGTGGTAATAGAGATTGGAAATGTGAACCAGGCGGCTGGACTGATCCACCAGGGCGGCGGTAATGGCCGGATGGGAGTGCCCCAGCGAGCACACGGCGATGCCACTGCCCAGATCGAGGTAACGACGGCCGCCCACATCCCACACGTAGCTCCCCTGCCCGCGGCTCAACGCCAACTCGAATCGCCCGTAGCTCGGGACGACATAGCGGTTAAACAATTCCCGGATCTCGGCGTATTGGTTGCGCACGATGGGTGCCGGCGGTGGAACAATGTCTCTCATCGGAATCTCGTCGGGCCGATTTGGGGGAAAACCGCCTCCGGGTGCAAAGGGAATTCCTACTCCCATTCGCCCCTGGACCGTGGCCGGGCGGGAGATTTCCCCCTCAAATTCCGGGGAAAGGCCCGTCATGCAGCGTTCAGCGAACCGCCACGCCCCGTTCCAGCCGGAATTCCACCCATCGCCCCTGGGCACGTCTTTTCGCAGCCCGGAACCCAGATCAGGACGACCACCCACGCTCGATACCTCGAGCGGAGAGCTGGCGGAAGGAACACCACGACGCTCGGACTCCGGTCATTCCTCAACCTTACCGCGTGCCGCCAATCTTTGCTGGTTCCCCTTCAGTCTCCTGGTGCTGTTTCTGGCAACGTCCTTCCCAACCTGCCTCGCCGCTCCCAACCCCACCGACCCAGGCCGCTTCGCCCCGTTCTTCCAGCCCGGCAAAGTGCGGGCCCTGATCCTTTCCGGCCGCAACAACCACGACTGGCGAACCTCCACCCCGTTCCTCCGCGAGTTGCTCGATGGTTCCGGTCGCTTCGACACCCGGGTCACCGAAGCCACCGATGCGCTCACTGCCGAAACCCTTGCCCCCTACGATGTCCTGGTCATGGACTACGGCGGCCCGCGCTGGGGCGAGGTCACCGAAAACGCGATCGAGGCCTTCGTGCAGGGCGGCAAAGGCTTCGTGAGCGTGCACGGGGCCAGCTACCACTTCTGCGGCCTCGACGTCATCACCGACGGTCACCGACCGGTGGGGTGGAAGGAACCCGCCTGGCCGGCGTTTCGACGCATGGTGGGCTGCGGCTGGGACTCCCTCCCAGCCAAGAGCTATCATGGTCCGCGGCATACGTTCCCGGTGACCATGACGTCCATCCCGCATCCGATCACGGCGGGCATGCCGTCCTCGTTCCTGGCGACGGACGAGTTGTACCACGCGATGACGGTGATCCCGGAAGCGAAGGTACAGGCCACCGCCTACAGTGCCCCGGAACGCGGGGGCACCGGGAACGCCGAACCCATGTTGGTCGTCACCGACTTCGGCAAAGGCCGATGTTTCTACACCGCCCTGGGCCATGAAACACCGGCCATGTGGGAGCCCGGGTTTCGGGCGAGTTTTCTCCGGGGCGTGGAATGGGCGGCCACCGGCCAAGTCACCCTGCCGGTGGATGCCGGCTGGCCGAAGCCACCCACGGCGGGAGGTGGTTCACTTCGGGCATTGGTCGTTACCGGTGGCCACGACTACGACCCCGACTTTTACACCCTGTTCCAGGATCAACCCGGCTTCACCTGGCGCCATGCCCTTTCCAATCATGAAGCCTTCCGCCAGGACCTTCGCAACTCCGTGGACGTCCTGGTGCTGTATGACATGTCGCAGGAGCTCGACACCGTGGGACGCGCCAACCTCAAGGCCTTTGCCGAAGCCGGAAAAGGCATCGTGGTCCTGCACCATGCCATCGCGAATTATCAGCAGTGGGAATGGTGGTGGAAACAGGTCGTGGGCGGTCGCTACGTGCTCAAGGCGGAACCGGGCGTTCCAGCCTCGGACTACAAGCACGACCAATGGATGGAGATCGTGCCGGCCCAGGCCCATCCGATCTTGCGCGACCTGGGCCCTATGCGGCTGATGGATGAAACGTACCAGGGGCTGTGGCAGGCGGCGGACGTCCAACCCCTGCTGCGAACCACCCAACCCACAAGCCATCCGGTCGTGGGCTGGATCAGTCCGTGGAAACAGTCGCGGGTGGTCTACCTCCAGCCTGGCCATGACCGTTTCTCGCATCGTCACCCGGCCTATCGCCAACTGGTGCGGAACGCGGTCCTGTGGACCGGCGGCAGCCTCTGAATCACCGCGCCGATGCAGGGTGCATCAAGCGGTCACGGAAGCACCCATTCCCAGCAGCGAAGGAAGTTCACCCAGCCCGGCAATCAGATGGGTATGGGGGAATTGCGAAAGTTGCGCTCGGGTGTGCGTGCCATGGGTCACGCCGATCACCCAGCCACATCCCGCCGCCATGCCCTGAAGCAAATCCGCCGGGGTGTCGCCCACTTTGGCTGTCGCCGCAACATCCCCGACTCCCGTCTTGCGCATAGCCTCCAGAATCAGGTCCGGGTGAGGGCGACCGCGGGCGACTTCATCGCTCGCCACCGTGGCATCGATGAGTTCCGTCGAGTGCCAGCCCAACCGGTCAAGCACCGCGTCGACAATCACCCGGCTGTAACCCGTGTCCAACGCCACGCGGACTCCGGCTTCCTTCAATTGCTTCAACAGCGTCGTGGCCCCCGGCATCTCTGCGATCACCGGGCTCGTCCGGAACAACGTGATGATGCGCTCCACGAAATCATTGTGGACCGCGGTCACCCACTCGTCCTCCGGCCGCGTTCCCGTCACCTCGGCGAGCAATCGGCGAATCGCCGACCGCTTGGAAAAGCCAGCCACCGTCCTGACCTGCTCCTCCGTGACCGAAACCTGCGCGGCGGATAGCGCCTCTTTCAAACAGCGCCCCGTACCGTCTCCGTCCCAAAGAACGGTTCCCGTCAGATCAAAGATGACCAGTTGCACCGGGGTATTTCTCGGGTCCATGGCGATGATGCTATCTAACCAACAGCCACCTCACGTCTCGCAGCTGGATACAAAAATAGGCAAAGAACTGCCGAAATCAGCGCTAAAAATGCCAGGCAAGGAAATGCCAGGGCGTAGCCCCCCACGTCCAGCAGGCGGCCAAACTGTGCACCCGCCAGGACCGCCGCCAGATAGCCGGTCGCATCCACCAAGCCCGCCACGGTGGCAACGTATTCGCGGCCTCGAATCTCAAGGGAGAGCACGCCGGCGAGAAGGCTGTACGGCCCATAGGTGAGGAATCCCACCAGGCCCACCGCGGCGGTGGCGACCCACAAACCCTGCCGCGCCAGGGATGGCAGGAGGAAAAGCACTCCGCCCAAAGCCGCCAGGATCACGAACAGCAGGATCTTGCGCTGGCGCGGTGTGACGCGCCCAAAGACCCATCCGAGCAGGAGGATGCCCACGGCGCCACAGGCGTCGAACGGCGTCGATAGAAAGGCAGCAATCCGGTGGGAGACTTCCGGGCCACCTTCCGTCTTGAAGAAATCGACGGTCCAGGTGTTGAAGGTCTCCCGCAGCAGGGTCAGCGTGAAACTGAGAGCGCAGACCACCCAGAATTGGCGGGTGCTGAACAGTTCCTGGACCTGGATCCAGCGGAACTGGCCCTTGGACTGGGATATCGCTGAACCGTTAGCACCAGGGGTTTCGGGAGTTCGAGGCAGGATGACCCAGCACAGGAGGAGAATCCCAAACAGCACGATGGCGGGTCCTCCCATGACCCAGCGCCAGTTTCCCTGGCTCGCCCCGGCGATCCAACCCGCCAGGAGAGTGGCGATCACCCCGCCGAACACGAAGCTGAGCGACAGGACGGCAAACGCGAACGCCCGCGAACGCTCGGCGAACCAGTCAGGGACCAGTTTGACCATGGCGCCCCAACCCCCAGCCCCAGCCAACCGGTTCAGGCTGTAAGCCAGAGTCAGCCCACCGAGAGAAGGAACGAACGCTCCGAGCCCGCCAAACAAAGCCACCAATGCCAGGCTGACCAGGAAACAGACCCGTCCGCCCAACCGATCGATGATCGGTCCGAAGGCCACCTTGCCGACCATGTAGGCAAGCGTGCTCAGGCTGGCCAACTCGCCGATTGCCTCCTTGCTCACCTTGAACTCCTCGCGAATCAACGGGATCGCGACGGAGAAATTCTTCCGGCAGATATAAATGCCGATGTACCCCAGCACCAGGGTCGCCAAATACAACCCGGCACGCCATCCGGAGGGGAAGGCGTTGTTTTCCGTGGCAATAGCTCGCTCGGACGACACGCAGTGCTTCGTTTCCCCAGCAGTTCCAGCTCGGTCCGTCCGCTGAGGACGGCGACACCATCCGCAACGCCGGTGACAATCTCAAGACGGCACCGCATCAATTCCGCGAATGTCCGAAGCGACGGTTCGAAGCAGCCGCAGAACATCCCCTCAACCACCCTCCGCCGCGCGCGCCGCCCGCCTGGCCGCCAGGAAACGCTCCCAGAGACCCGCCTCCACATAGAGTTCCACGAAGTACCGGGGACGAAGCTCAAACAGTCCCACCATCAGCCATGCCTGCTTGGATTTTTCCTCGAATTCCGCCTTCAACCGGGAGGCCACCACCATGATCGGCGCATACGGCTCTTCCGGGACCCGATCCCACCATCCCACCTGCCTGAAATCGCGAAGGTACCAGGGCAGCGGCCAGTAATTGCTGTCCGGCGCCATGATGTTCAAGCGGACCCCACGTCCCGACGGGTCTGCGGCGGCAACTTCACGCACCTGTTCCAGCAGGTTGGTGATGTCGGCGGACGTGTGGCCGTAGACGTAGGGGTTTCTGAAATCGGCGGCGTACTCCCGGGTCGCCCGCCACGCCTGCCAACCGAGGTGTGCAGCCGCGGCCATCACCACCCCGGCGATGGCGGCATAGACGAGGGCATGGCGTTGCCGCACCAGCATGCCGTGGACCCCCAACCCGGCGAGCAGGGTGGCGCCGTGATAGAAGCCCAGCAGGCACCACGGCGTCTTGTAGGGTAGCACCGTGTACACCACAGCCAGCACCCCGGTGTAGAGAACCAGGAACCTCGCCATCCGCCGCTCGGCATTGCCCATGCGGGTCGCCCGCACCGCAAACACTCCGCCCACCACCGCCAACACCAGCACCGCTGCCTCGGTCCAAAGAGGACCGCCACGCTCCTGAAACCAAGCCAGGCGTTCCCAGTAGAACCACCACGGGTGGATATGCGGCGACGCCCCACCCGCACGCTGCAGCCAGATGCCATAGGTTCGGATCGAGTCGATCGCGCCCCCGGGGTTGCTGAAAAACGACGTGAAAAACACCGCCCAGACCACCAGAAATCCGCCCATGGCGAGCAGTCCATGCCACAACGGAACCCAGCGCACCCAGTCGTAGATGCGTCTCCATCGGCGGGCGCCCCGCGGCGGAGGACCATCTCCGGACCCACCTTCCCACATGAGGACTCCAGCCGCTGCGACGCCCATGGCCAGGACACTGAACACGAAGGTTTCCTTCGTGGCGTACATCATGGCGATGCTTGCGCCGAACACCGTCGCCCAAAGACCACTCGCTCGACTGGCGTAACGCCAACCTGCCCCGATGGCCACCGCTGAAAAAAGCACGAGCAGCAGTTCGTGAATGAAGTAGCGGCTGTAGTAGACGAACGCGGGCGAGACCGCGATCCACAGCCCCGAGATCCACCAAGCCCTCCACCCCACCCCCTCCAGCCACAACGCTGGGATGAAAATCAACGCAACCCCCACCAGCACCATCAACCAGCGCATCCCGGCTTCATCGGGTCCAGTTCCCGGCAATCCCTGCCACCACGCGGCAGCCCGGGCCACCGGCAGGGCCAGGTAGTAGAGAACCGGCCCGTGATATTCGTGGGGATCATAGCGATACTCGCCGGTCGTCCACAGTCTCTCCAACTTGACGGCGTTGATCGCCTCATCGTTGTGCAGCGGCCGAAAAGCAAGGTCGCCGACGCGCAACGCGAGCGCGACGGCGACCACGAAAACCAGACCCAGGACGGCCCGCACGTTCATCGCGAGGCCTACTGCCCCGGCGTGCCGTAGACTTCAATTTCCTGCCAGCAATTCAGCGCGGTCAGACTGGTGCCCTTGCTGTACCCGCGGACGTAGCGGGCCTTGATGCCCTTGGCATCCACCACCCGGCCCCAGCGCGTCTCGAAGTATTCCTTGTCCTTGCCCGCGCCCTGCTTCGAGGAGTCGTCGAAATCGTTGTTGTAAAGCGTGGTCACGCCCGTCTTGAACTCCGGATCATTCGACACCTGGAGGATGACGTCGCGGGTGATCTGGATGTACCGGTGATCATGCCAGAGCACGACCACGTGGAGGGCATGTTCGGCGCCGAGATCCACCTGGACCCACTGACTGCCGCTGCGCATCTCGATGGCGTCGGAGTCAAAAGCCTCCTTCTTGCCATCGGTCAACTGGCTCAGCTCACCGGTGAACGGTTTAACGCTGCTGGTCACCGTCTTGCCTTCGCTGACGTTCTTGGATCCTTCGGGAACCATGAACGGCGCCGGATCTTCCTTCGGCGGCGGGTCGATGTTCGGACCGGCCGGGAGATCCTCGGGCGTGCCGCGCAGGGTCGGTTCGGGCAATTTCAGGACCAATGGCTTCAAGGGCTTGTCTGCCGCGGCGGCGGTCAGTTCGCCAGCGAGAGCCCCCAGCCAAAGGGCGGCGGCGGCACCAAGAAGAAGAGGAACACGGGAGGTCAGGACGAGGCCTTGCTTCATAGTTTCTAGGTTTCGGAATCCATTCACACTACCAGTCCGACGTCCGGGACGTCGCTGTCCTTCAATTCCATCGCACCCCAGCCCATGGCTCAAGCCGCTAGTTGGGTTCAAAATTCCGTGGAAACCGTCCAGGTGTCGTGCCGGTTCAAGGCTTCGCATTCGAACCACCATGCGTTTCGGTGCGCGTCAGACCCTCCGGTGCCGCCGTTCGCACCCAGCGACGGGCCTTCAATTCCGACCTCGGAAGAGACCCCGGCTCCACCACGGTCACCGGAACCCTCAGACCCAGGCGCGTTTGCAGCGCCGCTTCCAGCGCTGCGGCCGACTCCCGATCCGATCCCGGTTCCAATTCCACTTCCAAGCCCAGTTCCAGCAGCGCACCCACGCTGCGCACTTCGACCCGGTATTCCACCACCCCGCCCAAACCCCGAACGATCGCATCCACTGCGGATGGAAAAACATTCACGCCACGCACGACCACCATGTCGTCGACCCGCCCCACCACGCCCCCTTCAAGAGCCATTTCCACCGTGCCGCAAGCGCATCGGCCGTCGCTCCGGCCCATGACGCGGCACACGAGGTCACCGGTCCGATAGCGGATGAGCGGTGATCCCAGCCGTCCCAGGGTGGTCAGAATCAGTTCCCCGAGCACGCCCTCGCCGACTGGATGGCCGGTGCGGGGATCCACCACTTCGGCGAGGTAGGATTGTTCGAGCACATGGAGCACTCCTGGACGTTTCGGACAGCCATAACTGACCGGCCCCACTTCGGTCATGCCGTGGTGATCCATCACCCGGCTGCCGGGCCAGCAGGCCTCGATTGCCGCCCGCATGGCGGGCACGCTGCCTCCCGGCTCACCGGCCACGATCACCCGCCGGATCTTTCCCTGCCCAAGGTCGATGCCCTCGGCCCGCGCCACCTCACCCAGGTGCAAGGCGTAGGTGGGCGTGCAACACAGCACGGTCGCTTCCTGATCCAGAATCGATCGCAACCTGGCCACCGTTGTCATGCCGCCGCCCGGAAGGCACAAACAGCCCAGGTGCATGGCCGCCTCGAACGCGGTCCAAAAGCCAAGGAACGGGCCAAAGGAAAATGCGAAGAACACGCGATCGCCGGGCCCGACGCCGGCCGCCTCGTACACCCGTCGCCAGTGTCCCAGCATCCAGGCCCAGCTCTCGGGGGTGTCCAGCCAGCGGAGAGGGTGGCCGGTGCTTCCGCTCGTCCCGTGACAGCGGGTGTAACGGTCCAGGGGATAGGTCAGGTCGCTTCCGTAGGGTGGATGCTCCTGCTGATCGACCACCAGGTCGTGCTTCCGGGTGAAAGGGAATCGCGCGGAAAAATCAGCCAGCCCCGTGACAGGCGTCGACACGCCGGCGGCGGCCCAGCGGGCGCGGTAAAACGCATTGGTCTCTCCCACCGCCGCCAACAGCACCCGCAACTGCTCCAGTTGCTGGTGCTCCAGCACCTCACGTGAATCCGGAACCGGCACGGCCAGGCATTCCCGGCGTTAGGAACGGGGCGACGTCGGGCCGGACGAGCCTCCGGTGTTCGGCATCTGGAATTGCCCCATCGAGGCGGGAGCGGCTTTTTGCGCCATGGCGGGTTTGGCGGGGGCCGGGGCGGGCTTAAAAAAGGTCACCAGACAACCGCCCACCGCCGCCAGCAGGATTCCCAGGTAGAACTGCGGTTTGATGGCACCCCAGCCACCCGCGGGGGGATGCATCATCAGCGAGACGATGGCGTTCACGATGGGGGCTCCGGCGAAGACGATCGCCATAACTGCCGCGGGTTTCCCTTGTGCGCCGAAGGCCAACAACACCCCGAAAGCGCCGATGGCTCCCACAATTCCCGCGATCAACGACCACCACGCGCCCTTGGCGGGAAACACCCACGAAGCACCCTTCGCCCACAACAACGCCGCCGGTGCGAGAACCGCGGTGATGAAGTAGGCGATGCCCACGAACAGAAACGCCTTGTACCGGCCGTTCACCGGGTCTCCCATGCCCATCTGGCCGGTGTGGAGAAAAACGCCGTACACGCCCCAGGACGCCACCGTCAGCAATGAAAACATCAGCCACGTGAGTCCTGGATTCGATTGGTCCGCCATAGCGCGCGAACTGTACCGGCAAGCCCCTCCGGCGCAAATCGTTTGTCCAAACCCAGCCCCGGAAGGCCTTTCATGAGGCCGTTCATGACCGCCGTCCATCGCTGACTACGCGGCTGAGTCAACACGGGGCCGCACAATCGACAGCACATGGGCCTCCGGCGTCAGGTACTGCGTGGCCACCCGAATGGTGTCCTCGACGCTCACCGCCAAGTACCGCTCGTCCTCGCCATCGGAGAACGAGAATCCCAATCCGTAGAGCTCGTCCAACGCCGTGGTCATCGCGTACCCACCCAAATCCTGACGGGCGATTTTGCGTTGCCCGATCACCTTGGCCTTCGCCCGTTGCAGTTCGACGGTGGTGAGCCCACCGGTCCGCAGACAGTTCACTTCCTCCATGAATTCATCGACGACCTTCGACACCTTGGCGTGCTCGGTTCCGGCGTAGAAACTGAAGTATCCCTGGGCGATCCCGATGAAATTCTGGGCGCCAACAAAATACGCCAGGCCCAATTCATCCCGGATGCGCAGGAACAATCGGGAACCCATGTCGCTGCACGCTTCTTGCACCAATTCCAGCGCGTACCGGTCGGGATCGGTCATTTCGACGCCGCGGAACCCGAGCACCACCACCGCCTGCTTTTTGTCCGCCATCTCCTGAATCCGGATCGGAGCGGTCATCGCTTCGAAGGGAAGGTTCCGCGCGAGTTGCAGACCGGTGGCCTTCCAACCGCCAAAGGCCTTTTCGACGGCCCGCTCGACCGCATCGGCGTCCACATCGCCGTAGATCGCCATGACGCAGTTCTCCGGAACCGTGAGACGCGCATGGAATTGCCGCAATTGGTCCAGCGTCAGCGCCTCGACCGAGGCCTCGGTGCCGCTGGCATCCAGGCCGTAACCCCGCTCGCCGAACAAACCCTTGCGCATGGCGCGCGCCGCGAGTTGGAGGAGTTGATCCTTCTGGGCGCGGATCACCGCCAGCTGATAGTCCCGTTCACGCTCCAGTTCGTCCTTCGGGAAGGAGGGTCGAAGCAGGACATCGCTCATCAGGTCGAGTGCGCCGTCGAAATCACTGCGAAGCACCTCCAGCGTCACACCGAAACTGTTGTTGCCGGCGTAGGTGTCGAGGCTGCCCCCGACGGATTCGATCTCGATGGCTATCTGTTCGGCGGAGCGCGTGGTGGTCCCCTTCAGCAGCATTTTGGTCATCAACCCCGTGATGCCGCTGTCGGCCGCCGTCTCGGCAAGCACACCGCCTCCCAGCACCGCACGAAACTCCACGAAGGGCAGTCGACGGTCCTCCTTCACCAGGAGCCGAAGGCCGTTGGGAAGGGTGATCTTTCGAATCGGCGACACCACCGACACCACCTCGTGCACTTCGACCTTGGGCCGGCTGCCGTTCGGGAGCAGGGCGCACAAGGTCCGATTCTCGTCATTGAGATAGGCCCGGGCCACGCGGGTGAGATCGTCGGCTGTCACCTTGCCGACCGCCGCCAGGTAGCGGGTCGAGAACCCGAGGTCGCCGACGGCGAGCCAGCTTCCGCCCAGTTCCTGGGCCTGGCCCTGCATGGTCTTGCGTGAGGCCAGAGTTCCGGCGGCCATCTGCTTCACCGCCTTGGTGAGTTCCTCGGGGCTCACGCCCCCGCCCTTCAGCCGTTCCACTTCCTTTTGGATCGCCTCGTTCGCCTCGTCGAAGCGGGAACCGTCCAGAACCGTGCTGATTCCAAACAGCCCGGGACTGCCCGGGTTGTACGTCCAGGCCTCCACCGAATGCACCAGACCGGCCCGTTCGCGAACCTCGCGGTGCAGGCGGGAACTCCGGCCGGTTCCCAGCACGACGGACAACACGTCCAGGGCCGGGACATCGGGGTGACGAAGCTCCGGGATATGCCATGAGGCATGCACGTGACCCAGTTCAATGGAGTCTTCGTCCACCGATTCGCGGGGGGCGGTCTGCCGGGGTTCTTCGACCAGGAACTCGATGGGCACGGGCCGGGCCTTCGTCTCCGCGAACGCGGTGCGGATTTGGTCAATGACATCCGACGCCTTCACATCGCCCACCACCACGAAGAAGATGTTGTTGGGCGCGTACTTCGCCCGGTAATACGCCGCCACGTCCTCCCGGGTCAGGGTGTTGAAGATGTCGGGCAACCCGATCACCGGGTAGCGGTAGGGGCTCCGGGTGTAGGCGGTTTCGAACAGGCGACGGCTCGATCGGCGGCCGGGATCGTCATGGCACATGTCCATTTCGCGCCGGATCACGTCGAGTTCCTTCACCAGCTCGTCGGCGGGCAGTGTGGCGTTCTGCATGATGTCGCAGAGAATATCCACCGCCACCCGACCGCCCGTGTTCGGAACGCTGATCCAATACACGGTTCGGTCGAACGACGTGTACGCGTTCATGTACCCACCGGCGTCGTGCACCTCCTGATCGATGCGCCCAGCCCCGCGCGTGGTCGTGCCCTTGAAGAGCATGTGCTCCAGCACATGAGACAGACCGGCACCCAGCCAGCGACCTTCGTCCACGCTCCCCGCCCGGCACCACGCCTGGGCGGACACCACCGGCGCACTGCGATCCTCGCGCACGATCACCACCAAACCGTTATCCAACCGGCACACCTGGGCGTCCGGCACAGCCACCGAAAACACGTCACCTTGCGACATCCCGGATAGTCTGCGCATCCCCGGCCTGTTCCGGAAGGCCGAATCCTCGGTCGCAGCCGTGGGCTGTTCGACGGTCCGCCCAAAAAAAACCGATTCCCCCGGGCGCTGCCTTCCGTAACCTCCCGCCCACGAACATGCGCTCCGATATCATCAAGAAGGGTTTTGAACGCGCGCCCCACCGCTCCCTCCTTCGTGCCACCGGCTCCATCGAGTCCGAGGACGATTTCAAGAAGCCCTTCATCGCCATCGCGAATTCCTACACCGACTGCATTCCCGGCCACGCCCATCTCAATGAGGTCGGCAACCTGGTCAAACGCCTTGTCCGCGAAGCCGGCGGTGTGCCCTTCATCTTCAACACCATCGGCGTCGATGACGGCATCGCCATGGGCCATTCGGGAATGCTCTATTCCCTGCCCTCTCGCGAGATCATCGCCGACGCCGTGGAGACCGTCATCATGGCGCATAGCTTCGATGGCATGGTGTGCATTCCGAACTGCGACAAGATCGTGCCCGGAATGCTGATGGCGGCCATGCGCTGCAATATCCCGACGGTGTTCGTCAGCGGTGGCCCCATGGCGGCCGGGATCGCCGACCAACAAGCAACCCATGACGACCTCGCCGCGCACCTCCAGCCGGCCACCGGCAAGTCCGACCTCATCTCGGTCTTCAAGGCGGTCGGCGGACTCAAGACCGGCTCGGTGACCGAGGCGGAACTGCTCAAGCTCGAACAGACCGCATGTCCGACGTGCGGATCGTGTTCCGGCATGTTCACCGCCAATTCCATGAACTGCCTCAGCGAAGCCCTGGGCATGGCGCTTCCTGGCAATGGCACCATTCTCGCCGTCTCCAAGGAACGCGAAGCCCTCTACGCCCGGGCCGCCCAGGCCATTGTTCGATTGGTGGAAAGCGATCTCAAACCCCGCGACATCGCCACGATCGAAGCCTTCGACAACGCCATCATGCTGGATGTCGCGATGGGTGGGTCCACCAACACCATCCTGCACACCCTGGCCATCGCCCGCGAAGCCGGCATCCCCTACGACATCGCCCGCATCGACGCCATCTCCCGCCGCATTCCCTGCGTCTGCAAGGTCTCGCCGTCCTCCAATTACCACGTCCAGGACGTCCACCGTGCCGGCGGCATCCACACCATTCTCGGCGAACTGAAGCGCCTCGGCGTGCTGAACACCGCGTGCAAAACCGTCACCGGAAAGTCCCTGGGCGAGAACATCGACGCCTGGGACCTCCGGTCACCCACCTGCTCCGACTGGGCGAGGACGGTGCGTGTTTCCGGCGCGTCCGCCTTCGTGGTCGATCCGAACGACAAACTCGGACCTGCGGCCCGCACAGCCAGCGGCAATC
>CAUJJW010000025.1 GCA_963205105.1 Verrucomicrobiota bacterium | reverse complement strand
GCTTCCTGCTTCAACGCCTCAGCTCAATCCCCCAACCCGCCTCGCAGCGGTCGGGAAGCCGCGCTGGAGCAACTCAAGAAGATGACCGTCGCCGAAGGCCTCGAAGTCACCCTCTTCGCCTCCGAACCCATGGTCCGCAACCCCGCCAACATGGACATCGACGCCCGCGGGCGCGTCTGGTGCACCGAAGGTGTCAATTACCGCGTCTGGCAGAAATGGGGACGTCTCGCCCCCCAGGGTGATCGCATCGTCATCCTCGAAGACACCGACGGCGACGGCATCGCCGACAGCGAAAAAACCTTCTACCAAGGGCATGATGTCAACACCGCCCTCGGCATCTGCGTGCTCGGCTCCCGCGTCATTGTCTCGTGCTCCCCCAATGTTCTCGTGTTCGAGGACAACAACCGCGACGACCAGGCCGACGGCCCCCCGAAGAAGCTCTACACCGGCATCAAGGGCGTCGACCACGACCACGGCATGCACGCCTTCGTGCCCGGTCCCGAGGGCCGGCTGTATTTCAATTTTGGCAACGAAGGGAAGGAACTGCGCGACGCCAACGGCGAACCCATCCGTGATCGTGCCGGCAACCTCATCAACGCCCAGGGCCAACCTTACCGTCAGGGCATGGTGTTTCGGTCCGACCTCGCCGGCGGCAACGTCGACACCGTCGGCTGGAATTTTCGCAACAATTACGAGGTCGCCGTCGATTCGTTCGGCACCCTCTGGCAGTCGGACAACGACGACGACGGCAACCAGGGCGTCCGCATCAATTTCGTGATGGAGTACGGCAACTACGGCTACACCTCCGAACTGACCGGAGCCGGCTGGGGCACGCGTCGCACCAACGCCGAGAAGGACGTTCCCCTGCGCCATTGGCACCTGAACGATCCGGGCGTCGTTCCCAACCTGCTCCAAACCGGCGCCGGTTCCCCCACTGGCCTCTGCGTCTATGAGGGTTCCCTTCTCCCCGAGGTCTTTCAGGGTCAGATGATCCACTGCGACGCCGGCCCCAAAGTCGTTCGCGCTTATCCCGTGGAAAAAGACGGGGCCGGCTACAAAGCCCGGATCGTCAACGTTCTCACCAGCCAGGACGATTGGTTCCGTCCCAGCGACACCTGCGTCGCTCCCGATGGATCCTTGTATGTCGCCGACTGGAACGACGCCGGTGTCGGCGGCCATCACATGGCCGACCAGAAGCCCGAAGCCATGACCGGCCGCATTTACCGCGTCGCACCCAAGGGCCACAAACCATCCGTCCCCGCCCTCAACGTGGTCACCGTCCCGGGCGCCGTCGCCGCACTCCAATCCCCCAACCTCGCGACCCGCTTCCTCGCCTGGCAGTCTCTCGCCCGTGCCGGCGGGCAGGCCGAAGGAGCCCTGAAATCGCTCTGGAACGGCAGCAATCCCCGCTTCCGCGCCCGCGCTCTCTACTTGCTGGCGCGCCTTCCCGGCAAGGAAGCCGCCTACGTGGATCTCGCGTTGAAGGATGCCGATGCCGACATCCGCATCGCCGGCCTGCGCATCGCCCGTGAACGGAATCTCCCCCTCGTCCCCTACCTCCAAGCGCTCGTGAACGACGCCAGCCCGCAGGTCCGCCGCGAGTGCGCCATCGCCTTGCGTCACCTCGAAGCGCCGGAAGCCGCCACCCTCTGGGCCCAGTTGGCCGCCCGCCACGACGGCCAGGACCGCTGGTATCTCGAAGCCCTCGGCATCGGCGCCGACCGTCAGTGGGACGCGTTCCTCGCGGCTTACCTCAAGACCAACCCGGACGCGGTCAAGAACGCCGCCGGTCGCGACATCATCTGGCGCTCACGCAGCAAGGCCACTTCCCCTCTGCTGGCCCAGATCCTCAAAGATCCCGCCACCGCCGAAGCCGACAAGCCCCGCTACTTCCGGGCCTTTGACTTCCAAACCGGCCCCGAAAAGGACGCCGCCCTGGTGGAACTGCTCACCGCCTCAGTCCCGAAGTAGCAACGGGCACCCCGCGAGGTTCTAAGGATACCTCGGGCTGGTTCATGGAGCGGATCGCCTCGAAGCGTCCGCGAAAATTTGAATCGCGCCTGTAACCCACCGCCCCCTTTTCGGCGTCTACCGCGCCGTGGCCCGCGATGTCCTTCATTCGGGTCACGGCTAAGAACATTCCAAGAACGCAACGCCAACCGCAGTCGTCATCCCCCGAACGCCTACCCCCCTAGCGCCATGAAGAACCTGACCCGATTCACGCTTCTCACCGCGGCCATCGCCAGTCTCGTCGCGGTCACCCCCAGTTCCTTCGCTCAGAATCCGGGCGGTGGTGGCGGACAAGGGGGAGGCCAGGGAGGCCAGGGAGGCGGTCGGGGAGGTCAACGCGGCGGTTTTGATCCTGCCCAAATGCAGGAGCGCATGATGGAGATGTACCGCGAGCGCCTGGAAATCACCGACGACACCGAATGGAAGGCGATCCAGCCGATGGTCGCGAAAATCAACGAAGCCCGTCGGGAGGTCGGAACCGGGTTCAATCGCAACATGTTCCGCCCGCCCGGTGGCGGCCGCGGGGGTGACCAAGCCGCGGGCGGCGGTGGCAGCGGTGGCGGCAATGCAGGTCGGCGCGGCCCTGGTGGTTTCGGCGAACCTTCGGCGGAAGAGGCGGCCCTGCAAAAGGCGATTGAATCCAAGGCATCCGCCGCAGATATCAAAACCGCCCTCGGAAAACTTCGCGACGCCAAGAAGGCCAAGGAAGCCAAGCTGGTCGCCGCTCAAGACAACCTGCGCAAAGTGCTCACCGTGCGTCAGGAAGCCCAAGCCGTACTCGTCGGCCTTTTGAACTAGCCATCTTGCCTTGCGCCTCGGGGCGGTTCGTCCTCGCACCGCGTCGACCACAGCCCCGACATCATGAGCACCGTTTCCACCGAACCGATCTCCCTGCCGCCGTTGCTCCAGCGCATGCTGGGCGCCAGGCAACTCTCCCTCGCCGACGCACGGGCTCTGACCTCGCGCCAGATCGTGCCGGCCCAGTCCGAAGAGGAGATCCTTCGCTGGCTGGCCGCAGAATACGGGCTCTCCTTCTCCACCCTGGAGGATGTGGAGCCTGAAAAGGAGGTGCTCGGCCTGTTCCCCGCCCGCCTCCTGCTCCGCGACGAATTGCTGCCGATTCGTCGGGTCAACGGCGCGGTCGAAATCGCCACCAGCCGGCTCTTCGCCACCCAGGGACTCGACGCCCTTCGAAGTCTCACCGGCCTCCGTCTCCGCCCCGTCCTCGCCCCCAGCGAAGCCGTCCAGCGCGAGATGAAGAAACGCCTTGGCGTCGGCGCCGACACCATCGGCACCCTCGATGAGGAAGCCCCGCTTCAGGTCGTCGACGAGGATCAGGCCGAAGACAACAACCTCGATGCCGCCGCGGAAGACGCTTCCATCATCCGCTTCGTCAATCAGGTGCTCAAGGACGCCATCGAGCTGCGCGCTTCCGACATCCATCTCGAACCCTTCGAGGACGAGCTTCGAATCCGGTACCGCATTGACGGCGTCCTTCAGGAGGTGCCGGTTCCCTCGCAGATCAAGCGCTTCCAGCCCGCCATCGTTTCGCGCGTCAAGATCCTCAGCCACCTCAATATCGCCGAGAAACGCCTTCCCCAGGACGGCCGAATCAAGGTCCGCATCGAGGCCGCGGAAGTCGACATTCGCGTTTCAGTCATCCCCATGTTGCACGGCGAAGCCGTCGTCATGCGCTTGCTGCGCCAGAACAATTCCCTGCTCGGGATGGGCCAGCTCGGCATGGCCGACCGGGAACTCCACGGCCTTCGCCGCGTGCTCCAGTTGCCGCACGGCATCGTCCTGGTGACCGGCCCGACCGGCAGCGGCAAGACCTCGACCCTTTACACCGCCCTTCACGAGATCAACGACGCCGACCGCAAGATCATCACCATCGAGGACCCCGTCGAATACCAGCTGAAGGGCGTCAACCAGATCCAGGTCTCCGAAAAGGCCGGCCTCACCTTCGCCCGCGGGCTCCGTTCCATCCTCCGCCACGATCCCGACGTGATTCTCGTCGGCGAAATCCGGGACAAGGAAACCGCCCAAATCGCCGTCCAGGCCTCCCTGACCGGCCATCTCGTCTTCTCCACCCTGCACACCAACGACGCCCCCGGCGCCCTCACCCGCCTCGTCGACATGGGTGTCGAACCGTACCTCGTCGCGTCGTCCCTGGAGGCCGTGCTCGCCCAACGCCTGGTCCGCGTGCTCTGCCAACACTGCAAGGCGGTCGACGACTCCCCCACCGCCGCCGCTCTCAAGGTCCAGCTCGGCTTCCCCGCCTCCACGGTCTTTTTCAAATCCGTGGGTTGCCGGGAATGCCGCAACACCGGGTTCTTCGGCCGCCGCGCCATCTTCGAGTGGATGGACTCCGACAACGAAATCCGTCAGCTCGTCCTGCGAAACCGATCCAGCGACGAGATCCGCGACGCCGCCCGCCGCGCCGGCATGCGCACCCTGGCCGAGGACGGTTGGCGCCTCGTTCGCCTGGGCATCACCACCGTCGAGGAAGTCCTGTCCGTCACCACCGCCAAGGAAGTCTCCCTCACCACCTCCGGCATCCCCGAATCCGGCGACGCCGAATCCCAGGAAACCCCCGCCACCCTCGCCGTCGCGCGGGCGTAACCCCCTTCCATGCCCGTCTTCCAGTATCGAGCCCTCCGCTCCGATGGCGCGGTCACCGAAGGCGAAATCGACGCCGGCGGTCGCCCCGAAGCGTTCCGACAGATGGAGTCGCAGGGACTTCGTCCAATCAGCCTGCGCGAACGCGGGGGGTCTGCGGCCAAACCATCCGGCGCCCGGCCCGCCGCGGCGCGCAATACCAAACCGCAAACCCCCGCCGCTGCTTCGCCCCCGCCGCCTGCCGCAATGAAGCGTGGTCGGATCACCTCGCGGATTCTTGAGAATTTCACCCGCCTGCTTTCCAGCCTGCTCGCCGCCGGCGTCCCGCTCAGCCGCGCCATGGTGATCCTCCAAAAGGAGGCCGCCAACGAAACCGCCCGTACCCAATGGCGCGAAGTCCACGGCCTGGTGGTCGATGGCGTACCCTTGGCCGAGGCCATGGCCCGGTCACCCGACACCTTCCCCCGCGTCTACGTCGCCATGGTCGAGGCCGGCGAAACGGGCGGCTTTCTGGACGTGGTGCTCGCCCAGATTGCCGACTTCCAGTCCCGCGAACGCGAGATGCGCGGCAAGGTCATGACGGCCCTGCTGTACCCCATCATTCTCCTCGCCCTAGCCCTCGCCGTCCTCGTGTTCCTGCTGGTCTTCTTCATCCCCAGGTTCCAGGGCATTTTTGCCGGGTTCGGCGCCAAACTCCCACTGCTCACCCAGATCATCGTGGGGGTCAGCGACGCCCTCCGTGGTTACGGATTCATCATCGTTCTCGTGCTCGCCCTCGGCGGGTACTTCGTTCGCACCTGGTTCATTTCCCCGGCGGGCCGCCGCGTGTGGGAAGCTTCCGTCCTCCGCCTGCCGACCATCGGTCCCCTCGTCGCCCAGTACGCCATGGCCCGGTTCTGCCGCATGCTCGGAACCCTGCTCGGCGCCGGGGTCCCGCTCATCAATGGCCTTCAGGTGGCCCGCCGTTCCATCGGCAACCAGATCCTCGTCGACGCCGTCACCCAATCCATCGAACGGGTCAAGGAAGGCAAGGCCCTCGGACCCAGCCTGGGCGACTGCCGCCAGTTGTTCCCGGGCTCGGTGCTGGAAATGGTCGCGGTTGCCGAGGAAAGCGGTCGCCTCGACCAGGAACTCGTCCGCATCGCCAATGTCACGGAATCGGATCTCGACCGACAGCTCCGCACCGCGGTCGCCCTCGCCGAACCGCTCCTGCTCTTCCTGATCGCCGCGTTCATCGGCACCATTTTCGTCGGCATGGTCATCCCGATCTTCACGCTCCAGGATTACATCAAGTAACGTTCACCTCCCCCATCGCCCACCCTTTTTCGCCATGAAACTCCAACGCACCCACCTGCCGTTCCGTCGCAACGCCCGCTCCCGCGGCTTTACGCTGATCGAACTCCTGCTCGTCCTGGTCATTCTCGGCGTGCTCGCGGCCATCGTCGTTCCCAAATTCTCCGGACGTACCGAGCAGGCCCGCCTGACCGCTGCCAAAACCCAGATCGCCACCTTCGGCACCGCCCTCGATGCCTATGAGGTCGATGTCGGTTCGTATCCCAAGGGCCGCAGCGGCCTGCTCAGCCTCATCGAGCAGCCACGCGATGCCCAGACCTGGAAAGGCCCCTATCTCAAAGGGAGCGAGATCCCCGTCGACCCCTGGGGCAATGCCTACCTCTACGAATGCCCGGGCAAGCAGAATCCCAGCAGCTACGACATCGCCTCCGCCGGTCCTGATGGTCGGGAAGGCAGCGACGACGACATCAACAATTGGCGTCAATCGACCGAGAAGTAGCCCCTGTTCCGGAGTGTCACGTGTCGGATCCCGATCATGAAGTGTCCCGTTCCAGCCGACGCTTGGCGGCTGAATGACGCGACCGCCCGCCGTGGACGTTTCGCTGCTGTTCCGCGGCCAGCAGGATTCACCCTGATCGAGCTGATCCTGGTCATGGCCATCCTTGCCGCCGTGATGGCGGTTTCGGCCCCTTCTCTCGGCCGCTTTTTCCGCGGGCGAAACCTCGATTCCGAGGCGTACCGATTGCTCGCCCTCACCCGCTATGCCCAGGAACGCGCGGTGACCGAAGGCATTCCGATGATCCTGTGGTTCGACATCCCTGCCCGCCGCTACGGGCTGATGGCCGACCCCAGTTGGTCGCTGGCCGCCTCCGGTTCACGCGCCGGCAACATCGCTACCATGAACCTCGGCAACCAGAACACCACCCGCACCGTCCTTCAGGACGATCCCCGCGCCTCCGATTTCGGGATCGCCGAGGATGTTGAACTGGAAGTCCAGACCGCCACGGTCCTCCGCACGCAAGGCAGCCTCGACATTCAGGAATTACCCATCGTCTCCCGTCCGCTCCTCCGCTTCCAACCCGACGGATTCATCCCCCTCTCCGGACCGGACTGGATCCTCATCCGATCCCGAACCTCCGCCGGATCCGAGGCGGATTCGTCCCGCCTTTGGATCGCCCCGGGGGTCAACCGCCAGGCTTATGAAATCTGGACCAATCAACCGCCCATTCAGCTGCGCTAGCGGGCAGCGCCAGCGACGGTTCCGGTCCGGTTTCACCCTCGTGGAGACCCTCGCCGCGTTGCTCTTCCTCGCCATCGTCATCCCGGTGGCTGTCGAAGGCATTCAACTCGCCAGCTACGCAGGCACCGTCAGCCAACGCAAACGGGCCGCCGTCCGCATCGCGGAGCGTGTGATTGCCGAATCTCTTGCACCCACCAGCGGTTCCGCCATCGGAACATCCGGCACCATCAGCGAGGGCGTCATCGATTACCGCTGGCAGACCCGATCGGAGTCCTGGACCGACGCCACCTTCCGATTGTTCACCGCCGAGGTGGTGTTCGAGGTGCAAGGCCGCGAACACCGCATCGAGGCCAGCACGCTCGTCGATCTTTCCACGCGATGAGCCGCCTTCATCCATTGGCAAATGGGGCAGAAGGTATAGGGGCTCTGTTTCGTAACGGCGGGCGTCCCGCCTGCCGTAGAGGGGTGCGTCCCGCCCCCCGGATTCCACAGTTCATGGACCCGAAGCGCGAGCCCACCTTCGTGGATGTTCCCCATCCACCGAGCATCCCTGGCGCCAGGCGGCGCCCACCGGGTTTCACCCTGATCGAAATCCTGCTCGCCGTCGCCATCTTCGGGCTGGTCCTGGTCGCCATTCATTCCGTGTTTCACGTCGCCCTGCGGCTTCGCAACCGAACCGTGCAGTCGATTGAGGCGGATATTCCACTCCAGCAAACACTGGCCATCCTGCGACGCGATCTTGCCGGAATCGTCCCACCCGGCGGCACCTTCGGAGGCGCCGTCGAATCCAATCCCAGCACCGAAAGCACCCTGCTCACCGGCGCCCCCCTGGTTCAGTTCCACACTGCCGTCGGCACCCTGTCGGATGAAGCGCCTTGGGCGGATATCCAAAGGGTCGCCTACTCCCTGGCGGCACCTACCAACTCCACCTCGGAAGGCATGGACCTCGTCCGCTCGGTTACCCGCAACCTGCTCCCCGTCTCGGTCGACACCATCGAATCCCAGCGGCTCATGGGCGGCATCGAGTCAGTGATCTTTCAGTTCCACGACGGCACCGCGTGGCAGGCCACCTGGGATTCCACCAACGAAGTCATCCTGATGCCGCGGGCCATCATGGCTCGAATCCAGCGGATGCCTCCCGGAAACATCCGAACCGCCGACCGACTTCCCCCCATCGAACTCGTGGTGGGCCTGCTCGTCGAAGCCGCCCCGGACGCCTCGGCGACCAACGCCACGAGTTCCACCGATCAGGATTCCGGAGGCAATAACCCGCCCCAGGGCGGCGGTGGCAACAACCCACCCCCGGACAACGGCAATCCAAACCAGGGTGGCGGCGGCGGCCCCCCGCCTCGTGGAGCTCGTTCATGAGGATTCCAGCCCGTCTCCCGCACCAGGCCCGCGCCTCCGTGCTGATCATTGTCCTCTGGGTCGCCTTTGGCCTGGTCTCCGTGACCCTCTATTTCGCGCATGCCATGCGCTTCCAGCTCCAGGCGAGCGAGAACCAGATCGCGTCCTCCCAGGCCACCCTCGCCATCGAAGGCACCGCCCGGTACATCACGAATCTCTTCGCCACCTACGCCGAACCCGGTTCTCCGCCGGATTCCACCCTGTACGACTCCGAGAACCTGCTCATCGGGGAGGCCACCGTCTGGCTGATCGGCCGCGACACCAACCTCTGGCAGCAGACCCTCACCCGCCCCTTCTTCGGGCTCATCGACGAATCCGCGAAGCTGAATCTCAACACCGCCACCGTGGCGATGTTCGAGGCACTCCCCTTCATGACCCCCCAGTTCGCCGCCGCAATCGTCGATTGGCGCGACGCGGATTCCGATGTGACGGATAGCGGTGCCGAGGATGAGACCTACGCCCGCTTGAACCCACCCTACCGCTGCAAGAACAGCAACTTCGAGAGCATCGAAGAACTGCGGCTGGTGAACGGGGCAACGCTCGCACTGCTTTACGGCGAGGACACCAACATGAACGGCATCCTCGACCCCAACGAGGACGACGGCGACGAATCGTATCCGGCCGACAACCAGGACGGCCGGCTGGATCCGGGCCTGCTGGAGTTTGTGACCGTCGCATCAAGGGAGCCCAACACCAATGCCGGCGGGACCAACCGCGTGGATGTCTCCACCCCCACCGCCGCAGCCGTCACCAACCTGCTCACCACCACCTTCGGTCAGGCTCGGGCCGGACAACTTATCAATCAACTTGGTAACCAGGCGTCGGTGAGCAGCGTCCTCGAATTCGGCATAAGAGCCGGAATGACCGCTGAAGAACTTGCCCAGATCGAAGGTGACTTGACCGTCACCAACGCAACCACCGTGAACGGGCTCATCAACGTCAACACCGCCAACGCCGAAGTCCTCGCCTGCGTCCCAGGAATCGGCACCGACAACGCCCAAACCCTGGTCAACGCCCGAGCCTCCGCCAGCAA
>CAUJJW010000024.1 GCA_963205105.1 Verrucomicrobiota bacterium | reverse complement strand
TGGTGACCAGGAACTTGCGACGGCGTTTCTTGCGGTCGAGGTAAACGTAGAGGAGATCGCTCGTGTCAAACTGAGCTTCGTACCATGAGCCGCGGTCGGGGATGATGCGGAATCCGTGCAGCATTTTGCCGTTGGCATGCTGGGTGGCTTCGAACGCGAGACCTGGGGAGCGGTGGAGTTGGGAGACGATCACGCGCTCGGCGCCATTGATGACGAAAGTCCCCTGTGGGGTCATCAGGGGAAGCTCTCCCATGAAGACCTTTTCTTCCTTAATGCCGGCTTCCTCTTCGAGATGGAAGGTGACGTGGAGGGGGGCTCCGTACGTGAGACCTTCGCGGATGCATTCGAGCCAGTCGATCTTGGGATCGCCGATCTCGTAGCTATGAAACTTGAGAACGACCTTGCCGTCGTAGCTCTCGATGGGGAAAACCTCGGTGAAGACCGCCTGAAGGCCCGTATTCTTGCGGCGGGAGGGGGCGAGATCTCGTTGAAGGAATTCCTCGTAGGAATTGACCTGCAACTCGATCAGGTTGGGCGGGGCGATGACCTCGCGGATCTTGCCGAAATTGGTCCGTTCCGTCGCGCGCTGTGCCATGGTCGTTGATCGTTAAAAACTCTGAGATTTGCCGGCCGCAAGGTTATCCCGAGCGGAGAATAAAAAAGCAGGAGCCCGGCCGGCGCCGGCTACCCGCTTTGCTTGTTTTGAGCCCCTCGTGTCCCTCCGCCCGGGACGGCAATCGGACACAACGGGCTGATATATCACCGACATCGTCGGGCAGGGGAGCTTGCGGCAACCCCTGCCCGAGGACGAGAACCTACTTGACTTCCACTTTGGCGCCAGCTTCCTCGAGCTTCTTCTTGGCAGCCTCGGAGTCGGCCTTGTTGGCGGCTTCGAGAACGGGCTTCGGAGCTTCCTCGACGAGCTTCTTGGCTTCGGCGAGTCCGAGACCGGTCTTGATTTCGCGAACGACTTTGATGACGGAGATCTTCTTGTCGGCCGGAACCGAGACGAGGATCACGTCGAATTCCGTCTTGGCTTCGGCGGGAGCGGCAGCAGCGCCTCCACCCGCGGGAGCGGCGGCAGCGACGGCAACCGGCGCGGCAGCGGAAACGCCCCAGTCGGCTTCCAGCTTCTTAACGAGCTCTGCGACTTCGATGACGGTGAGTTTGCCGAGTTCAGCGGCAATGGTGTTGATGTCAGCCATGGTATCTTTGCGTTTCGTCGCCATCCGCGGCCGCGAATGATTTCAGGGACGGGCTCGTCCACCGACGATTTACTATTTGGGTTTCGTGGATCCCGGCGACGATCGCCAGGAAAGGGGTCATTAGGCGGTTGGGGGCGCTTGCTCGCTCTTGGCCTTGAGCACGCGGGCCAGCGCGTTTGCCGGCTCGTTGAGCACCCGAACCAATTGGGAGGCGGGCGTTTGGAGGAGTCCAAGGAACTTGGACCGAAGGACCTCAATGGACGGTAGGTCGGCCAGGGTTGCGATGCCTGCGGCTTCGATACGCTGGTTGTTGAGATAACCGAATCGAACCTTCGGTTTCTCGAACTCCGCGGTGAAGGATTTGAGCACCTTCGCGGCGGCCGAAATGTCCTTGGGCCCGGTGATGACGGAAATCTGTCCGGTCAGTGCGCCGGTGAGATCGGCGATCCCGGCTTCCTTGGCGGCGATACGGAAGATCGTGTTCTTGACGACATGGATCTCCGCCCCGGAGACGCGGAGGCGTTTCCGGAGTTCGCTGAAGTGTTGGACCTTCAGTCCGGTGTAATCGACAACGATGAAGAACGGCGCGGTGTTGAGACGTTGAACGTACTCGGCGCTGATGGATTTCTTTTCCTGGCGCATGGTGTGCTGGAGGGGAGAGGGTTTAGTGGGCGTTGATCTCGCGGGTGTCGACATACACCGCGGGACTCATGGTGCTCGAGAGAGCACAGGTGCGAATGTAGACACCTTTGGCGGATGAAGGCTTCGCCTTCATGACGGCCTCGAGCACCGTGCGGGCGTTCTCCTCCAGTTGAGTGGGGGTAAACGCGGTCTTGCCAACCGCAACATGCAGATTGCCGGTCTTGTCGACTTTGAACTCCACGCGTCCGGCTTTGAACTCGCGGACAGCCTTGGCGGTGTCTTCCGTGACCGTACCGGTCTTGGGATTCGGCATCAGGCCGCGGGGCCCGAGGACTTTGCCGAGTTTACGGACCTCGACCATCGCTTCGGGAGTGGCGACGGCGATGTCAAAGTCGGTCCAACCATCGGTGCACTTCTTGATCATGTCCTCGAAGCCGACGAATTCAGCGCCTGCGGCGACGGCTGCATCGGCGGAAGCACCGGGTTTGGCGAAGACAAGAATTCGAACGGTTTTGCCACTGCCGTGGGGCAGTGGGACGGTGCCGCGGACCATCTGGTCGGACTGGCGGGGGTCGACACCCAGTCGGAAGGAGAGGTCAACGGTTTCATTGAACTTCGCCTTGGGGAATTTGGCGAGGAGTTCGATGGCGGCCCGGAGGTTGTAATTCCGCTCGGGTTCGACGAGGGCGATGGCTTTTCGGTATCGTTTGCTGCGCATGTTGGGAGGCGGTGATAACGGGCTGTTGAGGCCCTCCCGCCGGTGGGTTGTTTAGTCGATGACCTCGATGCCCATGCTTCGAGCGGTTCCGGCGATCACGCGGACGGCGGCGTCCTCGGAAGCGGCCTGAATGTCATCCTTTTTGGTTTTGATGATTTCGAGGATTTGCTTGCGGGTGACCTTACCCACCTTGTCTTTGTTGGGGACTTTGGATCCCGAAGCAATGCCGGCGGCCTTCTTGAGGAGGGCGGAAGCCGGCGGTGACTTGGTGATGAAGGTGAAGGACTTATCTTGGAAGACGGTAATGACGACGGGAACGATCATTCCGCCGGCATCTTTGGTGCGGGCGTTGAATTCCTTGCAAAACGCCATGATGTTGACGCCGTGCTGACCGAGGGCGGGGCCGACTGGAGGGGCGGGATTCGCCTGTCCACCGGGGATCTGGAGCTTGATTTGGGCGGTGACCTTCTTTGCCATGAGAATGCTGGTTCGGGGTTAAGCCTTTTCGACTTTCCAATACTCGAGTTCGACCGGGGTATTTCGGCCGAACACATTGACCGTGATCTTGAGTTTGCCCTTCTCGGTGTCGATCTCTTCGATGACGCCGTTGAAGTTGAGGAAGGGGCCGTCGTTGATTTTGACGGTTTCGCCGACGCCGAAACTGACCTTGGGACGCTCGGCGTCTTCGGATTCGGCGATTTGAGCCTTGATGGCGGCGATTTCGTCTTCAGCGACCTCGACGGGGCGTTCCCCGCCAACGAATCCGATGATTCCGGGTGTTTCCCGGATAAAATACCAGGGGCGTTCGACCAAGCGATGTTCGTCATCCACGAGAGCCATGTGGATGTAGACATAGCCCGGATGCAGCTTGCGCATCGTCACCGTCTTTTTGCCATTCCGGACCTCGGCCACCTTTTCCATGGGCACGAGGACTTCGGTGATGAACTCGGTCATTTCCTCGGGACGTGACCGTTTTTCGATGTTGTCCTTAACCTTCTGCTCCTGACCGGAGAGAGTATGGAGGACGAACCAGCGGTGGCGCATGGCGGTGGGTGGGAGAAAGGGGCGGGGAGTGTTAGACGATACTGCGGACGACCCAAGCCATGGCGAAGTCGGCGACAACGGTAAAGATTCCGAGGAGGACTGTGGCGACCATCACCAGGACGGTGGAGCCCCAAAGTTCTTCGGAACTGGGCCAAGTGCACTTGCGGAGTTCTTCGCGAGTCTGCTGGACGTAAGCGGTAATCTTCGCGAGCCAGCCCAGGCGCCAGGCAACGGCGAACGCTGCGGCGATAATGGCGGACCAGACGAAAAGGCTTGTGGTGCTGTTCATAATTTGGGTTGGCGGAGGGGGAGGGATTCGAACCCCCGGTACGGTTTTGCCGCACAACGGTTTTCAAGACCGCCGCAATCGACCGCTCTGCCACCCCTCCGTGCAGTTTGTTCGCTGGCAGGGCGTGAGGGACTCGAACCCCCAACCAACGGTTTTGGAGACCGCTACTCTACCAATTGAGCTAACGCCCTATCCTGCGACGCGGACAATCTTGAACCGAAATATCTGGCGACGAGCAAGGCCGAATCCAGGGGACTCGGCCTTGCCATCACCGAATGGAATCATTCAGGGAGAACAACATCCGAGATACGGCCGGCACCGATGGTACGACCACCTTCGCGGATGGCGAAGCGTTGGCCTTTTTCCATGGCAACAGGGGCGATCAGGGAGATCTCGACCGAAACGTTGTCACCGGGCATCACCATTTCGACTCCGGTCGGGAGCGCGACCGTTCCGGTCACATCCGACGTGCGGAAGTAGAACTGGGGACGGTAGTTGTTGAAGAACGGCGTATGGCGTCCACCTTCCTCCTTGGAGAGGACGTAGACCTCAGCCTTGAACTTGGTGTGAGGCTTGATGCTTGTCGGCTTGGCGAGAACCATGCCGCGCTCCACGTCTTCCTTCTTGGTGCCGCGCAGGAGCACGCCGACGTTGTCGCCGGCTTCCGCCTTGTCGAGCAGCTTGCGGAACATTTCGATGTCCGTTGCCACCGTCTTGCGGGTGTCCTTGAGGCCGATGATCTCGACTTCGTCCATGCGGTTGAGAACGCCACGTTCCACACGGCCGGTCACGACAGTACCGCGACCTTCAATGTTGAACACGTCTTCGATGCACATCAGGAACGGCTTGTCGACCTCGCGGGTGGGCAGGGGGACGAAGCTATCGATGGCGGCGAGCAAATCGGCGATGGCTTTTTCGCCTTCGGGTTTGCCGGCCATGGCGGCGGTGGCGCTGCCACGGATCACCGGGGTGGTGTCACCGGGGAATTGGTACTTGCTCAGAAGATCGCGGATCTCCATCTCGACGAGGTCGAGCAGTTCGGGATCGTCCACGAGGTCGACCTTGTTCAGGAAGACCACAACGGAGGGGACGCCTACCTGACGGGCCAGCAGAATGTGCTCACGCGTCTGGGGCATCGGGCCGTCGGCGGCGCTGACGACCAGAATGGCGCCGTCCATCTGGGCGGCACCCGTGATCATGTTCTTGATGTAATCGGCGTGGCCGGGGCAGTCGACGTGGGCGTAATGACGCTGTTCGCTTTGATATTCGACGTGCGAGACGGCGATGGTGACCGTTTTGGTGTCGTCACGCACGGTGCCGCCCTTGGTGATGTCGGCGTACGAAATCCGGGGTGCGAGTCCCTTGCGGGCCTGCACCTCGACGATAGCGGCCGTGAGTGTGGACTTGCCGTGGTCGACGTGCCCAATGGTGCCGACGTTCACGTGCGGTTTCGTGCGTTGAAAATTTTCCTTTGCCATTGCCTGACTCCTGAGCTTGGTGTCGTTCGATTCTCGCGAGCGTTCCTCTGCCGTTCGTAATGGAGCCCATGATCGGGTTTGAACCGATGACCTCGTCCTTACCAAGGACGTGCTCTACCAACTGAGCTACATGGGCACTCCACCCATCCCAGACCCTTCAGATGACAAAAAGACAATGAGCCCGTTCCAACAATCCGGCGCGGGCTGCGTTGTCCTGAGCGCTGCGGTCCAGTTTGGACTGTCTGGAATAGGGGGTCGGGGCTCCGGTGTCAATGGGTTTTTCGGAGTAATTCGAACGCGCATCGTCACGATCGCGGTTCTGCCCGTAGCGCCTGGCGCGAAACTGGCCCCCAAGTGTTGGGTGGGGCGAGGTTTTTCTCGGACTTCATTCAAGTCTGCTGATCCCATGGTTCGCGCAGGTTCGTTTGGGCGCATTCGATCGGTTGGTGTCCGGTGTTGTTTTACCAGCGGATACGGTGTCACTTTGCCCGGGTCTGCCTGATGTCATGATGCAACTGAGGGATGAGGCTGTCTTGGGAGCCCGGCGTACGTCGTCGGCTGCTGATGGCATACAAGGACTTTGGTCCTATGGGGCAGTGGTGCGCCGTCGCATGGTTCGCCTAGTCTGGATGGAAGCCTGGCTTCTGATGGTTGGATGGGTGGTGGGAGTGGTTGGGCTGGGATTGCTGGCCGATGGGTGGATGGAATGGCCGTTGTGGGGGCGTCGTTTGGCTTGGCTGGTGTATCTGGGGGTAGCGGCTGGGGTGTTGTGGCACCATGGCATAAGGCCGTGGCGGCGCGTCCCGGCGGGGGATCGACTGGCACTTTATATGGAGCGGCGGGAGCCCGCTTTACGTAGTCGCCTGATCAGCGCGATCCAGTTGGGAAGGCTGAAGGCCGCGGGGCAGGAGGCTGACGCTGATGCGTATGTGGCACGATTGATCCGCGAAGCTGAGAAGGCTGCCTGCGGTCTGGAACTTGGCCGGTTGGTGCCTGCGGACGGTCTACGGCAGGCATTTCGACGGGTGGCTCCGTTGCTGGTGGTGGCCATGGTGGTTTTTTGGATGGGGGGGGCAACCAGTTGGGTGCTGGTGGATCGGGCCTTGGGGCGAGACGTGGCATTGCCGAGGCAGACGAGGATTGTGGAGGTGAGTGGGCCCCGGGTTGTGGGGCGTGGCGATGACCTGATGATCACCGCCCGCGTCGAGGGAGTCAGGCCCTCGGAGGGGCAATTGGTGCTGCGGCATGGTTCGGGGCGTGTCCAGAAGCTGGTGATGGAGCCGGACGGCGAACAACCGGGGGGATATCGCAGGCTGCTGGCGAACCTGACTTCGGATCTTCGGTACCGAGTCCGAGTGAATGATGCGGAAAGCGAAGAATTCGGGGTGGAGGTGTTGCCTCGACCGGTGGTCACCAATCTGGACCTGACCTTGGAACTGCCGAGATACACGGGATTGGCGTCGCGTCGGGTGTCGCCGGGGGATCTGACGCTTTTGCTGGGCAGCCGACTGCGGGTGGAGGGCACCGTGGGGCAGCCGTTGGAACGGGCCTCGGTGCGTATGGACGGGTTGGAGACGCAGTGGGTGGCCACCGTTCACCCCACGCAGCGGGAGCGATTCCGGGTGGACCTTCCGGTGGACGACGTCCGGTGGACGGGCTTTTCGGTGCAGTTGG
>CAUJJW010000023.1 GCA_963205105.1 Verrucomicrobiota bacterium | reverse complement strand
CGATGCGCGCCTCGCTCACTCCTCGTCTTGCCCAAGAATCTGCTGCGCCATCACTTCCCTCCCGACTGCATACTTCCGGCTCAGGGTTCCTTCCATGGTGGGGCACCTGTCCAGCCCGCGACACCGATCCGGGCCCAATGGGTCCAGAAGTTGACGGCCTGGGTGTTGGGTGTTTCTATATTTCGCGTACGAACGAAACAAGAGCCCATGAAGGAGTTCATGAACATCACCAGGGCCCTGGCCGACGAAAGCCGGATCCGGGTGCTGTTTGCGCTTCGAGGAGGCGAACTCTGCGCCTGCCAGATCGTGGAGTTCCTGGCGCTTGCCGGCTCCACCGTTTCCAAACACCTCTCCGTGCTCTACCAAGCCGGCTTGGTTGCCATGCGGAAGGAAGGGCGATGGGTGTATTATTCCCTGCCGGAACGCGGTGCGCCGACCGCCGTCCGATCTGCCTTGAAATGGGTGTTTCAGTCTGCGGGGCAACTTCCGCGCATCGCGGATGACGAACATCACCTGAAACGGATTCTGAAACTCAACCCCATCGATTTATGCCGACGCCAATGCAAAAGATGAAGTTGCTGTTCCTCTGCACCGGAAATTCCTGCCGCAGCCAGATGGCTGAGGGCTGGGCCCGCCACCTCAAGAGCGACGTGTTGGAGCCGTTCTCCGCCGGCATCGAGAAGCACGGGATGAATCCCCACGCACTCCAGGTGATGGCGGAGGCGGGCGTCGATATCTCGAAGCAATTCTCCAAGACACCTGCCGACATCGGTCCGGTCGAGTTCGACTACGTCGTCACGGTGTGTGGGCATGCGGATGAACATTGCCCCACGTTCGCAGCCAAGACGCGCGTCGTGCATGTCGGGTTCGAAGACCCCCCGAAGCTGACGAAGCACCTCCCCGACGGTGAGGAAAAGCTGGCCGTCTACCGGCGGGTTCGGGATGAAATCCGTCGCTTTGTCGAAACCCTTCCAGAAGCCCTGACACCACAATGACCACCTACGTTTACCAGACGATACCTTCGACGCCTGAGGAGAAGGTGCGGTATTTCGAGATCCGCCAGGCGATGACCGAGGCTCCCTTGACGCGGCATCCCGAGACCGATGAAACCATTCGCCGCGTGGTTCTGGGCGGGTTCGGCGTCCTGAGTTCCAAGTCAGGTTCGGGCAGTTCGGATGCTTCGTGCGGTTGCACGCCAGGGAGTTGTTGCGGATGACCGCCTCCCGGACGACGGACACAAGCCGATGAGAGCCAAGCCACCATCCAGCCCGGGGAACCCGACAGCCTCCCCCAAGCGTCTCGCCTTCTTTGAGCGCTACCTAACGGTGTGGGTATTCCTCTGCATGGTCGCAGGTATCCTGCTGGGCAAACTGGCCCCAGGTTGGACCGCCAGCCTCAGCCAGATGGAGTTTGGGCAGGGCTCGCAGGTCAATGTGCCCATCGCCGTCCTCATCTGGCTGATGATCTACCCGATGATGCTGAAGGTGGACTTTGGCTCCATCGGCAGCATCGCCCGTCGGCCGAAAGGATTGCTGGTGACCCTGTTCGTCAACTGGCTGGTGAAGCCCTTCAGCATGGCGTTCTTCGCCTGGCTGTTCATCCAGACTCTGTTCGCCCCATGGATCGATGCCGAGACAGGACGCAATTACACCGCTGGCTTGATCATCCTCGCGGCGGCGCCCTGCACGGCGATGGTGTTCGTGTGGAGCTATCTTACCGATGGCGACCCCGCCTACACGCTGGTCCAGGTGGCGGTCAACGACCTCATCATGCTCGTCGCGTTTTCGCCCATCGTGATGTTCCTCTGCGGCGTGGCCCAAGTGGTGGTGCCGTCGAAGGTCCTGATCACCTCGGTGGTGGTCTTCATCGTCATTCCGTTGGCGGCCGGTTGGATCACGCGCACGGCGCTGCTGAAGGCCCATGGCCCGGATTGGTTCGAGAAGACCTTCCTTCCTCGTTTCCAACCGGTAACCATTCTTGCCTTGTTGGCCACGCTGGTACTCATTTTCGCCTTCCAGGCGGAGAACTTGACCACCCAGTGGTTTGCGGTCCTGCTCCTCGCCGTTCCGATCCTGCTCCAGGTGTATTTCAACTCTGGACTGACCTACCTGCTCATGCGGTGGTTCAAGGTGCCGCACAACGTGGCCTCCCCGGGAGCCCTGATCGGCGCCAGCAATTTCTTTGAACTTGCCGTGGCCGTGGCCATTACGTTGTTCGGCCCAAGCTCCCCCGCCGCCCTGGCAACCGTCGTCGGGGTGCTGGTGGAAGTGCCCGTGATGCTTTCGGTGTGCCGCGTGTGCAACGGCTCGCGCCAGTGGTACAACCGGGCCGTGCCCGCCTGAACCCTACCGGAACCTCCATGGCCTCCGGCCAAGATCGTACTGTCGATGCCGCCGCCGATCCGATGCCCAGGCTGCGCGACACGCTCCGTGCTTTCATCGGCTCCCGAGTTCGGAACTCCGCGCTCGCCGACGATCTGGCTCAGGAGACGCTGTTGCGGGTGGCGACCCGTCTCCAATCCCTGCAACACCGGGATCGACTCAATGCGTGGGTTTTGCAGATCGCCCGAAACACCATCGCCGATCACTTTCGAAAGACCCGAGAAACCGAGGAATTCGATGAGTTGACGCATGGACCGTTGCTCGTTGTCTCCGAGGAGAGTCTGTCGACAGAGGAAGAAGCCCTCAGCGGGGAGCTTCGCAACTACGTCCGCTCCGTCGTGGATCGTTTGCCGCCGACCTATCGCGAGGCGATTCGGCTGATTGAAATGGAAGGCTTGTCGCAGGTGGAACTCGCCCGCCGCCTCGGCGTCTCCGTTTCTGCTGCGAAATCCAGGGTGCAGCGGGGGCGGGCCATGCTTCGAAAAGAAATGGAACGTTGCTGCCACTGGGAAACGGACCGTTACGGCAAGGTCCTGGCGGTCGAACCACGCGGCAAATGTGGTTGCCAGGACTCGGATTCGTCAGGCTGCGAGAAATAGTCTGCGTCCATTTCGATCGCGGTCCGTCTTCTCCTGTGAACATGGGAAACCAAGAAACCACGAACATGAACACAACGACTGACAACACTTCGACCCAACACGACGGCATCCGCCAGCAGGTCCGCGCCCGCTACAGCGAAATCGCCCGCGACGACCAGCGGGGCTGTGGCTGCGGCCCATCGTGCTGCACGCCCGGCGCCGGGAACTCCGCCGCCACGGATGCCCGGACTCTCGGTTATTCGTCCGAGGACCTCGCCAACGCCCCGGCCGGATCTGAACTCGGATTGGGTTGTGGCAATCCCACCGCCCTCGCTTCCATTCAACCGGGTGAGACGGTGGTGGACCTGGGCAGCGGCGCCGGATTCGACTGCTTCCTGGCAGCCCGCCGGGTGGGAGACCATGGCCGGGTCATCGGCGTGGACATGACGCCCGAAATGATCAGCAAAGCTCGGGCCAACGCCGCAAAGGGTGGTTACGCGAACGTGGAATTCCGCCTGGGCGAAATCGAAGCGCTCCCCGTTGCCGACGGCGTCGCCGATCTCATCCTGTCGAACTGCGTGGTCAACTTGTCCCCGGACAAGGCCCGGGTCTATCGGGACGCCTTCCGAGTGCTCAGGCCCGGCGGCCGCCTCGCGATTTCCGATATCGTCGCCCTCCAACCCATCCCGCCCGCATTGAAATCCGATCTGGCAGCCTACACGGGCTGCGTCGCGGGCGCCGCATCACCGGCGGAATTGGAGTCGATGCTGACCGTCGCCGGGTTCACCGACATCCGGGTCGAGGTCAAGGCGGCAAGCCGCGCCTTCATCAACGATTGGATCCCGGGACAAAGCGCCGGCGACTTTGTTGCCTCGGCGAACATCACCGGGCGCAAGCCGCGGAGTTAGGACTGCGCCGCGGAACTCGATCCGCCGCCAGCCCACCCCTGCCCTCCCGGAGGTCAGGGGTGGGCTTCGCTTTGGCCCCAAACCATTGACGCACTTCGCCAAATAGCGAATAAGCTCCCACGGTTGATGACTCCCATGGCGACGTTCACCCGTCTGCTTGACGAAGCGCCCTAAACCAATCCCCCCAAACACCCCATTTCCATGCAACTGCTCGTCATCGGACCCGGCTGCACCCGCTGCAAAACCCTCGCTCAAATCACCGAGCAGGCGGCCCGGGAACTCGGGCTGATCTTCGAACTCACCAAGGTGAGCGACATCCAACAGATCATGGCCATGGGCGTCATGCTCACCCCTGCCCTGGCGATCAACGGCAGCGTCCAGTTCTCCGGCAAAGTGCCAGGCGTTCCCGAGCTCAAAGCCCTGCTCCAAAAGGCCGCCACGACCGAAAAAGCCTCCTCCACGATCGAGGCCAGCCCATGAATGCGCCCACCAAAATCCTGATCGTCACCGTCCTCGCCGGACTGGTGGCGATCGCCGTTGCCCTCAAGGAACGAGGCTCCCAGCAGTCCGCACCGGCCAGCGATCCCACAATCACCAGCACGCCCCTGTCGACCGCGTCCAACCCAGTCGGCCCACCGCCCCCCGCGGTCGCGGCCCAGCTTCCCCGTCTGGTGGACCTGGGTGCGGAGAAGTGCATTCCCTGCAAAATGATGGCCCCCATTTTGGCGGAGCTGAAGCGCGACTATTCCCAGCACTTCACGACCGATTTCATCGACATTTGGAAGAACCCAGACGCCGGCAAGGAGTATGCCGTCGAGATGATCCCAACTCAGATCTTCTACGATACCGCTGGGAAGGAGCTGTTCCGACACGTCGGCTTCTTCGGCAAGGAAGACATCCTCGCCCAATGGAAGGCCCTGGGAATCGACCTCAACCGGGTGCTTTAGCCGGGGCATATGGGTGAGTCATGCGCACTTGAGGTCATGGCTGGATGGGCGGCCCGCCCTGACCGGTCATCCGATCAGCATGGTCCCGACGCTTGTCGGCACAATGCACCTCAGCCCCGGTCCGATCGCCAAGGCCTGCAAGCTCGGAAAGTGCCGGTAGGCCACCCAGGTCACCATGGAACAGCTCTTCACCCAACTCAGCCGCGCGATCGAAGGTGCGCCCCTGGTCGCACTCGGCGCCGCGTTCGTCTGGGGCATCCTGAGCATCCTGCTCAGCCCCTGCCATCTCGCGAGCATCCCCCTGATCGTCGGCTTTATCAGCGATCAGGGCCGCGTCACCACCCGGAGGGCGTTCTGGACCGCCACACTCTTCGCAGTGGGCATCTTGATCACCATCGCAGCCATCGGCGTCGTCACCGCCGCAGCAGGCCGGATGATGGGCGATGTCGGGCGCTACGGAAATTACTTCGTCGCTCTGATCTTCTTCGTGGTGGGTTTGCATCTTCTGGGGGTGATCCCGCTTTCCTTTCCAGGAGCCGGGCCGACCACCATGAAACGCAGGGGCTTGCTGGCCGCCTTCATTCTCGGCCTGGTTTTCGGTGTCGCCCTGGGTCCCTGCACCTTTGCTTACATGGCGCCCATGCTCGGCGTCACGTTCCGGCTCGCCGCTTCGGATCTGGTCTTCGGCGTACTGCTGCTGGTGGCCTACGGCCTGGGACATTGCGGCGTCATCGTCGCCGCAGGCACGTCCACGGAGCGGGTCCAGCGTTTCCTCAATTGGAACGATCATTCCCAAGGCGTCGCGATCCTCAAGGCGACCTGCGGGATCCTGGTCCTGCTGGGCGGTCTCTGGCTCGTCTACACCTCGCCTTGATTTCGGCTTCCACCCAACCGACTCCGACCCTGCCGCGATCGATCCGAAGGAAGCCTGAAGAGTGCACTTGCGACCGCCGCAGGCAGCGACACGGCACGTACGGGAAACTCCCGGACCCGTTCCACGGATTCCTTCCCGCAATCCTGGTGAGCGACTCGGCGGCCGCTACGGCTTCAAGAACGGGCGAAGTTCCGCCCACGCGAGCATGGTGTCTCGGAGGGATTCCAGGTAACGCAGCCTGACGCTCGCATCATCCCGGCGAACTGAGAGGACTTCCCCCAAGCTCAAATCTCCCGCGGCATAACGCGCTTCAGTGCCGTCCCGAACGATCTTCATCTTCGGGAGAACCTGGAGTTCGAGAGTGCGCGCGTCGGCGAGCGCCGCGGTGAGCAGCCCGTGGGCCTCTCGAAGTTGGCTGCGAAGCTCCCTTTGTGCGGACCGCATCCGGGCCTCCGCAGCATCGCGCTGCGCCTCCGCTTCCCGAAGCCGGCCTCGCCCACGATCGAACAATGGGAGGGGAAGACTGACACCGACATCGAACGCGTCCCGCTGACTGGATTCGATCCGATGGTACAACAACTCCGCTTTGAGGTCGGGAATGCGCTGGACTCTCGACAACGAAACGCCGGCCTCACGGGCCGAGAGCGCGGCGCCCGCGGCGGCCATCGCCGGGTGCGTCGCGAGTTCGATGGCGAGTTCTTCCAAGGCGGGAATTTCCAGCGTTGTCCCCAAGGAGCCTTGCACCCCACGGACGTCGTCCGCGGGCAGGCCGATCGTCGAAGCCAACGCAACCAGCGCTTGCCGACGCATGAGATCGCTCCGATTCCATTCAGCCTGGGCAGCCGCCAGTTCCGCCTCCATGCGCGCCAGATCGGTCGGGACCGCGTCGCCGGCGTCGAGTCGAACGCGGGTGATCCGTACGGATTCCTCGGCGGCGCTCACCAGTTCGCCGCGCAGGTGACGGGCTTCTTCCTGGTAAAGGGCGGTCGCGAACTCGGCCTGAACCGTGCGTTGGAGTTCGAGCCGCTTCCCGCCGGCTTCGAAGCCCAGGCGTTGGCGGTCGAGGTCCTCGACCCGGGTTGCCTGCTCACGGCGGTTCCCCAGGGGGATCGTGATGCCGACGCCCGCCAGATAGTCCGCGTTGCCCGTCGTGTTTCCCCGGAACGGGGCATTCTCCATCCGGGCGATGGCTTCCGGATTGGGACGGGCACCCGCCTGTTGCACGCGACCCTCGGCCGCTCGAACCAGCGCGCCCGCCTCAATGAGACTGGGGTGGTTTTGTTCGGCGAGCGCCAGGGCGTGTTCCAGCGTGAGTGCGGCGACCGGAGCAGCGGTCAGCGCTGGGGTGACTGCGCCGACCATCAGGAGGCTCAACCCGAGGGCAAAGAGACGTTTGGATGCTTTCATAGCGATGCGAGGAAGGTTGAGTTCAAGCGATGGAGATGGAGCCGTGAACCCCCGGAACCGCCGGCCGGCCGAAGCGCAGATACAGCGCCGGAACGACGATCATGTTCAGCACCATCGACGTCAGGAGCCCGAAGAGGATGACGATGGCCATGGGTGTCTGGATTTCATTGCCGGGCTTGCCACCCCCCATGGCCAAGGGGATCAGCGCGAGGCCGGCGGCGAGCGCGGTCATCAGAATCGGAACGAGACGCTCCATAGCGCCTCGTCGCACCGCTTCCCGAAATTCCTTCACCCCTTCGCGTTCCTGGAGGTGGCGGATATGCGACACGAGCATGATGCCGTTGCGGGTGGCGATGCCGAACACGGTGATGAACCCGATCAGGGACGCCACGCTGAGCACACCGCCACTCACAAACACACCGGCAACACCCCCGATCAGGGCCAGGGGCAGGTTGAGCATCACCAGCGCGGCATCCCGTGCCGATTGGAATGCCAGGTGCAGCAGGAAACCGATGCCGATCACCACACCCACACCCACCAAGGTCAGCGTGCGGCCGGCCTCCGCGGCGCTCTCGAATTGGCCCGCGTACTCGACCCGATAGTCGCGCGTCCCGGCGAGTAGCGGATCCACGAACCGCTGGATGTCGCGCACGACCCCGGTCACGTCGCGTCCGGACACGTTGCACTGCACCACGATCTTCCGTTCCACCTGCTCGCGCAGGATCTGGTTCGGGCCGGTCTCCCGCCGAATGCTGGCCATCGAACCGAGCGGCACGCGGGCGCCAGAGGGCGTGTCCACCAGAAGCGAACCCAGCGTTTCGAGTCGCCAGGCACCGGCGTCGACCAGACGCACCACGAGGTCGTAAGAACTCTGGCCTTCCAGCACGCGTGAGACCTTCACGCCTTGCAAGGCTGCCTCCAGGGTTCGCGCCACTTCCCGAATCGTGAGCGCATGGCGTGCGATGGCCTCCCGGTCGAAGCGGACTTTGAGCACCGGAACCTCGGTCTGTTGCTCAACCGACAGATCCACCACCCCGGGAACGCCCTGCATCGCTTGCCGGGCCTGTTCCGCCAGTGTGCGCAAGCGGTAGAGGTCGGGGCCGAAGATTTTCACCGCGATGTTCGCCCGTGTGCCGGAGAGCATGTGGTCGATGCGGTGGGAGATGGGTTGCCCGATGGTGATGTTCACCCCAGGGATCTGGCTGAACGCAGCGCGCAAGGCCTCCAGGAACTCCGACTTGGTCCTCTCCTTCATCACCATGGAAACGTCCAGTTCGGCCGATTCCACACCCTGGGCGTGCTCGTCGAGTTCGGCGCGTCCGGTGCGACGGGCCACGGAAACGACTTCCGGAAAGCTCAACAGCGTGTTCTCGACCACCCGGCCCAAGGCGTCGGACTCCGCCAGGGAAGTCCCCGGAAGCGTTACCGCGCTGATGGTCAACGAACCCTCGTTGAATTCCGGAAGGAAGGCGCGGCCGAGCCAATGGGTTGAGATCAGAGCGATGGCTAAGGCCACGACCGCCGGAACGACCACCCGCACCGGACGCTTCAACGCCGATTCCAGGACGGGAGCGTAACGGTTCTTCAACCACCGGACGAACCTCGGTTCGTGCTCCGCCTGAACCCCCCGGCTCCTGGGCAGGAGGAAGTAGCACAGCACCGGAGTCACCGTGACCGCGACGATCAGGGATGCCAGCAGCGCCACGAGGTACGCCTCACCCAGGGGACGCAACAACCTTCCCTCCACCCCGCCCAGAAAGAAGATTGGAACGAACACCAGAGCGATGATCAGCGTGGCGAAGACGATGGAACTGCGGATCTCGGCGCTGGCCTCGAAGACCACCTGCAGAATCGGACGCCTCGCTTCCCGGGGAGCGTGTTGGTTCTCCCGCAGTCGCCGGAAGACGTTCTCCACGTCAATCACGGCGTCATCCACCAGGGCACCGATGGCGATAGCCATGCCGCCCAGGGTCATGGTGTTGATGGAGGCCCCGAAGAAGTGGAGCGCCAGCACCGCGGTGACCAACGACAACGGAATGGCGGTCAAGGTGATCAGGGTGGCGCGGTAGTTGCCCAGGAACAGCAGCACCACCAGCGTGACCAGAACAACCCCTTCCAGGAGCGCCTGCTGGACGTTGCTCACCGAAACGGAAATGAAGTCCGCTTGTCGGAAGATATCGGTCTTGACCTGCATCCCCGCGGGGAGCTTGGCCGAGATATCCGCCAGCGCGGCATCCAGTCGGCGCGTCAGGTCCAGGGTGTTCGCGCCGGGCTGCTTCTGGATGCCCAGGATCACGGCCGGCCGTCCCATCGCCGAACCCTCCCCGCGCTTGGGGGCCTCGCCGATCGCCGTGGTCCCGAGGTCACGAACCAACGTGGGAATGCCATTCCGAGCCGAGACGACCGTCGCTGCGATATCGTTGGTCGTGCGCACGCGGCCGATGCCGGTGACCAACCACTCGGCCCCGCGCTGATTGATGACGCCAGCCGAGACGTTCTCGTTGCCCTCTTCGAGCGCTCGAAGCAGTTGGTTGAACCCCACGCCGTGCGACCGAAGGGAAGCCGGGTCGACCGTGACCTGGTACTGCTTCTCCCCTCCACCGATGGGCGTCACCTGCGAAACGCCGGGCACCGCCAGCAACCGGCGTCGGATCGACACCTCCGCATAGCTGCGCAGTTCAGCCGGGGTGTGCTGGTCCGACGACAGCGCCAGGAAGAGGATCTCACCCATGATCGAGGACTGCGGTGCCAGAACCGGCCGCTCCACCTCAGGCGGGAGGCTTCCGCTGACCGAGGCGATCTTCTCCGCAACGACCTGCCGGGCTTCGCGGATGTTGGTGCCCCATTCAAACTCCACCCAGACCACGGAGATGCCGACCGCGGTCGCCGACCGAACCCGACGCACCCCGGCTGCCCCATTGACGGACGTCTCGATGGGAAAGGTGACCTGACTCTCGACCTCGGTCGGAGCCATTCCCAGAGCTTCGGTGATCACGGTCACCGTCGGCGCGGTCAGGTCCGGAAAAACGTCCACCGGCATGCGGACGGCGGTGTACCCGCCGAAGACCGTGAGGAGCACGGCGCAGACGAGAACGATGACCCGATTGCCCAGGGCCCACTGAATGAGTCGGTCCATGGTGTTCCTTAGTGGGCGTGGCCATGCGCCGGGATAACGCCGGTGAGTGTGGAAAGACGGATGGCGTAAGCCCCCTGGGTGACCACCCGTTCGCCTTCCTGGATGCCCTCGAGCACCTGGACAAAACCGGTATCCCGGACACCTGCCTTGATCTCCCGCTTCTCGAACGTCTCGCCGGAGATCTGAACAAAGGCGATCAACAGGTCGCCTTCCTCAACGATCGCGCTCTCCGGAATGGCGAGCGCACCCGCCGCCTGGGCCGTCTCGACATGGAGGACGACGTCCTGCCCAACGCGCAGCTTCCCGTCGCGATTGGAGGTCTCGTAGAGCAGCGGCACCGTGCGTGTCGCAGCGTCGACTTCATACCCAACCGAGAGAAGCCGGCCATGGTCTCCACCGGTGACCTGAAGGAACGTGCCGGGTGCTCCCGGGGTCTCCAACGCAGCTTGGGTTGCCGCTCCGAGATGGGGAACCGTCGACGCGGGAACGGCCGCTTCGATCCAGACCGTCTCCGGATTCAGGACCGTGAAGACCTGCTGCCCGGTCGACAGGAGTTCACCAGGCCCGGCGGCCACCGAGGTGAGAACCCCAGCGATGGGCGCGCGCAGTTCCATCTGAAGCGATGCACCGGGCGAACGAATCCCATCGGACTGACGGAAGGTTCCCAGAATGCCGGCGGCGGCGGCATGGCGCGCCCGGGCCGAGGCGACCGCAAGTTCGGCTTCCTGCAATTCGCGCTCGGACTTGGCCTTCTCGGCCGCCAGTCGCTTGGTTCGGGCGTACGCGGCTTCGGCCTGTTCCAAACTGGCCTTGGCGGTGGTGAAATTCCCTTCCGCCTCGGCGATCCGGGTGGCGGCTTCGGAGAAGTTCGGGGCCAGCAATCCGAGCAATTGCCCCGCGGCGACGCGTTGGCCTGGCAACACCGAAGCTGCGTCCGGGAGAGGCAACAACTGCCCCGAGACCGGCGCCGTGACGACAGCACTGCCACCCGGTTTGGCGCGGACCCTCGCGGGAAGGCGCACCCGTTCGCTCAAGGCGCGTCGCGTGACCGGTTCGGTCCGCGAAAGAATCTTCCACTGCTGCTCCTTCAAGAAGCTCACGCCCTCGGGCGCGTCGGGGATGTTCGCGTGATCCGCGTCGTGTTGGTCGGGGTAGACCCTGATCATTCCAAGCTCCACCGGAACGTTGGTGCCGTCGGTGGGCACGACAAGGGTGAGTTGCCAGTCGCCCGCCTGGGGAAACACGAGGGCCGGGAGGTAGATGCCCGCGCGTGCGGGTGCCGCTTGGGGGTGCTCGGTCACAGACTGTCCCTGGCGCAGGAGGAACTTCACCATCCCCTCCTTTCGCGGCTCCAGCGTGACCAAATCGGTCACATGGGTGATGAACGTCGTGGGCTGACCGGCCACCGGCGCCTTGTGCTCGGCGAAGACCTCGTAACGATCGGCCCAAACGGTGATCTGCGCCGTCTTCTCCTCATGTTCATGGCCTCCGTCATGGCTATGGCCGTGATCGACCTCGCCGACGGGGGTCCCCGGCTTGCAGCCGGATGCCACCGCCCATCCAGCGACCAGAAGGGCGCCGAGCAACCATTGGATTGTGGGGTTGTTCATAGCGGCGCATCAGTGGGCGTGGAGGGTTCCCTTGGGATAAGGGAAGACGACGTTGGTGAAGCTCCGTCCGCCCAACATGATGAGCGGCAGCGTTCCCTCGAAGGGCGGGTTCGTCTTCAACCAGTCCGCGCGGGCACTGAAGAGTGCGGAAGCGGTTGGCAACTGACCGTTGGCCGGATTGGGAACACGGGTAAAGGAGAGGCTCTCCATCGCTGCGTTCAGACGAGCCTGAAGAACGAAGTTGGTCTCGGGCACAAGCACCGGATCGTGGAAGTGCCCGTCGTAGACGTAGGCCAGCATCTTGCCCTCGGTGGTGTCGGCGACCAGTTCGAGGTGGTACACCTCGTCCCCAAGTTGAACCGGAGTCCCGCCATGAGGCGGGGCGTGCATGTGATCGTCGTCGTGATCGGCTGACGCGGTCGGTTGCGAATCGCCACAGCCCGTGAGGAGGGCGAGGGCGGCCAACGTGGGCAGGATCGTGGTGAACAGGGACTTAACAGTGGTGTTGGAAAAGTTGTTTTTCATGGTCAGGCATTGGGATCCAACCGCTCGACAAGTGTCCCTCATCGGAGGGCAGCCGCCCGGAGCGGATTCGGGCAGCGCAAGAGACCGGGAGACCGACCGGTGCTGGACCGGGCGAAGAGGAAGGGCGACCCGAAGCGGGCCGTCAGGACACGAAGGAAGGTGCGCGGACAGGAAGGGCCGCGCGAAGGAGGAACTGCCAGGAAGCCGAGAACCCCGGTGGACCGGTGCCAGGTGGTGCCAGGCCCGTGGCCTCACGCATCGCCAGCGTGGTGCCGCCTGGTAACGCAGGAACGATGTCGAGGCTGAGTTCGTCTACCCCAGCCCAAGGAAGGTCCCATCCCGAGGTGACCGATGAATTCAGGCACTCACCATCCGCCGCGGCGTGGTTGTCGGCCCCATGCTCATGATGACCGGGCGGGGCGTCGCCGTGATCGTGGTGGTGGTGAGGGTGATGATCCGCGTGAACCTGGTGAATCAGTCCCAAGTGCTGCAGATGCACGTGGGAGGATGCCGGCAGCCAACAGGCCATCAGCAGCAACGCCATCATGCGCCAAATCCGAGTCACGGGGGTAACATGTGGGGTCACGCGCATTCGATCAACGCTTCAGAATTCAAAGGGCCGTCGACCCTGTACCGACCCGGGGGAGAAAGAGGCACCGCTTTCGGGAGAACCGGCTTCCTCCAGCGTCAAGGAGAGGGCTACATCACCTGCTCCCCGGCATGGGGATTCGGAGGGCACGGCTACTTACAGCAAAGGACCGAGGTCAGCATCGGCTTCGTACAGCCGTGCGTCACGGTTTGGGTCTTGGACTTGCCGAAACCCGTCACGCCAAGACTCGTCGAGCATCCGCCACATCCGTGCGTGGAGACCCGCGTGGTCGGCTTTCCACGGACGAGGAGGACTTCCCCTCCCTTGGCAGTCTCGGAGGCGCGCGCCGTCGTCACGGTCGTGCACGATCCACAATTCGAGTGTGTTTTGGACGCAGGCCGGGAGACGGATGCCTCGCGGACCGGTGACGGCGCGCCGAACTGCGTGAGGCGTTCCGCCCCCTTCCTGGGCGCGTCGGCAGCGCCACTTGTGAAACTCATACCGAAGGTCAATCCCAGGGCGACACTCACGGATGCAACGAGGAAGGCGATGGGACGTAGGGTGAAGGGGGCTTTCATGCTGGGGCTCTTGGTTTTGATTTTCGCAGGCTCCGAACTGTCTACCCACATCTACGTCGGGCGCGGCCGCAACCCTCCCGACATCGATCGTCCGTTCTTGTCCTCAATGCACCATTTCTTGGCGTGAGGTCCCATTCAATCGAGTCGGGCACGCCGCAGGCGGAGCGCATTGGCGATCACGGAGACGGAACTGAAGCTCATGGCGACGCCAGCGAGCATCGGGCTCATCAACATCCCCACGATCGGGAACAACACCCCCGCCGCAATGGGGATCCCCAGTGCGTTGTAGAGGAAGGCAAACAACAGGTTCTGGCGGATGTTGGACATCATCGCCCGTCCGAGCCGGATGGCGCGCACGATGCCTCGAAGGTCGCCCTTCACGAGCGTCACGCCGGCGCTCTCCATGGCGATGTCGGTGCCGGTGCCCATGGCGATGCCGACGTCTGCCGCAGCCAGGGCCGGCGCATCATTGATGCCATCACCCGCCATTCCGACGACTTGGCCCGTGGCCTTGAGGGCCAGTACCTGTTCGTGCTTCTGCTGCGGCGTCATGCCCGCATGGTAATTGGCGATACCCAGGCTGGCCGCCACCGCACCCGCCGTGCGCGGATGATCGCCGGTCATCATCACGACGCTGACTCCCAGAACCCGCAATTCCTCCAGCGCACGGGGTGTGGACGGCTTGACCGAGTCACCGACGATCAAGATCCCGGCCGCGTGGTCCTCCACGGCCACGAACAAGGCGATCGCACCGCCGGCCTGAAGAGGGGAAGCAATTAATTCCAGGGAATCGGCTCCGGAAACCCCGCTGTCCCGAAGGAACTCTGGTTTGCCCACCCTCACCCGACGCCCGTCGACCGTTCCGGACACGCCGCCACCGGTCAGGGACTGAAACCCCGTCGGGGCGCGCAGCGGGAGGTTGGATTCCCGAGCGGCCAGGGTGACGGCGTGAGCCAGCGGATGCTCGCTCGCCTGCTCCAGCGATGCCGCAAGGCCCAGGACTTCGTCTGCGGAGAAGCCGTCGGCGGGGAGGACCTGCCCCAGTCGTGGCTTTCCTTCGGTCAGAGTGCCGGTCTTGTCGACCGCGAGGGTGGTGATGCGGGCCAATTTTTCAATCGCCTCCGCGTTGCGAATGAGCACCCCCGCCTGGGCACCGCGTCCCACACCCACCATCACGCTCATCGGGGTGGCGAGGCCGAGAGCGCATGGGCAGGCGATGATGAGGACAGCCACGGCGTTGGTGATGGCGAACCCCAGTCGGGGTTCCGGTCCCCAAACCATCCAGGCCACGAACGTGGCCGCAGCCACCAAGAGCACCGCTGGAACGAACCAGGCCGCCACCTTGTCGGCCAGCGACTGAATCGGGGCCCGGCTGCGCTGGGCCTGGGCCACGAGGTCCACAATGCGCGCGAGCAACGTTTCCGCGCCCACCCGTTCGGCACGCATCACGATGCCACCCGTCGTATTGAGTGTGCCCCCGGAGACCTTGGCTTCCGGCTCCTTCTCCACGGGAAGGGGTTCCCCGGTCAGCATGGATTCATCGATGGACGTGCGCCCTTCGACCACGATTCCATCCACCGGCACCTTCTCCCCCGGTCGCACACGCAGCCGATCGCCCGGCTTCACCGCATCCAGCGGCACATCCTCGTCGCCCTCGGGTGTGACGCGCCTCGCGGTCTTTGGCGACAGGCCAATCAACGCCCTAAGGGCGCTTCCCGTTCGCTGCCGGGCGCGGAGTTCAAGCACCTGGCCCAGGAGCACCAGCACGGTGACCACCGCGGCCGCCTCAAAGTAGAGCGCGGGTTGGCCAGGATGCCCGGTGCCGGGAGGAAACCACTGCGGCGCGAGCATCGCCGCGGCGCTGGACAGGTAAGCCGCGCCGACTCCCAGGGCGATGAGCGTGAACATGTTCAGGCTCCTGTGAACCAGCGAGCGCCAGCCGCGCACGAAGAACGGCCAACCTGCCCAGGCCACCACCGGTGTGGTCAGGACGAACTGGCCCCAACGCGACACATCCCCAACGGCCCACTGCGCGTGGCGCCAGGCGGGCACCAGATGGGCCATCGCCACCACGAACACCGGCAGCGTCAGGACCGCACCCCAACGGAACCGACGCGTCATGTCGCAGAGTTCGGAGTCGTCCTCCCCAGCCACCGAAACCAGCGTCTTCGGCTCCAGCGCCATGCCGCACTTGGGGCAGTCTCCTGGATGATCCTGCACCACCTCAGGGTGCATCGGACAGGTGTAGACCACTTCGGCGACGGGCTTCCAAGCGGGATTCCGTTCGAGAGCCATGCCGCACTTGGGGCAAGTGCCAGGCTCGTCCGACTCCACTCCCGGGCACATTGGGCAGTAGTACTTGGCGGCTGGCGAAGGTGTGACGCCGTGGACCCCATGCGCGTGGCCAGGTTCATGCCGGTGTTCATGCGCCTGAGTGTGATCGTGGTCCTGGCCTTCGGCGGCGTGCGCGTGGGAAGCCTGCGGGCGAGGGAGTGAGTGGCCGCCGCAGCACGACGGCTTCTCGGTTTCCCGGTGGGTGGGATCTGTTTTCATCATGCACACCGGCTAACGCAGCCGACATGGAATCATTACACACGTTCGAGGAACCGCGACCTGCTTGGTGTAACGGGTTCATTCTGCGAGGTTCGGCATCATGAATTCGATGAACGAGGCGATCCTGAAGAACCTGGAGACGTTCATCGCATTCACCCGGAAGCGGGTCGGCGATCCCCACCTCGCCGAGGATCTCGTGCAGGAAAGCCTGGTGAAGGCGTTGGGAGCCGACCGGAAGCCGGCCAACGACGAAGAGAGCGTTGCGTGGTTTTATCGCATCCTGCGCCGGAGCATCATCGACCTCTACCGACGACGTGCTACCAGATCGCGGGCGTTGGAGCAGTTTGAACGAGATTTGGCGGAATCACCGAGCCCGAGCGACGCACGGGTGTTGTGCGCGTGTTTCAAGCGACTACTTCCTGCGGTGCCCGAGGCCTATCGTGTGCTGCTCGAACAAATCGATCTTCAGGGCAAGGAGCCTGGCGTGGTCGCCGAGGAGCTGGGATTAACGCGGAACAACCTCACAGTCCGCCTCCACCGGGCGCGCCGACACCTCCGCGAGGCGCTTTCCAGGAATTGCCAGGCTTGCAGCAAGCACGGCTGCCTGGACTGCACCTGCGGAGAACCAGGAGATGGCTCGCTTGCGGGTTGAAGTGCGTGCCAAGTTCGCAGGGTAACCTCCAGCACACCCATCCCATGCAGGATTCCTATCCAATCTCGGCGCAGCCGAAACTTCACCCCGTCACCCGTCGGCACGGATGGAGAGTCGTCGGCGCCGGGATTCTGATCTTGATCCACGCATCGGCGGCCCGCGCGGAGGACGCGATCACCCTGGTCCGCGTGCCGGAGGGAGGAATCCAGCCCCAAATCGCCTCGGACGATCAGGGCAACCTCCATCTCCTCTATTTCAAAGGAGACGCGTCGGCGGGGGACCTCTTCTACGCCCGCCAATCGCGCGGTGCCGCGGGTTTCAGCAGGTCGGTCCGAGTCAACCGTCGGCCCGCAAGCGCCATGGCGGTGGGCACGATTCGAGGCGGCCAATTGGCCATTGGCGAGCACGGGCGCGTTCACGTGGCATGGAATGGGCCAGCACCCAAAGGGGGCGATCACATGCTGGCACCCATGCTCTACACCCGTCTGAATGATGAAGGCACCGCGTTCGAGCCCGAACGCGATGTCATCACGAAGGCGCGAGGACTGGACGGCGGTGGTTCTGTGGCGGCCGATGCCCGAGGAAACGTCTACGTCACGTGGCACGCCCCCAAGCCGGGAAACACCCAAGGCGAGGCCGGGCGGGCCGTCTTCGTGGCGCATTCAATGGACGGTGGGCGATCCTTCGCTCCGGAACGCATCGCCATCGAGCAGGCCACCGGGGCGTGTGGATGTTGCGGCATGAAAACCTTCGCCGACGGGCTGGGGAATCTCTTCATTTCGTACCGTGGGGCCTTGGAGACCGGGTACCGCGACCAACTCCTGCTCGTTGCGGGGGACAGCCGTTTGGAATTCCAGACGGCACTCACCCATCCGTGGAAGGTTGCAGCCTGCCCCATGAGCAGCACGTCGTTCGCCAGAACCGGGGATTCCGTGCTGGCGGCGTGGGAAACCAATGGCCAGGTCTTCTGGTCGATTCTCGGCCATCAAGGGCAGCCGCCTTCACGCCCCGTGGCGCCGTCCGCAGTGGGCAAGAACCCCAAACATCCGGTCGTGGTTGGCAGCCCCCGCGGTGAAGTCCTCCTGGTCTGGACGGAGGGAACCGCTTGGGCGAAGGGGGGCGACGTCGCGTGGCAGCGGTTTGATTCGGCAGGGAAGCCCATCGGCGAACGGGGCCGCGTCGCCGGTTTGCCAACATGGAGCATGGCCGCCGCGGCGGCCCTCCCTGGCGAACGTTTCCTCATCCTCTACTGACGGATTCACAGGTCTGCCTGATCCGCACATCGTACGGCAAAGCAGGTCAATGATCGAAAGGCTCGAATTTCGAATCACGAGGTAGGGGCGGTGAATTCACGGAGAACAGACTGGACCGAAGGGGATCCCGATATTCTCTGGGGCGGTTTGGCGCCGGCGTTGAGCAAGGCGGCCACGGTTTTCGCGAAATCAGCAGTGGGGAAGCCACTGCCTCCCATGGATCCATGAATGGCCCAGCCCAGCGGCGTGCCCCCGAATTGAGCGTCGACGGCTTCAAGCCGGGGATGAAATCCAAGGATCAGACCTGCCATTTCTGCATCGCCTTGATACGCGGCCCAGTGAAGTGCTGTGCCACCATGGAGACCGCGCGCTTCGGTAGGCCAACCTGCTCTCAACATCCGGTCGACCGCGTCGAAGTTGCGATCCTGAGCTGCGTCCACGAGCTTGTGCTGTTCGCTGGGCGAAAGGGCCTTGGGCAGATTCGGATGGGCGACCAGGATGCGGTTGAAGAGCTCGACGTCGCCAAGTTCAAGGGCCAGCGAGAGCTGAAGCGAATCGGGGCTTCGGTCCATGAGAATCCGCAAGACCTCCGTGTGGCCGGATTCCAACGCTAACGCGTGCGGTGTCTTGTTCCTCCCAAGTGTCCAGATGTAGATGCAGCCGCCTGAACGAGAATCCCGCTTGGGAAAGTGATCGTCCGACACGTTCAAACGAATGCGTGATGGATCTTCGTCCAGGAGGAGGCGAACCAGATCCCGTTCGCCGAGTGCCGCGGCCATCAGCAAATCGGTTCTGCACCCGCGCGAAACCAGGAACCGCGCGACATCACGACGATCCCGCATCATGAATTGTGCCGGAGTCGATTCGTGATCCATGTCCAGAGCGTCGATATCCGCGCCGCGCTCCAGGAGAAGACGCGCGATCTCGACCGAAGAGGCGAAATGGAGGGGGGTCTGTCCATCTCCTCCTCGGCTGGCCACAACTTCCGGGTCGGCGTCGATAAGCTCGCGGAGTTTTTCGAGCATACCCAGTCGTGCCGCGGCATGGGCATCCACGCGGGCTCCACGCGCGATCAGAAAGTCAGCCAAGCCGCGGTCATCATCTAGAACACCGAAGCCTCCCGCCCACCAATGGCTGCGGCCATTGATGTCCGCTCCAGAACGGAGCAGCAGATCGATCATGTCGCGGTTCGTCCGCTGCACCGCGGCGATCAAGGGCGTGGCTCCGAAACTGTCACCGGGGAGCGGCTCGTTGAGCCTTTCTTTCAAGGTCGGTGACTTGTCGAGCAGGTCGGCAACGCGACCGACATCGTCGGCGAGGATCGCGTCCTTCAGGGCGAAGCTTGGATCTCGGTCGTAGGGGTGCATATCGCCGCGAGGTTCTATCGTGGCACAATTGGAAAGCCAGCACTCGCACGCTCACTGCAGGTGAGCCGCACCCGCCTCACCAAGACCACATCGGCCACCGTCAATGCGAGTTCGATGCCACGTCGGGGTGTCTGAGTCGGACTCGACTGAGATCTCTCTCGATCTCCGGGGGATTTCCGGGGCCGAATCGACAAACTTCGACCGCCGTAACCACTGCAGCGCCCACACCAATGTCTCGCCTTCCTCAACTCATGATCCTCTGCCTCGGATTCCTGGCCTTGGCCGGCGCCGCCGATGCAGCCACTTCTGTTCACGCCGTCTTCCGCTCCGTTGACCGGGGCCAGTCGTGGGCACGCTCGGATACTGGCTTGCCGTCGGCGGCCCGGATCAATGCATTGGCCGCATCAACCCGTCGCCATTTCGCCGGAACCGATGTCGGGGTGTTCGTCTCGGATGACTCCGGAATATCGTGGCGGTCTGCCACCATGATTCCTGGAAAATCACGCCGGGTGCTTTGCCTCTGCGCCCGGGGCAAAACCCTGTATGCCGGTACGGATGGCGGTGAAATCGTGGCATCCATGGACGACGGCTCCTCCTGGGAACGCCTCAATGCGGTTCGCGATTCGCGCAAAGTTCGATCCATCAAGCAAGCGGATGGAATCCTCTATGCCGGATTGGATGCAGGCGGAGTCCTCCACTCCACCGACAACGGCAAGACCTGGGAGATCGTCGGCGAAGGTCTCCCGGCGGGCGCCCAAGTTTTCGATTTGGCGAAGCTGGGTGGAACCGTGTTCGCCGGGCTGTACTCCAATGGACTGTACGGTTTTGATGGGTCGGATGGACGCTGGGGTCGCTCCGAGGGGGTGATCCCGCTGGCCCTTGCGGCGGTCGGCGAGAACCTCATCGCAGGTCACAATCCTGGCGGTATCTTCTGGTCATCAGACCGTGGAAATTCCTGGCGGCCGGCGACCGGAGACCTGCCTCCGAATGCGCCAGTCTGGGCGATGGGCGCCAACCCGGAGTTGGTCGTTGCTGGGGTTGCCGAGGGCATTTACCTGTCGGATGACCAAGGACGTTTCTGGTCCAGGGCAGAACGAGGACTGCCGCCTGTCTGCTCAGGCATCGCGTTTCTGGTGAGCGACTCGATGATCTTGGCGGCGGCTATCGTCAACGAATGACCTCAACCGACGGCTCCGCCTGGGGATCTCACGTGCCCCCAGTATCAGGATGCACAGCAAAAGGGACTCCGTGACGAACCACGTGAAGGTTCAGGCCTGCAGTTATCGCCTCAATGTGCCGCCGCAGCTTGGGAACCGTTCTCGTCCTGTCCGATCACGTACCAGAACTCCCACTGGCACGCATTGTGGTTGGCGATGGCTCGCAGGTGCTCGGTTCGCGCGCGCGCCAGTTCACGCTCGGCATCGACAGCTTCGAGAATGGCCCCAATGCCGAACTCCCTTCGACCCTGGGTCAATTCCTGCGATCGGCGCGCCGCCGCGACATTGCGGGTGGCAATGGTGACCTGTTCGACGGCGAACTCGGCCCGCGCCCGCAATTCCACCACCTCGCCCGTGATCCGGTCCTTGAGTTCATCCGACTCCATTTCGGCAACCCGAACGCGGTAGATTGCGGAGATCCTCCAGCGATCCCGTCCCGGTCTGCGGCACTTGCACCTGCACGCTGTAACTCACCCCCGAATTGGGATCGGACCAGAAATTGGGCACGGTGAACCGACTTGAGGTGGTGGCCGCCACCAGCGAGCGGGTGACGTCACCGACCTGCACACCCAGGAGCCCAGCCCGTTCCCGGTTCACCGCAACCTCCACGCTGGGATAATCCAGGGCCTGCGAGATCTGCACGTCGCGGAGTCCGGGCAGCTTCGCCAGTGTCTCCAACAAACGCTCGGCGTACTGCCGGCTCGCCGCCAGGTTCGGACCGCTGACCGCCACCTCGATCGGCGTAGGCGAGCCAAAACTCATGACCCGGCTGACGATGTCGCTCGGCTCAAACGAGACACGGACCTCGGGCAGTTCGGACGCGAATACGGAACGGAGCCGATCCTTCAGTTCCGGGACGCGGACCCCGCTGCCGGAACGAAGCTGAACCGAGAGGTGGGCCTCGTCGGGTCCGCTGTTCCATTGGTGAATCAAGTTCACCGGGTAGTTCGGCGCATGAACACCCACCAGCCCGATGGTCAGACTGACATTGGTTCCTCCGGCTTCGCGATGAATCAGCTCCAGCGCCTGGAGCGCCATCTGTTCCGTGTTGTCCAATCGGGTGCCGGCAGGAGCGCGCAGCCGCACCGCGAACTGCCCTGCCTCGACCGAAGGAAAGATCTCCAGACCCAAACGGCGACCGGCGAACCACACCAACCCAGACGCGGCGACGAAGTACACCACGACCACCGCCCAGCGCAGTCGAAGAATCCCAGCGAGCACCTTGGAGTACCCGCGTTGAAGGAGTTTGAGCCAGGTCGGATCGCCTACGTGACTGTCCTTTCCGAAGAACCAAACGCAGAGGATAGGGACCAACGTGCTCGACAAGACGAAGGACGCCGCCATCGACAGGCCCACCGCCAGCGCCAGCGGCGTGAACAGGGACCGAGCGGCGCCATCCATGAACAACGCCGGCAGGAAGACCGAGACGATGCACAGCATGGCCAGCAAGCGTGGAAGTGCCGTCTCACGGGTGGCCAGCAAAGCGGCCGATGCCAGCGGCTCGCCGCGGGCCATGTGAACATGCAGGTTCTCGACGGCCACCGTGGCCTCATCGACCAGAATCCCCACCGCCAAGGCCAGCCCGCCCAGCGTCATCAGGTTCACGGTCTGGCCACTCAGCCAAAGCCCGAACGCAGCGGCCAGCAACGCGAGGGGAATGTTGAGAACGACAACCAGGGCGCTCCGCCAGTCTCGAAGAAACACCAGCACCATCAACCCGGTCAGGACCGCCCCAATCGCCCCTTCCTTCACCAGGTCTCCGATGGCGCGGGTCACGACCGGCGATTGGTCCATTTCGTAGCTGACCTTGATGTCGTCCGGCACAGCCGCCTGGAACTTGGGCAGACTGCGCTTCACCAGATCCACAACCGCCAGCGTTGAAGCGTCGGCGCGCTTTGTGACCGGCATGTAAACCGTTCTCCGGCCGTTCACGAGAGCGTAACTCGTCACCAGATCGGCCGCGTCCTGCACCGTGGCAACGTCACGGATGAAGACCCCGGTCGTACCCTCGACCCGCAGCGGTACTCCCTCCAGGTCGCGGGTATTCCGGACCTGAGCATTGGCTGGGACGATGGGATACAGGTCTCCCAGGTTCATGTTCCCCGAAGGACTGATCGTGTTGGCCTGGGCAATGGCCTGCACAATCTGGTCGGCCGAAAGCCCGTAGGCCTGCATGCGGTCCGGCTTCACGTTGACCGTGATGGTGCGGGCACTGCCTCCGAACGGCGGCGGCGCCGAGACCCCAGGCAAGGTGGCGAAGAGTGGACGCACCTGGTTGAGCGCCGCGTCCTGCATCTGACCGAGCGAGCGCCCGGGATTGTCGGTGGAGAATACCAGCTGCCCAACGGGAACGCTGCCAGCGTCGAACCGCGTCACGAACGGCCCCGGCGTTCCGGGCGGCATGAAGGCCCGCGCTCGGTTGACATAAGCGACCGTCTCCGCCATCGCCGCCGCCATGTCCGTTCCCGGGTGGAACTGGAGTTTCATGATGGCGGCGCCCTGGATGTTCTTCGATTCGACGTGCTCGATCCCGGTGATGTAGAGGAAATGGTACTCGTAATAGTACGTCAGCGAGCCCTCCATCTGGCCCGCATCCATTCCGCCGTACGGCTGGGCCACGTAGATGGTGGGGATGCCCAGTGGCGGAAACACGTCCCGAGCCATGCGGCTGATCCCAAGCAGTCCACCAAGGCAGACGGCGAACACCAGGACCACCACCGTCACCGGAAGTCGGAGCGCGAGGTTGAGGGGGGACATGCGTCAGGCGGCTCGAATGGCAATCATCAGCTCGATCACTCGGACGCGGACGGTGCCACGGCTCTCCCGAGTTCAGCCAGGGCCAATCTGACCTTATGACACATCGAGGTATCCCGGTTCTGGAGCCTCCGAGACCCAATGAATCGAGACATCAAGCTTGCCTTCATCCCACCTCCTACACCCGTGGATTCCGCCGTGTCCGCGAGAGATCAAACTGTAGAAACACGCGTTCCTCCCCTTCAATCCGCGTCGTCCCGACGATCTCCGCATAGATCCAGCGGTAAAGCCCCAGCAGTCTCGGGGACGTTGTCGCCAGGGCGTGGGTGAATCCCATGGCCTGCAGGTCCGGGAACACTTCCCGCCAGAGCGGCAATTTGCGGTTCAACGATGGGTCGCCCACCGCAAACAGCGTGAGGAACTCGCAAACTCGTCCCGCAGAGGCCGCCTCCCGGAGGTTGGCCGGGACTTCGAATCCAAACGCCGCGCCCTGCAATTGCGCCAACCGCGTGTTCACCGCGATCGCCGCCCAAATATCCCCCGTGCGCTCCGTCATCACCCAGATCTGTTGGTCTGCGTACGGAATCCGGGTGCGCAGCCGGCGCGCCTCGTGGTCCCAGTCCCACAGCCAACGCACGAGTCGGTTGTGGGTGACATGCTCGAAGCCGCGGTAAAAGGCCCGCTCAAACGCCTCCACTTCGGTCGCATCCGTGCCATCCAACCGCCGCGTCGATCGGACTTCCGAGGTGTTCACGGGCGTCGCTCCAGGTGGATGGGGATTTCGTCCGCCGGCACCAGCGTGACCTGGGCCTTGGCCGGAATGTGAAACGGCACCGTCGGACGCAACCGGTATCTCTTCCCGATCATCGCCAGGATCAGGGTCGCTTCCGCCAGGGCGAAGGTATTCCCAATGCACTGATGCTTCCCCAGGGCAAACGGAAGAAACGCATGCCGGACCCATGTCTTGCCTGGGGCGAATCGGCCTGGATCGAAGCGTTCGGGGTCCGGCCAAAATTCCGCCATCCGGTGGGCTCCATACACCGACAGCAGCAGCGTCTCGCCCGGCCGAATCGGATACCCACCCAACTCATCCGGTGCCGTGCACACCCGCCCCATCGTGTACACCGGCGGAAAGAGTCGGAGGGTCTCTTGCACGATCTGCCCCGTGTACACCAACCGTTCAAGATCCCCCCACACCGGCGCACGCCCGCCCAACACCGTGTCCACCTCCGCGTGCAAGGCCTCCGCCACGTCCGGATGCTGAGAAACACAGTGCAGAGCCCAGGCCAACGCCGTCGCCGTGGTCTCAAATCCGGCGGCAAACAACGTCTTGGTCTCATCCAGCAAGGATTGCCACGGGAGCCCTTCCCCCGTCTCCGGATCCCGCGCCTTCAGCAGGTTCTCCAGAATGTCCGACCGCTCCGCCGCCCCCGCCGTCCGCCGCTGCTCCAGGCGTGGTCCCAGAAATGAATCGAAGACCCGACGGGTGGCCGCCAGCGCCCGGTTGGTCCCCGTCGGAATCCAGGCCGCCATGGGACACGCCGAGTTGTTCTTTTTCCGCACATGGTACAGCCCCTCCCGCAAGGCGACCCCGAAGGCGCGCGCGCTCTCGGATTCGATACCCTCCGACAGCAGCGCCCGACACATCACCGTGAGCGTGAAGGTCTGCATTTCCGACACCACCGGGATCGGCCGACCGCCGTCGCGCATCGCATCCCAACGCGCGAACATCTCCCCGGCCGCCAGCACCGCCGCAGGCAGCACCCGCTCGATCGCCTCGGGTCGAAAGGCCGGCTGAATCTGCCGCCGCCGCATCTTCCAATAGGGTCCGTCGGTCGTGATCAGACCCAGCCCCACAATGGCGCGGCTGGTCCGGTAGTGAAAACTGCGCTCGTAACACTCATGCCGGGTCACCAGCACCTGACGCAGGTAATCCGGGTGCGTCACCGCGATCAGCCTTCGGTGCAACACCCGAAACCGAGCCAACCCACCGTGCCGTTCTCCCGTTTCGGCCACGAAGCGATGCGGTGCCTCCTGCAACGCCACGGCACTTCCCAACAGCCAGTGGCCGGGCACTCGGGGCATTTCACGGTGGGCGGAGGGTCGTGTCATGGCGCTGGGATCTCTCTCCGTTACCGCGGGATCGGACGGGCCCCGCGGGTCACGGGATCCGACGCCGCCAATTCACGGATTTCCCGGATGAAATGGTCGTCCAGGGCGGCCCCCTGCTCCATCCGCCGCACGAAATCGGTGGTGAATTGCGACAGTGCCATGCCGTCGACCACCGCATGGTCGGCCGCACCCGCCAAACACAGGACTCGGCGCGGAACCGCCCGACCCGCTTCATCCAACCCGACCCGCTTCACCAGGCTCCCCATGGACGCCGTCAAGGTGCACACCGTGGGTGGCAGTCCCCAGAACGGGAAGTTCAGTCCTGGGCTTTGCAAGTTGGTCACCGCCAAAGTTCCATACAGGCGTCGCACCCAATGGGGGTTGCGTCGGACCAACGCATTGAAACCGCGCCGGAGAAAGTCGGGAAATCCGGCCACCCGACGCCGCAAGGGAATCGCGGGATCCGGCGGCCCCTTCAGGTTGATCGCCGCCCGAAGTTCCCAACTGATCTGCGCCAGGCTCTTCCGATGAGCCCCACGCACGCAATAAACCCCCGGCACCCGGTGTCCATGGATGCGCCGGTCCATCGCCGTGCAGACGTCGGCTTCGGTGAACCTCACCAGGCGTCGTCCGTGGCGGTAGGTCATCACCACCGGATGCGCCGCCGCGGCTTGCGCCAGCGCATGGATCACCACCGCATGCAGGGACACCGCCAGCCGCAGTTCGTCCTGACAGCGCTGAATCCGGGCAAGTGTTTCCGTGACGTCGATCTCCAGCATTGCCCAACACGCATGCGGCCGTGATTGCTCGAGCACGGCCAGAACCGCATTGCGAAGCGGTGGCCACGGCGACTCGGTATACCCCACCTTGGAATCGTAGTTCGGCGGCGGCGTCATGGCGTGGGTTCAGCCGTTTATGCGGGCGAAGTCTTCCAGAAAGCCGGCCAGAGCGTCGACCGACGCCTCGGTGACCGCGTTGTACAGCGAGACGCGAACGGTGTCGGGCAGAGTTCGATGACCTTCCATCCCCAAAAATCCCGCCTCCTCGGCTTCGCGAAGGAACACCGGGGTCAGGCGGGGCTCAGCGAAGTCAAACAACACGTTCATCCTCGAACGGTCCGGCTCGGCTGCCCACACCCGACAAACGCCCTTTAAACCATCCAGCGTGCCGTAGAGTCGTTCCGCCTTGCGGCGGTTGATGGAGGCCATGGCGTCGAGACCGCCAATCTCGGACCGCAGCCACCGCAGCACCAGCAGCGTCACAAAAATCGCGAACACGGGCGGCGTGTTGTAGACGCTGCGCGCCTCCGCGTGCAGCCGGTAATCCAGCATCGCCGGCAGATCCTTGGGCGTCGCAGCCACCACGTCATCATGAACGATCACCACCGTCACCCCCGAGGGACCCAAGTTCTTCTGCGCATGCGCATAGATCAGGTCGTAACGACCCATATCCACCGGAGCGCCCAAAAGATCCGAGGACATGTCGCAGATCCGACGAACCTCGTCCCGTCCTGGCACCCGGTGAAACTGAAGTCCTTCCACGGTTTCGTTCGACACATAATGGAAGTAGGTCGCTTCCGCGGACGTCTCCAACTCCCGATCGGTTGGCAGCCGACGGAACCCATCCGACTCCCCGCTCCACAGCACACGAACCGGTCCTTCGCGACGGGCTTCCGGAATCGATTTGCCGCTCCAATAACCGGTGTGGAGGTACTCCGCCGGATGCGCGGCGCCGCGCAGGAGGGTCATGGGAATCTGGCTGAACTGCTGGGTGCTGCCGCCTTGCAGGAACAGCACGCGATAGTGCGCAGGAATCCCCAGCAACACCCGAAGATGCTCCTCCGCCTCATCCACGACTTCCCGGAACCAGCGCGATCGATGACTGATCCCCAGGACCGAAACCCCCACCTCGGGCACCTCGGCAATCGCCTGTTGCGCCTCGCGGAGGACGGACTCCGGCAAAGCTCCAGGCCCGGCGGAAAAGTTATGGCGACCCTTCATGCGGAATGTATGCGGCAAGCCTCCCAGCCCCAACCGGCAGCATGTTCCGCGAACTTCGGCCGAGCCCAAGCGAAAACTGGTCCCACATCCCCATCAGACGCGAGTCAGCGCCATCGGCTAGCCGGGGGCAGATGGCAAGAAACCGTTGTCTCGCGCCAATCCTGAGCCGGAAGCATGCAGTCAGGAGGGAAGTGATGGCGCCGCAGATTCTTGGGCAAGACGAGGAGTGAGCGAGGCGCGCATCGGAACGGAGATGCGTAACGAGCGAACGACGAAGCTCTTGCCCAAGAAGATCTAGCCAGCACGACCGATCTGACTGCATGGTTCCGGCTGAGTGCCCTTGGAGCCTCTGGGCGTTGGCAGAAAGGCTGTCTTTCGAGCGAGGGTCGCGACTGACTTGGCGGTCGAATCAGAATTCGGCGCAGACGACCCCGGCCGGCGTGAAGTGAACGGCGTTGAGTGTCGCCACGCCGAACCCAAGCTCTAGCGCATGAGCAGCCAGAAGGGAATCTTCACAGCTCATCACCCGCCCCGACGCCTTCAACTCCGCCAGCAACCCCTTCCACCGAATCAGGACGGGCTCGGTGATCGGGAGGATTCCATCTCCGTGAACGGTCTGGAGACGCCCGACGAATGCCTCGAGGCGCGCTTGCTTTCCAGCGGGGGCGATACTCACTCCGTAGCGCAGCTCGGCGATCGTCAAGGCGCTGAGGTAGACCGCATCCACCTGTGACGCCAACCAGTGCATGACCTTCGCGTTCGGCCGAGGCTTCGACGCCTGAGATGCCACGTCGGTGTCCAAGAACCAGTTCACTTGGGGGGAAGAGAATGCTTGGGAACCTTGGGCATGCCTTTGGGCATCTTCAGGAGGGCCCGACCCAGGCCTCCGTTCGAGCGCTGCTGTCGCGGCAATGGGGATATCTTCAAGCTCCCTTCCTCATCGTCCAGCCACGTCACAAGAACCGCGCCACCGTTGCGAACGCCGGCCTGCTCGCGCCACCGCTTGGGCACGGTCATCTGGCCTTGCGAGGTGATGGTCGCCGTGTCGGTTTTCACGCACCAAGTAATGAAACATTACCGAGGGAGCGTCAAGGAACGGTCCAGGTTGGCAACGACTCCAAGCCAACGACGAAACTCTTGCCCCAGAAGATCAAGCCAGCACGACCGATCTGACTGCAAGGTTCCGGCCAAGAGCCTGCCGAAAGGACTCAGGGTATCACCGTCGTTAACCGCGCTTCGGTCTGGCGAGCGGCAGAGCATCCCCCCGATAGGATGACAGCCATGGACGGAGTAGGATCGTCGATGTGGACAAACAGGAGGCACCGCGGCTCCTCGGCGGTGGCGTAACCCGCCCTACGCCCCGCCCGCAATCCTGCGGGTTCGGGTCGTGGATGGAATCCACTGATTTAAAGTTAAGTAATTGCCTATCAATGGTGTGCCGATGGCGGGACTTGAACCCGCACGACCGTTACCGGTCAGGGGATTTTAAGTCCCCTGTGTCTGCCATTTCACCACATCGGCATCCGTTGATTCCCAACTACTTACGATGGCTAAAATTCACCAAGATGACCCCTTCTACACGTTTTGCGACAGTCGTGCCGCATGAAGCCGGCTGAAACGGTGAGCCAGGCATCTCGGGTCTCAAAGCCGGGCGTACGCTACCCCCCGGTCTTCGACGGTCGCAAGCGACGGATTCGCGGCTTGTGGCAGCGCAGCAGCTCGTTGGTTGCCCGCCTGACCACCGAGACCCCCGACGGACGCAAGAAACGGGTCTGGCATGTCCCGGAAACGGCGCATCAGGCCAAGAACGCCGAAGTCCGGCATGTGGACTTCAATCCCGCGTTGGCCGCACTCTTGACGGCGATGAAGACGCGTCGCGCGCCCGACTCGCAGTGGTTGTTCCCCTCGCCGCAGCGGGGAGACCGCGACATCCACGCGCAAACGTTCCGCGAAAGCCTCAAGCTGGCCCGCGAGGCGATTCAGATGCCGAACCTCGGCTTCCACGACACCCGCCACGCCTTCATCAGCCGAGTCGTCATGGCCGGCATCGATTTCATGACCATCGCCCGTTGGGTGAGCCAAAAGGACGGCGGAGTCCTCATCGGCAAGGTCTACGGCCACATCACCAACGAGCACCGCCAGCAGATGGCGGCGCGCTTGCAGGTTGCGGTGGAGGCTGATCCGCCTGAACCCTCCAACCGTGAGGCGCGGCCTGCCGCTGGACGATCTGCAAACAATAAGTAGTAGGTGATAGGCAATCGCCCATGTGCCATCAGTTCAACGTGAACTCGTGCGAGGCTGCCATCCCCCTCCCCACCACGGATTTGTCGTGCGGGAGATCCATCAAGGATTCAACCTGTCGTCGATACGCCGCAGACGAGATGATTGCCATGGCCGGCCACCGCTTCGACCCGAATATCGCCACTATAGATGGATGGCATTTACACGCCAAGGCAACCGACCCGGTACTTGGATGGCGGCCTTGGTGTTCAGCACTGAACTTTCGTCACCATGGCACCCGAGTCCACCTCCCTAGCCCAACTCGAATCCCACCTTTCGAGGGTAGCCTGGCTTATCAAGGCACCGGTCGATGCGCCTTACTTCCAAACCTACATCTTCCCGCCACTGTTCTTCAAGCGCCTCTCAGATGTTCATGACGAGGAACACGCTGCTGCACTCGTGGAACTTCATGGCGATAAGGAAGCCGCATTGTTCCCAGACACCTACCGCTTTCAGATACCGCAAGGTTGCCACTAGCGGGAAGTTCAG
>CAUJJW010000022.1 GCA_963205105.1 Verrucomicrobiota bacterium | reverse complement strand
TTTTTTTTTTTTTTTTTTTTTTTTTTTTTTTTTTTTTTTTTTTTTTTTTTTTTTTTTTTTTTGGTGGGGGGGGGGGGGGGGGGGGGGGGGGTGGGGGGGGGGGGGGGGGGGGGGGGGGGGGGGGGGGGGGGGGGGGGGGGTTGTCGGTTGGAGGGTGGAGGTTGGGGGGTGGCGGGCGGGGGGGGGTGGCCTGAAATCTTCCAAGAACCGGGGACGGCGGGCATGGTGACCGGCGTCATGCGCCAGGATCCGGATCGAGTTCACCTGGGGAACGTCCACGAATTGCGAGTCACAGAATGGGTCCATGAACCGTGGCGCGAGGAAAGCTGCTGGCGGCCCTCATCCCGGCCTTCTCCCGGGGGGAGAAGGAGAGTAGGCGCCACGGGTTTCGGAGGGTTGGAGCAGGATGTTGGCTGTGGCGGCTCGCAAGGGCTCGGACGGATGGGGTTCCGGCATATCGTCCCGGGGGATTCTCGACGCCCTCTCCCCCCGGGAGAGGGTTGGGGTGAGGGAGCCCGTTTCAACCCTCGCGAGCGCTCACATGGAAGGTTCCTGGGCAGGTTGTTCTGGGTGATCGCCTGGTTGTGGCTGTTTTGCCTGGATTGTCCCTCGGCGGATCTGGGAGGTGCACTGGAGAAGGAAGGGCTTCGACCGGACCCGTACGCCTCCACGCACGCGATGGAACTGAAGGCGGTGGTGGGTCTGCAGAAGGTGGAGGGTTGGGGCCGGCTGATGACCTGGGTCAGCGATCTGGGGCCGGGGAAGCCGATGCTGGCGGCGATGGGTGTGTTGTTATGTTTGTTGGGGCCGCGGCTGGCAGGGCGGCTGGCGGTGATGCTCATCCTGTGCCTATGGCTTCGGGAGTTGTTGGCCATGGTGCTCCAGTCGCCTCGACCCTATTGGATCGGGGAAGGGGTGCGGACGTTTCACGATCCGCCGATCCAGAGTCCGACGTTCAGCCTGCCATCGGGGCACGCGACGGCGGCGGCGGCCTTCTGGTTCTACCTGGCGGGCGAGGCCAGACGGCGTTGGGCCTGGGTGGTGGCGGCTGGCATCACGCTGGCGGTCTGTGTGTCCCGCGTTTATCTCGGACTGCACTTCATCAGCGACGTGGTGTTGGGCGTGATCGTGGGGACGTTGTGGGTGTTGGTTTTTCGGGCCGCGGAATCCCCGGTGATGGCCTGGTGGGTGGATCGGCGGACCTCGGAGCGGGCGGTAGCGGCGGTGGGTGCTGGCGTGGGCTTGCTGTTGGTGTCCGGGTTGGTGCAGGCGTGGGTGCTGGCGCGCGTGCCGGAAACTGTCTGGCCACCCTACGGTGTCACCGCGCGGGCTTCCATGGGCTTCGTGTGGTCGGCGGGAGCCTTGTGCGGCCTGGGGTTGGCTTGGGTACTTCCCGTGGCGTGGGCGGACCAGGGTGATACCTGGCGACTGCGATGGGCCCGACTGGCGATCGCCGCGGCTCCGGCGTTGTTCTATTTCTGGCGTCCCGAGGGATGGCGGGTGAGCGCGTGGCTCCCTGGCGATGCGGTGGCGTTGAAATGGATCGTGCGCTTCACGGCGGGAGCTTTCATGGGATGGGCCGGATTCTACCTGCTGCCCCGGCTTTGGCTCAGGTTCGGGATGGTTCCATCAGGTACCAACTCATCCCCGGGGGACGACGCTCGTTCAGCAGTCGATCGGCGAACGGAGCGCTGAGGGCTGCCGTCCAGCGCAGCCAGCCCGCCTTCAGATCCTGAACGGTCCGCTCACTGGCTGGGAATTCGCGGATCGAATGGGTGGGTTCGAAGCGGTGGCGGAGCTGTTCCTTCAGTCCGGGAATGAAGACGTCATGCAATTCGACGATGATGGGAACCCCGGCCAGTGCTGGGATTTGGTGCGGGTCGAGCACTTCGAGTTCTCCGCCCTCAATATCGACGATCAGGAGGTCGACGTCGTTCGGCGCGAGTTCCTGGCGCAGATCGGCCACGCTGCAATGCCCCTTCAGCACCAAGCGGTCGGCGACGTGGTTCCGTTTCGCCAATTCCAGGCAGGCCGCGCGGGCTTCGGCGGTGCTTTCATAGGCCACGGAGCGGATGGCCGGGTTCATGAAGAGGCTTCCCACCGCGTAGTAGCCTTCAGCGGCTCCAAGATCGACGATCCTTCGTCGAGCGGAGCGGAGGTGGCCGAAGGTCGCAGTTTGGATCTCGAGTTCGTAGGTGCCGGCGACTTTGGGGAGCAGGGAGGAACCGTGCGCGGTGTCGAGGTAGCGCATGCCCGCCAGGGGGCCACACCAGACCCGGGTGGTAAGCCATTGCTTGAGTCGGGCTTTCATGGAGGACGATGGGTCAGGTCAGTTGAGGCGGGATCGCCAGCGGCGAAGCAGGCGTCGTTCGGCGATGCGCCAGGTCGACAGCGGCGATGCGTGGTGGAATTCCGGTGTGGCGGGAGGGCGATCCTTGAGCGCCGCCAGCGCCTGAGGCACGTAGTCGGGCACGCGACTCTTGAGATGATACAGGAAATGAATCGCCACCAGGCGATCGTCGATGGCCAGAGGCCGGCGGGTGGAGCAGAAAATCTGGTCCGTCGCGAACATGTCCGGCCAGGCGTCCCGCAGCAGTAACGCCCAAGCGGTCTGTTCGCCCATGCCGGGAATGGCCAGGAGCTCCGGCTTTCCCAGGAACCACTCGAGAAAGTCGAGGTCGAGGTGGCGTAGGGGGAATTGGAAAAGCCCCGAGTTCAGACCGCTGACGATGCGGAAGCCGAACTTGAACCGGAGCTTCCAGGGCGCAGTGGAATAGCCGTCGTTATCTTCCTCGCAAAAAATGGGGCGTCCATCGTCGGGGAACAGATGGGTGAGTCGGTGGAAGAACAGGACGTCGCTGTCGCAGAAACGGAGGGTTTCGCCGGGGGGAAGGCCGAGCGGGATATCGAGCAGTTTGTTGGAAAGCGGGTGCTGGGCGCGGTAGCGGCGGCAGGCTGGATACCGGGAGAGCCGCTCCAAGACCATGGGTTCGGTGTCCCGGCGTCGGACGATTCGCGTGCGTGGCAGCACCTCCAGCAGGTGGTCCATTTCCGGGTCAGAGAGGGATCCGTCTTCGTGCAGCACCAGGGAGATGTCGGTGGCGGTCAGCAAGGAGGACAAGCAGGGGACCGCCAGGGCCAGGTCCCGATGACAGGTCAGGGAGTGAACGGTGAGCGAGCCGGGTCGGAGGCTGCCTGCGGAAAGCGGTGCAGGGTTTCCGAGGGTGTTTGGGCTGTTGGACGCAGGTGGTTCCACGAACGAGAGATGAACAAAGGAAAGCGGTGGAGTGGGGATCGGGTGCTGAGCTTCCGCAGAGGAGTGGAGAATTAGTTGAAACGCATACTTGACCGCAAGTAGTCGTTTGGCCTAGTTTTCAACAGATCGGTGAACCGGATGGTTGGGGAGCGGGCTCGATCCTGTGGAGTTCGTTCATGGCCGAGGGGCGGCAGATCCGGGGCTCATCGAATGGAGTGGAGGACCAAGACGTGAATACGAACCAGCGCATGCCCGAGGGGGTCCGAGTGACCATGGAGACCTTTGAGCGGATGATCTCGGCGGACGAAGGTCGACGCACGGAATTGGTGGGAGAACTCTCGACGCTGGTGAAGCGGCAGGGGGAGTTGGCGGCGACGCAGGACGCGAGCTGGATTATGGAAGGCTTCATTGAGCCGCGGTTGATGGAACTGCGCACGGTGGTGAATCGGCTTCAGATGATTCGCGGTCGGTTGACCCAGTTGCGGAACGAGTGGGGGACGCGTCCGGTTTCCTTGTCGTGTTATGAAGCGGTGGGTCAGGCATCGCCGATTCTGTGCGTAACGGCTTGAGGCGGGACGCCCGCCGCTACGGACGCACGGTTCATGGGGAAGCAGGTGAGTCAGATTTCTGGACGTTGAGGCAGACGAGTCGATCCTCGCTGCGCAGGTAGAGTCGGCCTTCGGACAACACAGGAGCGGCCCAGCAGGGGTAACCGAGTGAAGGAACCTGCCAGCGGCCCAATTCTTCGCAGCGTTCGGGTGTCGGCCTGAACATTCCCAGCAGTCCTCCTTCGCCCAGGGCGATGAAACGTCCGTCGGCGTGGATGAGTGAGCCTCGACCATAGACCGTCGGCTGACGGGAGGAATGCGGTGCCCAACTTTCCGGACGTTCCCAAGCGAGATTGCCGGAGAAATAGTCCACGGCTCGGAAGCTGGCGTCGGGTTCGTTGCGGCCGGAGAAGGCGTATAGGTGGCGTCCGACGAGCAGGGGGGTGCTCCAATGGGCTTCCATGGAGCGGTTGCGCCAGACTTCCTCCACGCCGCGTCCGTCGGGTTGGACACGGAGCAGGACGGAGCCGACGCGATAATAGGCGGCGGTGATGAGGATGAGGTCGTTTTGCACGACCGGGTTGGCGGCGTTGACGGATTCGGCGACGCGGGCACGGAACCAGTAGCTGAAATTAACGTGGCCGTTGGTGGGGTTGACGGACACGAGTCCCTGTCGGAGCAGGCAGAGCACGTGACGTTGTCCGTGGAAGGTGGCAGGGACCGGGGAGGCGTAGCTGGCCTGTTTTTCGCCGCGCTGCCAGTGCACCAGCGGTTCGCCGGGCCAGCCGTGCATGGGTTGTCCTTCCCAGTTGGATTCGCCGACGCTCTCCCAAAGGGTTTTTCCCGAGTCAGGATCCAGGGCGACGACGCCGCTGTTGGGTTGACCGCCGAGCATGACGATGAGCCGGTTACCCTCGAGGACCGGGCTGCTTCCCACGCCGAAGAAAGCTTCCGGGATCTCGAATTCCTTCGCGGTTTCCCTTTCCCAGAGGCGCTTTCCGGAGTCGGGGTCGAGGCACACGAGTCGGCCTTCGGCCCCGAAGGTGATGACGTGGCGGGCGGTCAGGAGCGGTGTGCAACGCGGACCGTTGTTGTAGCCGTAGGGATCGACGAAGGCGGTCGGGTAGGCGTGTTGCCAGAGGGAGGTTCCGGTGGCGGGGTGGAACGCCTCCACGATTTCCTGATTGCGCCGTCGGTGGTGCAGGACGAGCTGGTTTCCGCGCACGGACGGTGCGGCGTAGCCCGTGCCGACCGAGTGGTCCCAGAGGATGGGTAGACCCTCGGTGGGGATGCGTTCGACGAGGTTGGTTTCGTTGGAAAACCCGGTGCCTTCGGGGCCCAGGAAATGGGGCCAGTCCCCGGAATATCCACGGAGGGCGGCGAACCCAAGGCTCAGCAAAATCCAATGACGCAAGCGCACGGGTGTTTGTGCACTGGAATGGGTCGGTCGGCAATGGGCACGAATCGCTGGAGGGATGCCCGGGTTGTGTTGAATGCTGTTTTTTGAAGGAGACTCTTGCTTGCTAGAAGACTCGCTGGGAGGGCAGGTTTCGCGTGTTCCCGAATTCCTGCTGCCTGGGGCGCATTCTTGTGCCGTGGCCATGCTCGCGACCTGTTTCGAGGCGTGCGACCGCGGAGAGTAAGCGGTCCGATGGTTGGCGGTGGGGGGCCGGGTGAGCCCAGGCGAGACCTGCGGCGTGAAGAATGAAAGACCGCAACGAATGCTACCCATGAACAACCAACAACGAACATCGGCACGATGGCGAGTGATCGCCACGCTCACGGCGGCGACACTGATATCCGGGGTGACGGCGCAGGCGGCTTTGAAGGACGGTATTGTGGCGTATTGGCCGCTGGACGAGGTGGTCGGGGCGAAGACACCGGATCTGGTGAGCGGTTACGACATGGAACTGGCGAACCTGACGGCCGCCGACCTGGTGGATGGCAAGCGCGGGAAGGCCTTCAAATTCGAAAATGCGCGGCAGACTTTCCTGCGGCGGGTGAACGCGCCGGGGGAGCAACTGCCGATCAACCAGTACCCGGCCTTTACCGTCACTTTTTGGGCCAACGTGATGGGGACGGGGCTGACGGACCTTCGGCTTTTCTCGGAAGGCAGCACCACGAACAACGATCCCTTATTCAACCTGGGAACGGACAACACGGGGGCGACGGGGTCGCTGGATGTTTTCCTGCGGCGTTCGGGTTGGACGGTGGTGAACCACATCAAGACGGAGCAGACGCCGCTCGATGGCACCTGGAAGCACATCACCTTTGTCCAGGCGGAGGATGGCGCGCGGGCGGTGTACATCGACGGTGTGCGGGATTCGTTGGAGATCCCGGCGAAGGAGCCGGGTGACTGGGGGCTGAACACGACGACGATCGGCGGCATCCTACGGGCGAATCCGACCCATTGGCTGACCGGGCTGATGGACGACGTGGCCCTTTGGAACCGGGCGCTGACCGAGGCCGAAATCACCCAACTGGTGAACGAAGGTCTGGTGAGCGTCTTTCCGCCGCTGACCCGGGGCATGGTCGCCTACTGGCCGCTGGACGAGGTCTCGGGCGCGAAGACGCCGGATCTCGTGAACGGCTACGACATGGAACTGGCCAACCTGACGGCCGCGGACCTGGTCGACGGCAAGCGCGGGAAGGCTTTCAAGTTCGAGAATGCGCGGCAGACCCTTCTCCGGCGCGTGAATGCTCCCGGCGAACAACTGCCGATCAACCAGCATCCGGCGCTGACCGTGTCGCTGTGGGCCAACGTGAACGGCACCGGGTTGACCGATCTGCGGTTGTTTTCAGAGGGCAGCACCACCAACAACGACCCGCTGTTCAACCTGGGAACGGACAACACGGGGGCAACGGGGTCGCTCGATGTTTTCCTGCGGCGCTCGGGCTGGACGGTGGTGAACCACATCAAGACGGAACAGACGCCCTTGGATGGCACCTGGCGGCATCTCGTGTTTACGCAGGGGGAGGACGGCGCCCGGGCGATTTACATCGACGGGGTGAAGGACTCGCTGGAGATCCCGGCCAAAGAAGCAGGCGACTGGGGGGTGAACACGACGACGATTGGCGGCATCCTGCGGGCCAATCCGACCCATTGGCTGACGGGACTGCTGGATGACGTGGCGCTCTGGAACCGGGCGTTGAGTCCGGACGAAATCAATTCCGTGTTGAAGGACGGAACGCCCGTGCCGTTCAGCAAGCCCCAGCCCCTGGCGATCCGTTCATTCACCGTGGACCTTCCCGCCTCCGGGGTGGGAGGCAAGGCGGTGCTGCGTTGGGACGTGACCAAGAGCGTGCAGGTGGAGATCGACCAAGGCGTGGGGGATGTCACTGCGAAAACGGTCTCAGGCCTGGGCAGCACGGAAGTGGTGGTCAACCGGAGCAGCACTTTCAAGCTGACCTTGCGGCGCAACAACGAAGCGGTGTCAGCGGAGGTTCAGGTGGCGGCGATTCCCGACATCGCTGCGGGGTGGACCCTGCTGGACAACTTCGATCGTTATCCTGCGGGCAACCTGAGCGGCATGGGCAGCTGGTTCGATCTCACGGCCACCGGGTTTTCCGTGGTTGATGTGGATGGGAACCGGATGCTGGCGCCCAACCGCGCCGATGTCGGTGCGGTGCTGCCCCTGCGGACCCTGACGGTGAAGGAAGGGCAGCGGGCGACGCTGTTCTTCCGGGCCTACACCCGGGGGGATGCGGCGGAGTTGTTGCGCGGCGAAATCGTAATCACCGACCGGCGCCTGCGTTTCGGGAATGAGGTCAACAACGGGCCAGGGGCACGGTTGAGCGATGAGATCGACGATCAGGATCGGATCGGGGGTGCCAATGGCTACCAGGGCACGTTGGAACTGATGGACCCGGTGCTGGATCCGTTGACGGCGTACAATGTCTGGGTGGACATCAACAATGGTCCGTTCGAAGCCGGCGTGGCCACGGGGGACACGTATTCCATCCACGTGCAAAAGGCCTCCGGGGGAGCGAGGACCACGATTCTTGCGGACTATGCCGCGGACCGGGATCCGGTGGGGGTGGTGGACACAGGTCTGACACTGCCGGACCTCGACAGCCTCGCGATTATTGCACGGGCGAGTCATAGCGCGACGCAGAACCTGCTGTTCGATGATCTGTACCTCAGCCACGGGGCTTATCTGGCGACGGTGCCGCGGGCCTTTGGGTTCTCGGTGCCGGTTTCGGGCGCCCCGCCGAGTCTCGCGGTGGGCCGGTCCGGTGGGCAGGTGGAGATCACCTATGGCGGCGGAACCCTGGAATCGGCCACGGCGGCGAACGGCCCGTGGACGGAGGTGGTGGGAGCGACCTCGCCCCACCGGGCGAACACGGACGGAACCCAGCGGTACTTCCGCGTGAGACAGTAGAAGAGGCGACATCGCCGCCGGGCCACGAAAAAGCCGGCTCCAGGTGACTGGAGCCGGCTTTGTTTATTGAACGTGAAACGGCGAGACGGGATCGCGCTCATCCGCCTTGTCTTGCTCGGATGCCACTCTTGTAACACAGTCCAAGGCATGAACGCGACACTGACCATCCGACTGAGCGAAGACTTGGCTCAGGCTTTGGAAGAAGAGGCGATCCAGACCGGCGTCTCGAAGGGCGAAATCGCCCGCCAGGCGATCGCCGCCCGGCTCGGGGCGAAAGGAAACCTCTCCACCCTGCAGCGGCATTTCGGAGTCATGAGTGGCCCGAAGGATCTGAGCACGAACAAGGAGTATCGTCGTGCTTGGAACAAGAGCCGGTCATGAAGCACATCCTGGATGCCGGGCCGCTGATTGCCGCCTTGAATCGCAACGATCGCCACCACGATTGGGCCTGCAAAACGCTGGCGCGCCTGACTCCCCCGTTCCACACGTGTCCTGAAGTCCTGGCCGAGGCTGCAGCGTTGACCGGCCAACCGCAGGCCCTCGTCGAGATGGTGCGAGCGGGAGATCTGAAGCTCGATTTCAATCTCCAGGAGCAATCCGAAGCGGTGCTGGTTCTCCTGAAGAAGTATCAGGACCGGGGGATGGATCTCGCCGACGCCTGCCTCGTGCGCATGAGTGAACTCACCCGGGTTTGCCTGGTCGTGACGGTGGATCGGACAGATTTTTCCGTCTATCGGCGCAATGGACGTGAGGCCATTCCTATCCTGAGCCCTCCCTCGGATTGAAGGGTGGGGCACGCGGTCCGGTTCGGGGTTTTGTGACGGAATCCAACGTTGGGATTCGCCCATCGGGCGCCAGCGACGAAAAAGCCGGCTCCAGGTGACTGGAGCCGGCTTTGTGTTGGAAGAATGAAGAGGCGAACCCGGGATCAGACCGTGATGGTCTTGCCGGGGACGGCGATCGAGTAGACGCCGTCCTTGTCGGGATTGACGGGTGTGGGGGCGTCCCAGGCGTAGGTCTTGGGCATGACGTCGATTTGGGAATTCCAGGCGTCTTCCCAGAGGATTTCCTTGCCGGAGTAGGTCGCCATGCGGCCGATGACGGACATCATGGAGCTGTAGGCGCCGAAGAATGCCTCGTTGTAGGGCTTGTCGTTGCGGATGGCGTCGAAGAGATCGTTGTGTTCGATCTGGTAGGCGTCATGTCCTTCACGGACCTCGCGGGGGGCGCGCCAGGCGTTGGCGCCGGTGATGACACCGCTGCCGACATTGCAATTGCCCTTGGTGCCGACCACGTACTCGGAGACGGAACTCCAGCATTGCGGGATATGGCGGCATTCACTGAAGAGGATGCTGCCATCGCCGTATTCATACTGGCAGGCGTGATGATCGAAGATTTCGCCGGTTTCCTTCGAAGTGCGGACCTGGCGACCGCCCATGCCGCGCACCTTGACCGGGTGAACGATCGGGGTCTTGCCGGTGGGATCGTACGGCTTGCCCTGCTTGACCCACTGGATGACGTCGAGGTTGTGAATGTGCTGTTCGCAGATGTGATCGCCGGAGAGCCAGACGAAGTAGTACCAGTTGTACATCTGGTACTCCATTTCGGTGGGCGGACGGCCGAGTTTCTTGGCGAGATCCGCCCGGGAGCGGACCCAGACGCCGGCATCATTCCAAAAGGCGCGGGTGGCGAGAATATCCCCGACCGCGCCGTCGTTGAGGCGTTTGATCGTTTCGAGGTAGATCGGTTGGTGATGGCGTTGGAGTCCGACGCCGACTTTCAGGTTCTTCTTCACGGCCTCCTCGGCGGCGGCGATGACCTTGCGCACGCCCGGGCCATCGACGGCGACCGGCTTCTCCATGAAGACGTGTTTGCCTTGGCGGACCGCTTCCTCGAAGTGGATCGGGCGGAAGCCGGGCGGGGTGGCGAGGATGACCACATCGGCGAGGGCGATGGCCTGTTTGTAGGCGTCGAAGCCGACGAACTTCTTGTCCTCGGGGACCTCCACCTTGTCCTTGTGCTTGTTCTTGAGCATGCCCAGGGAGCCATCGAGGCGTTCCTTGAAGGCATCGGCCATCGCGACCAGGCGGGTGGAACCGCTGGTGCTGAGAGCCTGGTCGGCGGCGCCGGAGCCGCGGCCGCCGCAGCCGATCAGCGCGATCTTGACGGTGTCACCCGGGGAGGCGCCCAGAGCGAAGCGCTCCGTGGCGAGATTGGCCAGGGCGACGCTGCCGAGGGCGGCGGACGAACGTTGAAGGAAACCGCGCCGGGAGACGGGGGTGGGAGATTTCTGGGGAGAGGTCATGGTTGGTGCGAAGTTTGGTGGTCCTTAGACGTGCCCCGACCAAACCGGATTCAGGCACGAAGGGTGTGGAGCGAAGGAAAGCAACTCGGCGCCGGGGTGTCCATGCTTTCGTCGGGAATGGGCGGACTATTCCCGAAACACCAGGATTTCATCGAGGTCCCCGTCGAAACGACCCAGCGAAAGCAGAAACGGAGTCGTCCGCGACGCGTTGAGACTGACATTGCCCTGGGCCACGGGAACGCCGTCCACCGTCAGGACCGCCCGGGCGGTGGTCGTGTCGTAGGTGAACCGTACCAGAACCCAGCGGTTGGTGGGGACGTGGAGGTTCCAGTGATTGGCGGGCAGCACCGTGGTCTTCCCGGCTCGTGCAAACGGGGTCCGAGTGGAGGTCCATTTGCCGTCCAGGATCTCCAGGCAGGCGTCCCAGTCCTGCCGCAACGACAGAATGGCCGAGTCCTGGACGCTGTACCCCTTGAAACCGCGAGCCAGAATCCGGGCTTCGAAGCCGAACCTGAGGGTGTTCGGTTTTTCAAGCAGGTCAGGCAGGGCGATCTGCAAGGCGTCCCCAACATTCCGGAAGCGGTACACCCCTCCGCCAGCGGGGCCCCAGAACCCGGCGGCGTGACCGGGGGATGCTTCGGCGGATGCTGTCAGCCGACCTCCGAGGGGCCCCCGGTTCTCCAGGTCGTCTCCGTCGAATCGGGCCAGTACGCCCGGAGGTTCCACCGAAGACGGGTCGGTGGGTTGGCCTGACACCGTCAGCAGAACCTCGGCAAACGTGTGGAATTCTCCGTCGGTGGCGGACAACCGGAGGCGGTATTCCCCCGGGAATCGGACGCTCACATGGGTGGATGGAGCCAAGGGATCGGTGAAGTCCACGGGACCCGGGCCGGCTTGCAAGGTCCAGAGGACGCTCAAGGGCAGGCTGGGCCAGGTGTCGTCGTCGATCTGCGCCTGAACGGGGGTCGAGCAGGTGGGAAGGGTCAGGGCCAGTCGGGGGGTGGCGAGGTGGATGGCCGGGGCACGGTTGATCGAGGGGATGAGGGCGCGGGCATGGAGCCGTTGGCCATCGGGTTGGACGGCTTCGGCCTCGATCCAGAAAGCCGCGGGAGACCCCCGTTGGAACTGCAACGTTGTACCCTGGCGCTGCCAGCCGTCGGCCCATTCCCAAGTGATGGCGGCTTCGGTGAGATCGGTGGCGGATTCGTCGAGGGCCAGAGTGACGGTGGTGCCGGCAGGCCAGTTCGTCGGGATTCCGAGCATCGCGACTTCGGTGGCCCGTCCGGGGCCGGTCGGGAGGGTTTGTTCGGCGAGGATGGCGGCGGTGACGGCGATGCCGGCGCTTTGTTCCACGATGGTGGCTTCGGTGAGGGTGTTGAAGATATCCGTGTGGCGTTCGTAGAGCGGGTAGCGGCATTCGTTGGTCAGGCCGTCGGAGGGGTAGGTGAAGCGGGCCAGCTGATTTCCGTAAAGCGCCAGCCAACTGGTCCCGGTCTGGAGGCAGCCCACGAGGGTGCCGCTGGGCGGAAGTGGGTGGGTGTCGTTGACGGCGACCTGGCTGACGGGATGGATGGGGGACCGTGAGCCGAAACCAGTGACGAAGGTGAGGTTCAGGGGATTGGCGCCCCATTCATATCCCAGGCAGCCCCAAAGGGCGGACCGCAGGCCTTCGCTTTGTTCGGGGCTTGGGTTCAGTTGGAGGCCGGTGACGATGTCAAAGGCCGGGGAGGAGCCGAAAAACCAGCCCGCGCTGTAGAACCGTTTGGATTCCAGCGGAAAACTCAGGGCGTAGGCATCGGCCTTGGATCGGGTGACCTGATCCTGCGCGGCTTGGCGGATCTCCTGGCGACAGCCTTCGGCGTAGGTGGGGTCCGAGGCATTGGCACTGAACACGTAGGTGCGGAGCGCATTGCCGTAGCCGCCATACAGTCGCCACCAGGACCAGCGACGGGTGCTTCGGTCTGCCGGGTTGGGCAACCACGCGTGCAATTGAGCTTCGAACGATGGGTGGCCGGTGGCTGCGAAGAGAGCCGCGGCGGCCCAGCACAATTCGTCGTCGTGCAGGAACACCGTCCCATAATGGGTGAGCTTCTGGTACGAACCGTCCTTGCCGTGGACCGCGATCGCGTTGGTAAGAAACCTCCAGCCAGCCAGGGCCTGGTGAAGGAACCGATCCGACAGTTCGGGGAACCGGGATTGGAAGGTGGGTGCCGCCGCCATTTCCGCCAAGGCGCCCACCGCTGCTGCGGTGGCGAGGGTGTTCTTGGGCCACAACACCTGGGGATCCCCGTTCTCGGGCATGCGGTCGTGCTCGTACCGTCGTTCACGCGGGTAGACCAGAAATGCAAACCCACCGTCCAAGTCCTGGAGCCGGCTCAGAAAATCGGCTTCCCGAAGCGCCATCTGCCAGACGTCGCCCACGCCGTCACCACTCTCGGGAAGCCCGAGGTTGTCGAGGTCCCCGACTCCCGGGAAGTGGCGGGCCGCAAAGGCGAGATGATGGATCAGTTGGGCGCTGTTGACCGTGTATTTGCTGTAGTCGCCCGCGTCGTGATGGCCACCGGCGACATCGACTCGTCCGGTCCGGACGAAGGGGTAGAGGCTGGCGGTGACGTTGGAAAGCTGCGGCGCGGTGTGGCGCGCTTCGTTGGCGAAATCGGAGGTGGAACCGGCGATGAGCGGATTCGTGGGATGATCCGGGCCCGGGATTTCAGCTGGCGCGAGGTGTCCGGCGAGGCGATCGAACCGGGTATCCGGCCACTCCAGGTCGACCCCACTGCGCTGATGGTAGAGCCCAAGGGCATAGGTGCGGGCGGCCGACACCGCCACGCGTGGGTCGATGGAAAAGACCGCGGAACGGCCAAGACCCGGGATCTCCACCTGGTACCGCCCGGTCGCGGTCACGCTACTGAAATCAGCCTCCAGGGTGAGGGGGATGGGAGCCGGTGCGCGAAAACCGGTGTCCTGGCGCAGGATCAAAGTGCCTTCCGCGACGACGGTACCGGACTCGGCTGAGATGAGGGAAAAAGCCGTGTTGGCGAGATGCGCGAGGGGAAGTTCACCGAGGTCGCCGAGCCAGCGGGCCACGAATGCGCGCTTGATGGCGTTGGGAGGAAAGCCGGCGGTGGGCAGGTGGATTGCCGGGTTGATGCGTTGGGCATGGAACTGCGCGGTGGCCGAGACAATACCAGGGCCGGCCACCGTCACCTCGGCGTCGGCGGGAAGTGGCGTTGCCAACTCCAGGAAGACCCGGGTTTGAATGTGGGCTCGCCAGAGGGACTTATCGGCGGCCACGGTGCGGCGCGTGGCTCCGATGCGTTGGACGGCGTGCGGCTGGCCGTTGGCGAGCACTTCGAACTGGGACGGGGCAGGGAACTGGACAGGAGAAGCGTTGGGGGTGAGCCAGTCGGGAGCGGGCGTCTGATCGGGTTGGGTGAGGTGCGAATCGAAGGTCAACTCGATGAAACGGGGGTCGAGCAGGACGCTGGTTTGGGCGTTGGCCGGGGAGAGCAGGCGGAGGGCGGCGAGGGTCAGGACGAAACACAACTTGGCCCGGACGCCATACGACATGAGGCGTGGCTACCGGGGCTTGAAAGGGCAGTCAACGAAGTTGTTGGAGGCGAACAGGTTGCGTCCGTTGTGCTGCGGAGCCTGAATTTCTTAGCTCCGCAGGGTCTGAGCGGCGGCGGCGGCGGCGGAGAACACTTCCAGGATGGGAACCGACGCCTGCACGGCCAAGCGCCGGCATTCCTCGAACTCCGGTGTGGCGTGCAGAATCGCGCCATCAAGCGAACCCAGCTTGATTCGGATCGGGCCGTAGGGCGTTTCCACCGTCCGGAATTCGCGTCGCAGTTTGCGCCGGGTCGCCAGGGTCTGGCGCACCCCAAAGGCCGAGGTCTCCGTCAACACCAGTCGCGCCAGTCGATCCGCATCCGCGAGCGGGCACAGCAGCGACAACAGCACTCCGGGCCGGTTCTTCTTCATCTGAATCGGGGTGTGGAAGACGTCCAAGGCTCCTTCTTCCAAAGCACGCTCGATGAAGTGCCCCAGGATTTCCGGGCTGAGGTCGTCGAGGTTGGCCTCCAGCACCGCGACTGTGTCGGTCTCCCAGTCGTGGGCCCCGGAATGGCTCAGGTCACGACTCTCCCCAAGAACGGCTCGCAGGACATTCGGCCGGGTACGGTTGTCCCGCGTACCAAGACCGTATCCGATCTTGCGTGGCGCGAATCCCGGCAAGGGTCCGAAGATTTCCACAAACTCGGCCAGCAGCGCCGCACCTGTCGGCGTCACCAATTCATTCGGTTCCTCGCACTGGGTCACCGCCACTTGGCGCTCGGCAAAGATCTCCAGCGTGGCCGGAGCCGGAAGCGGCATGCGCCCGTGCGCGCAACGGACAAATCCGGTCCCTTCCACCACGTGGGAGGCGAAAATCCGCGGACGCCCCAGGAATTCCAGGGCGATGCACGCCCCCACAATGTCGATGATCGAATCAACCGCCCCGACTTCATGAAAATGGACGTCGTCCGCGGGACGATTGTGGATTTTGCCTTCAGCGACCGCGATGCGGTGGAACACGGCAATGGACCGGGTCTTTACCCAATCCGAAAGCCCGCTGTCCGAGATCAATTGCCGGATCTGGGCGAAATTGCGGCCATGCTCGTGGCCATGCTCGTGGCCGTGCTCGTGGCCGTGCTCATGGCCGTGCTCATGGCTGTGTTCGTGGCTGTGTTCGTGGCTGTGGTGATGCGCAGGGCTGGCGCTGTGTGTGTGCTCCGGAGCATGTCCATGGTCCTTTTGTCCGTGATGGGCTTCCTCGTGGTGGTGGGAATGGTCGTGACTGTGCCCATGCCCATGCTCATGCCCGTGGCTGTGGGTGTGGCTATGGCTGTCGGCTGCAGTTGTCGGGTGGTCGTGGTGGTGCTCGTGTTCGAGGTGAACATCGAACTTCGTGCCGGCGATGCCGGACTTTTCCCCTCGGTGGCAGTGCAGGTGGTAGCCCGGGACGTTGAGCTTGCGCAGTTCCGCTTCCAGGGGCGCGAACGGCACACCCAGGTCGAGTAGGGCGCCGAGGAACATGTCGCCGCTGATGCCGCTGAAGATGTCGAGATAGAGGTGTGGCATGGGAGGTGAGAACCGACGGGGTAGCCGAGTACTAACGTTGGGACTGCGCGTCGCGGGCGGCGTCGGCGGCCAGTGCGTTGATCTGGGACGCGGCGTATCCGGCGCCGAAGCCGTTGTCGATGTTCACCACGGTGAGGCCGCTGGCGCAGGAATTGAGGGACGTGAGCAGGGCGGAGAGACCGCCGAAGTGAGCGCCGTAACCGATGCTGGTGGGGACGGCGATGATCGGGCGACGGACGAGGCCGCCGACCACGCTGGGCAGGGCGCCTTCCATGCCGGCGACGACGATGAGCACATGGGCGGCGCGCAGGTCTTCGAGTCGGGCGAAGAGGCGGTGGATACCGGCGACGCCGACATCATGGATGCGTTGGACCTGGTTGCCCATGACTTCGGCGGTGATGGCGGCCTCTTCGGCGACGGGGAGGTCGCTGGTGCCGGCGGCCACGACGGCGATGGTGCCGGGGCGTTTGGGAAGCGGAGGGTTCTCCAGGGTCACGCAACGCGCGAGTTCGTGGTGCACGGCCTTCTTGAAGGCGCGGCGGAGGGCGGTGGCGTGGGCTGGCGTGATGCGGGTGACGAGCAGTTGGCCGTCCACGGCGAGGATCTTGCGGGCGATGGCGACGGTTTGGGCGGGCGTTTTGCCGGCGCCGTAGATGACTTCGGGAAACCCTTTGCGCAGGGTGCGATGCAGATCGACGGAGGCGAAGGGCAGGTTCTCGACGGGAGCCGCGGTGAAGGCGCGGAAGGCATCGGCGACGGAGTGGGTTCCGTCGCGGACAGCTTCGAGCAATTGGCGCGCTTGGTCCGGAGTCACGGGGCGAAAGAGTGCCCCAAATCCCCGCGGGGTCACGGGGAAAGACAGAGAAGAATCAGACGGGTGGGAACTCGCAGGGAATGGTTTGGCGCCCGTGTCGGCGATAGGCTGAAAAATCGCGCCGGTTGATCGTCCATATCCGGCATCGGGCCGTTTGCTCAGACATGCGGACGAGACACGCGTCGGCGAGATCCATGGGTAGGCTGGCGTATCGGGTGACGAGGTTCAGAAGTGGATCCAACTCCCGTGCGAAGCAGAAGTCAGGGTCCAGAATGAGGTCGCCGCGGGTTAGCAGCTGCAGGATGGGCAGGGGCGTTGGGAAGAAGCTCGCCGCTTCGCCCAAGACCAGATCACACGTGTGGAAAGGGGCGTGTCGTCGGAAGCAGTCGAGGGCCCAAGCATGGAAGGGGTCATCCCGGGCCAGGAGAGCGACGATCAGCCCGGAGTCAGCGATTCGTTTCATGCCGGGTGGCGAGCCGCTTCCGCCATTGGCTCCGAACCCGATCGTTGGTGGCGGGTTGTCCACCCAGCTCAAACGCTCCTGCGAGATCTTCGGATTTGAATCCGGGCGACTTCAGATCGTCCAGAGAGAGATCCTGCTGAATCAAATGCCGCACGTACTGGGTGCGGTCCATGCCGAGGCGGGCGGCCTTGGCGTCGGCGCGAGTGATCAGCGCGGGCGGCATCCGAACGGTAAGCACCTTCGTCATACGATGGTGAATACAGTCGAAAAACACCCGCGGATCGTCAAGCCGATGGTTGGCGGATATGGGCCCAGCAGTGGACGTGGGGATAGCCGCGGAAGTACCAGAACATGTCGGGTCCTTCGAGTTGCCAGACATCCCAGACGCCGTCGTTGCCCAGATCCTGTTGCTTGAAATAGGCCAGGTGCAGGTTCTCCAGGCCGCCGGCGTCCACGAGCTTCATGGCTTCGTCGGCGTCGGGTTTGCGGAAGGGCGCCAGCAGGTCGTCCATCACCTGCCGCACCAGGGCGCGCTGATCCTGGGACAATTCGGAGACCGGGATGCCCTGGAGCCCGGCCTTCTTGCCGGTGAGCTTGACGGTGTCGCTGGCCATTTCCGGACGGCCGGAGGCGTCGATGAGCGCGAGTTGGCGCTGTTTGCCATCCAGGGCCTGGAACACCTGGTTGGCGCGCTGGGACTGGTACCAGAAGACGTTTCCCGGGTGATCGGCGGGTTCCCGATCCTTATCGCCAGCCTGATGGCCGTAGAAGATCGGTCCGCCGAACGCGACCCCTTGCACCGAATCGCCATCGCAACGGCGGGTGATGTGGCGTCCGGTGAGGACGAATTCAAACTTGCCGGTGCCCGGCTGGCCGAAGAGCGCAATCGAAGTGCCGCCTTCGAAGCCCTTGTTTTCGGAGTCATGGATCGCCTGCTGCATGGCGCGCTCGGCGAACTCGGGACGGTGCAGTCCGCGATAGATCTGGCGGACCAGGTCCTGCTGATCCGGACTGAGGACGTCACGCAGCGACTTCTTGGTGATCATCCAGTTGTTGTCGACCTTGTCCCGGAGCGGGTGGTCGAAGTCGAAACAGACGGCGGCGCGCTGGGTGTCGCTCATCGACTTGTACAACTGGGTCACCAGCGTTTCCGAAGCGTCGGCGGGTGTGGGGGCGGCGGTGGCCTGAGGCGTCCAAAGCGGACGCATGGCGGTGGCGGCAAGACCGGTGGCTGCGGCGGCAAGGAAGCGGCGTCGGGAGACCTGCGATGCGAGTGCCTGGGGAACGGTACAGTCGCATCCGAGGGGGGCGCGTGAATCGGGGGTCATGCGTGGCACGTTAGGTTGGCTAACGGCAAAAGGAAGTGCGGATTGCGGACCGGGTCCGCGGGAGAAGCCTTGCCTGAGTCAGTATCCCCGGCGCTTCAGTTCGAGCAACCGGAGGCGATCGGCGACATCCTGTTCGCGGTAGGTCTCTTTGCTGGCGATCAGCGCGTCTAGACCCAAATACGGAATCACCAGAGCCGCGGTTCGTCGGGGAGATCCATGGCTGCCTTGGGGGGGCGGCTTGCCCCTCTCCGGGACGCACGTCACGATGACGCGCGATGTCCGCAGGTCGCACCGATCTGAACCGCCGCCCGATTTCCGCGCGTGGTACGCGTTGGGCCGCTACCTGCGCCCGAGATGGGTGTGTCCCGATGCGTTGGATTCGGCCGATCGTGAAGCGGATGGATAACTTGTGAGACTCGACTCCCGAACCCTCAAAAGCCTGGTGCTCGGATTCTTCACTTCCTGTTGCGCTCTTCCCATGTCCGCCGCGGATCCCAGCCTGCATCCGATTCGCCGGTCCATTGGCCCGGGTGAGATTCATTTCAAGCTTCGAGCCGCAGCCAGGAAGGGGGAGTTGTTTGCTGTCGAGGCCGAGTATCGGCCGCGGCGGGGGTGGGATGTGAAGAAGACCCGTCACCTCGGACTGTTCGGCGGCTGGATCGGGGGTGCGTCGGGGGATTTCCTCCGGACGCAGCGCGAGGAGTTTCATCACTTCCGGCAGCATCTCACCGCGACCGATGCGGACATGAGTTTCGTAGTGCCCCTGCGAGATCCAGCCGACGGCTACCACGCCTATCAGTTGGCCGGCGTGAAAGTGGTGGGAGCCAGGACACAGACTCTTGAGTTCGAGCGCTGGTTCGAGGATGCGCCGGCGTTGGATGCTGGATTCGGGTTGAGGTGTGAGACGGCGGAACTGCGTGGGTTCGTGCGCCCTTCCGGGCTGGGGCCACATCCGTTGCGCGGATCGCTTCCCCTGTGGCCTACCCTGACGAACGTGGACCTGGAGTTCACTCCGGTGAACGTGCCGGAGCTGCGGCTTTTTGACGCGCTGCAAAAGCATCATTGGGATGGCTGGCGCCAGACCCGACCGCAAGTGTGGCCCGGAGGGCAGACGGTCGTGCTGCAACATACGAACTCCCCCGTGGTGTGGCGTGAACACGGGTACAACCCGTTCCCAGCGGGTGCCGAACCGCCCCTGGCCAGGCCTCTCCCACCCCAGGGGGTGCTGCCCGGCGTGCAGCTTGAGGTCTACTGGCCGAAGGGCGATTCCCTCGATTTCCCTGAGACTCGATTCGACGGCGACGTGGACCTGGTTTCAGTGCCCCTTGGAAAGCTCCCGCCGCGCGCTGCCGAACTGCTCGTTCAGAGCGTCTGCCTGCGACCGGGGCAGGAGCCCGGATCTTGGTCTGCCAAGGAGTGGAAAGAATTCGAGGACATCCTTCCCGAGATCGAAAGGCCGCTGACCGTGGAGATGGTGCCATCGGAAGGCAACCCGTCGGCGCTTCGGGTCCGTCGCCAGGCGGGTTTCATGGAACCTTGGATCTGCCTTTTCCTCACTTCGTATGACCAAGAGCGCCGGTATGCCGTCACGTCATTGCTCGTGAGACCGGAGCCTTGGATGGGTCCCCTGCCCGAGTGACGACGATGGCCTGGCTCGCCGTCATGTTTTGCGCTGGCGGCAGGGGCTGCCTGGGGGGTGGCTTGCCGCGTTTGGGGAAGCACTCCACGATGCCGCGCGATGTCGACAGGTCGCGCCGATCTGAACCGCCGCCCCATTGCCGCGCGTGAGACGCGTTGGGCCGCTGCCTGCGCCCGTGCGCTCGCGCGGGCCGGGGCGACGCCCAATGCCATTTCCGTGGCCAGCATCGGGTTCGCCGGTCTCGGCGGACTCGCATTCGCCGCGACGGAATCGACCGAGGGCTGGCGTCGTGCCGCATGGTTCGTTGGTGCCGCCGCCGGCATCCAACTCCGGCTGCTCTGCAATCTCTTCGACGGCATGGTCGCCATCGAAGGCGGACGTCGCTCGAAGTCGGGCGAGATTTTCAACGAATTGCCCGACCGCTTCGCCGACTGGGCGGTGCTGCTGGGTGCCGGCTACGCCGCGGGTTCGGGTCCGCACGGGCCTGCCCTCGGCTGGGCAGCGGCACTGCTCGCCGTCCTGACCGCGTACGTCCGGGCCTTGGGGTCCGCGACGGGCGCCCGCTCCCATTTCGAGGGACCCATGGCCAAACAACATCGCATGGCGACCTTGACCGTCGCGGCGGTCGCCGCCGCGGTGGCTGCGGCCCTCCGTGTCGAGTTGCCCATCCTCCAGTGGGCCTTGGGGTTGGTGGTCATCGGGGCTGGGATCACCGTCGCGAGGCGCACCGCCGGCATCATCCGCGAGTTGGAGGCGCGATGAGATGAGAGGCGATGCTGTGGCATTTCTGGGGCGCCTGGTGACCGGCGCGCGCGCGCGGTGGCTGGGGTGCGAACCCGACCCCCGGCAGCGCATCTACTTTGCCAATCATTCCTCCAACCTCGACGCCCTCGTCCTGTGGTCCGTGCTTCCCGCCGCGGTTCGCGCGGTCACGCGTCCCGTGGCGGCACGCGATTACTGGAGCTCCGGCTGGCTGCGACCCTGGCTGGCCCGGGAAGTGTTTCGCGCCGTGCTGATCGAACGAAAGAAGCCCACTGTCCACGACAACCCGTTGATCGACATGCTGGAGGCGATGGGGGATCGGCACTCGCTCATCCTCTTTCCCGAGGGCGGCCGGTTCTCGGGAGACGAACCCGCGCCGTTCAAGAGCGGCCTGCACCATCTTGGCACGCGACGGCCCGACGTGGAACTCGTGCCATGCCACATCGAGAACATGAATCGCATTCTGCCCAAGGGGGAGATTCTGCCGGTTCCGGTGCTTGGCGGAGTGACGTTCGGGGCACCCATCCGGGTCGAACCCGGCGAGGCGAAACCGGCCTTCCTTGAACGCGCGCGCCGCGCCGTCATGGCATTGGAGGCTCGGTGAACTTATTGCCCGATTCCCTGTGAACCATCCTTTGGATCCCGTCTTGGTACGTCTGCTGGGTGGCGTGTTGGCCTTGTTGGTGGTGGCCTCCTGTGTCGGTGCCGTGCTGGCTCGACGCGCCCGCGACGAGCGCGCCCAAGCTACCCTCCGCAACTTCAACGCCCGAACGAACGCATGGTGGGTGATGGTGGGGGTGTTCGCGGGGGCGTTGGCCTTGGGGCGCACAGGGACCGTCGTCCTCTTCGGCCTGCTGTCCTTTCTGGCGCTGCGGGAATTCATCACGTTGACGCCGACCCGGCGTGGAGATCATCGGACGCTGTTCTGGGTCTTCTTCGTCATCACCCCGGCTCAATACTGGGTCGTCTGGAAGGAGTGGTACGGTCTGTTCGCCGTGTTGATTCCGGTTTGGGCCTTTCTCTTCGTGCCGATCCGCAGCGCCATGGCGGGTGACTGTGGAGAATTCCTCGGACGCACGGCGCGAATCCAGTGGGCGCTGATGGTCTGCGTGTACTGCGTCAGCCACGCGCCCATGTTGCTCGCCCTTCGTATTCCGGGGTTCCGCGGCGATTCGATGTCGTTGTTGCTGTACCTGATTCTGGTCGTCCAGCTCAGCGACGTCTTCCAGTACGTGTGGGGCAAGTTGCTGGGGCGGCGCAAAATTGCGCCGAATGTCAGTCCCAACAAAACCTGGGAGGGGTTCGTGGGCGGGATCGTCACAGCCTCCGCTGTTGGTGCTGGGCTTTGGTGGGCCACGCCGTTCGACCCGTGGCAATCGGCTTGGGTCAGCCTCGCCATCTGCCTCGCGGGATTTGCCGGCGGGCTCGTGATGTCAGCCATCAAACGGGACCGCGGGGTGAAGGATTACGGCACGTTGATCGAAGGCCACGGCGGCGTCATGGATCGCATCGATTCCATCTGCTTCGCCGCCCCGGTCTTCCTCCATCTGGTCCGCTACGGCTGGACCTAGCCCGGATATTTCATACCCCTTCTGCTGCGACTGGCTGCGAGCCCGACTGGCGTTGTTGGCATCGCTTTCCTCACCGGGCAGTATGTTCGCATACAGCCCGGGTCGGAAGAGTTTCGGCCGCCTAGCCACGCGGGCTCTCGCTGCGTCTCGCGACGAAGGTGTATGAACTATCCGGGCTAGCCCGGAGAAGGAGACCTCAGTGGGTCTCCGTTGCACCTGCCATGGGTGCGCTGTGCGGCCGCTGTTGTCTGGTTCCGGCGCTGGCGAACCAGGCAACGACGGCGTCGGGCTTGATCAATGGGCCAGGGCTATGCGTCACCACTTCAAGGCCTGGAAGCGGCGGGCGACTTCTTCGGCGTTGGCGCGGCTGTTGAAGGAGCTGACGCGGAAGTAGCCTTCTCCCTTGGAGCCGAAGCCGCTGCCCGGGGTGATGACGACGTTGGCTTCGCCCAGGATCTTGTCAAAGGCCTGCCAGCTGGTGAGGCCCTTGGGGCACTGGACCCAGATGTAGGGGGCGTTGACGCCGCCGAAGACGGTGAGGCCGGCGGCGCGGGCGCCGGCGGTGAGGACACGGGCATTGCCCATGTAATGCTCGATCAAGGCGCGGGTCTGCGCTTTGCCGTCGAGGGAGTAGAGAGCTTCGGCGGCGCGCTGGACGATGTAGGAGACGCCGTTGAACTTGGTGGTGGTCCGGCGGAGCCAGAGGGGATGCAGGGGTTTGCGTTCACCCGTGCTGGTGCTGGCGAGCAGCGTCTTCGGCACGACCGTGAAGGCGCAGCGGGTGCCGGTGAACCCGCCGTTCTTGGAGAAACTCCGGAACTCAATGGCGCAGTCGCGGGCGCCCGGGATTTCGTAGATCGAGTGCGGAACGCCGGGTTCGGAAATGTAGGCCTCGTAGGCGGCGTCGTAGAGGATCACCGATTGATGGGCGAGGGCGTACTTCACCCAGGCTTCCAGCTGCGCGCGGTTGGCCGAGGCTCCCGTCGGGTTGTTCGGCGAGCACAGGTAGATGACGTCCGCGTGCTCGGCCGGCGGCTCGGGGATGAATCCATTCTGCGGCGTGCAGGGCAGATAGATCAGTCCGGCGTAGGCTCCGGCGTCATTGGCGTCGCCGGTGTGGCCGGCCATGACGTTGGTGTCGACGTAGACCGGGTAGACCGGATCGCTGATGGCCAGGCGGTTCTGGTGGCCGAGGATGTCGAGAATGTTGCCGCAATCGCACTTGGAGCCATCGCTGACGAAGATTTCGTCATCGGCGACGTCGAGGCCGTGGGCGCGGAAGTCGTTTTGGGCAATGGCGGCGCGGAGCCATTCGTAGCCCTGCTCGGGGCCGTAGCCTTTGAAGGAATCGCGGACGCCCATTTCATCGACGGCCTTGTGGAGGGCGGCGGTGACGGCGGGGGGCAGGGGTTCGGTGACATCGCCGATGCCGCAGCGGATGAGGCGCTTGGCGGGTTCGGGATTCTGTTCGCAGAAGACGCGGACGCGGCGGCCGATCTCGGGGAAGAGGTAACCGGCCTTGAGCTTCAGGTAGTTGTCGTTGAGGTAAGCCATCGGAGTTCGCGGGTGAGCGAAAGGGCGAGCCTACCTGGGGCCGGCGAGGGCGGGCAAGGGTTTGGGGGAAGCCTCCCTGTTCAAAATCGAACTGCCCACGGGTCATGAACCGGGGGAGGTGGGGGGATTACGATGAGGCGTAGGAGTACGATGACGAAGGGAGGGGAGGTTCATGGAGTGTGGCGCGGGCGCCATGCTCACCGACCAAGAACCGGGGAATCCGGGGGGCGAGACGCCCCCCTCTACGGCAGGCGGGACGCCCGCCGCTACGGAGGCACGGAGCTTGGAGAGCCGGTCAATCCTCCGGCATCTCGACGGGGCTTTCGAAGGCGACCAGGGAAAGTGGGGGCAGGGTGAAGCCGGCGGAGTAGGGGAGGCCATGCTGGGGCATGGATTCGGCTGCGACGCCGCCGAGGTTGCCCTGATTGGAGCCGCTGTAGAACTCGGCGTCGGTGTTGCAGATTTCCTCCCAGCGACCGGCGACGGGCAGGCCGACGCGGTATCCGGTGCGGAGGACGGGGGTCAGATTGAGAATGACGAGGATCGGGTCGGAGCCGTCGGCGCGGGAGCGGATGAAGCTGAGCACGCTTTGACGGTGATCGGAACAATCGACCCAGCGGAAGCCACCGGGTTCGTAGTCGGCTTCCCAGAGGGAGGGATGTTCGCGGTAGAGGGCGTTGAGGTCCTCGACGAGGCGTTGGATGCCGGCGTGGTAGGGCCCCTGGTGGAGGAGGTTCCAGTCGAGTTCGGCGTTGTGGTTCCATTCCCGGCTCTGGCCGATTTCACCGCCCATGAAGAGAAGCTTCTTGCCGGGGAAGAACCACTGATAGGCGAGCAGGCAGCGGAGGTTGGCGAAGCGCTGCCACTCATCGCCGGGCATGCGGCTGAGGAGGGTGCCCTTGCCGTGAACGACTTCGTCGTGGGAGAGGGGGAGGACGAAATTCTCGCTCGCATGGTAGAGCATGGCGAACGTGAGTTCGTTGTGATGGAACTGGCGGTGGATGGGTTCGCGTTTGAAGAAGCCGAGGGTGTCGTGCATCCAGCCCATGTTCCACTTCAGGGAGAACCCGAGGCCGCCGAGGTAGGGTGGTCGTGACACCATGCCCCAGGAGGTGGATTCCTCGGCGATGGTGGACACGCCGGGGTGCTCGGTGTGCACGAGGTGATTGAATTCGCGGAGGAACTCGATGGCTTCCAGGTTTTCCTTGCCCCCGTGCTTGTTGGGCAGCCATTCCCCGGCCTTCTTGGAGTAGTCCAGGTAGAGCATGGAGGCCACGGCATCGACGCGGAGGCCGTCGATGTGGAATCGCTCGCACCAGAAGAGCGCGTTGGCGGTGAGGAAATTCCGCACCTCGTGACGCCCGTAGTTGAAGATCAGCGTGCCCCAATCCATGTGGGCGCCGCGCCGGGGATCCTCGTGCTCGTAGAGGCACGTGCCGTCGAAGCGGGCCAGGGCCCACTCGTCGCGCGGGAAATGGGCGGGAACCCAGTCGATGATGACGCCGATGCCGGCTTCGTGCAGGGCATTGACCAGGTATTGGAAGTCGCCGGGCGTGCCGTAGCGGCAGGTCGGCGAGTAGAAGCCGGTGACCTGATAGCCCCAGCTCGGGAAAAAGGCGTGTTCACTGACGGGCAGGAACTCGACGTGGGTGAAGCCGATTTTCTGGACGTAATCGATCAGTGGGCCGGCGAGTTCGCGGTAGCTGAAGGACTCGGCGATGGACTTCTTCCGCCACGAGCCGAGATGCACCTCGTAGACGGACATGGGCGTCGTCAAGGGATTGGCGTGGCGGCGGGCTTCGAGCCAGGGCCCGTCGGCCCAGGTGAATTTGCGCGTGTTCCAGACGATCGAGGCGTTCTTGGGGGCGGGCTCAAAGAATGCCCCGTACGGATCGGTCTTGAGAATGACGTGGCCGTTGGCGTCGCGGATTTCGAATTTGTACAGGGCCCCTTCGCCCACGCCGGGGATGAACACTTCCCAGACCCCGGAGGATCCCAGCCGGCGCATGAGATGACGGCGGCCATCCCAGCCGTTGAAATCGCCGACCACACTGACGCGTTGGGCGCTGGGCGCCCACACCGCGAAGCTGGTGCCGGCGACGCCGTCGGGGCTGCGCAGATGGGCGCCAAGTTTGTCGAAGATCCGGCGTTCATTGCCCTGGGCGAACAGAAAGAGGTCCGTTTCGCCAACGCTGGGAAGGAAGGAGTAGGGATCGCGGGTGCGGGTCTGGGAGCCGCCGGACCAGGTGATGACGAGATCGTAGGCGAAGACGTCGCTGGTGCGGTCGGTGGAACCTTCAAAAAGGCCGGTGTCGCCGATGGGCTGGAGGTGGACGGTGGGCTTCTTGGATTCGTGCACGGGCACGGCGTCGACCTTTTGGGCACCCGGGAGGTAGGCGCGGACGACGAGGCCCTTGCGGTCGCCGAGTTTGTGCATGCCCAGCAGTTCGTGAGGCGAGCTGTGGCGCACCGCGACAAGGGCTTCCAGTTCGGCAGCGCTGACGATCATGGGGATGAGCATGACTCCGGGGAGGGAACGGCGCGAGCCCCAAGGGGCCCGAGGTTTTTTTGGGGTGGGACCGCGGATGTCCACCCTCGCCCGGCATCGTGGGGGCGTCATGAAGCTGAACACGAACGCAATGGAAGTGCTGGCGGACGAACTCGGAACCACCACCGTGGTCCGGGCGAACGACACTGAAACCGCGAACCCGGTGGTGGTGGGAAGACACCTGTTCACCAGTGACCGGCTCATCAACCTTGAGTCCGGGAATCCGGGGGGAGAGACGCCCCCCTCGACGGCAGGCGAGACGCCCGCCGCTACGGCAGCGGGGATCGCGGCGGAGGAGGGACAGCTGGAACTGGGGTTGCGCGCGTCGGCTGGGGGGCGTCCGAGGCGGGTGGTGCGGGCGCGACGTTATGCGGTGGCGCGGTGGTGGTTTGCCCGGATGCGCGAGACGGTGCGCAGCACGCGCGAATGGAACGGCAGCGAGGTGCGGGGTTCCGGGACGGAACAGGCCTTACTGACGCTGAGCCAGTCGCCGACCCGGTTCGAAGGCCGTCGGGCGGCTTGACGGCGGGTCAGAGGGAGTTGGTCTTGGACATGGAGCCGCGCTGGTTGATCCAGGGGACGTCCCGAGGTCCTTTGCGGGTGCCGGCGCTGCCGGGCTTGAGGGTGTCCGGGTCCAGCCAGCGTTTGATCTCGGCGTGGCCGTCGGCGAAGGAGAGGCCGCTGGCCCCGTTGTGGTAGATCGCCGGCATGTTGCCCCAGTCGATCTGGCGGTTGACGAACACCAGGAAATAGCCGTCATCGATGCTGTCCTCGCGTTCATCGTTGAAGATGAACTGGGTGGAAGGCCGGCTGATCTCGGTGGTTTTGCGGTAGGTCCACCACTGCCGGTCGATTTCGGCGGTGTGCCAGGAATTCCCGTTCATGCAGCCATTCATCGAGATGCTTCGGGTGCGCGGGTGTTTGCGTCCGTTGATGCGGACCATGAACTGGTCGGCGGGGCATTTGTAGATGTCGACGGCCGGGTTGTAGGGGTAGAGCAGTCCGTGCGGTGGTTTGAGCAGGTTGACGTTGGTGCAGTCGGAGAGGTTGACCGGGCCGGCGGTCGTGTGGATCCAGCCGCCCACCCAGCCGCCGCGCGCGGTGCCGTCGACGTTGGGAGGAAGCTTATCCTCGTGGTCATCGGCGTACATGATCCAGGCCAGGGCGAGTTGTCGCTCGTTGTTGAGGCACTTGATGCCCTGGGCCTTGGTTTTGGACTTAGCCAGGGCGGGGAGGAGCATGCTGGCCAGGATGGCGATGATCGCGATGACGACGAGCAATTCGATCAGCGTAAACGCCCGTTGGCGAAGAGAGGACGTGTTCATGGCGATGGGGATGGAATGAAGGACCGGGCGATGGAAGCTCAGGGATTCTTTCGGGCGGGACGATCCTCGCCACCAATACGGAAGACGAGGGATTCGACGGCGCCCTCGGCGTTGGTGCGGAAAGTGAACAAGCCGTCGAAGGTCCGGGCGTAGAACACGGTGGGGGATTGGGCGTGGAGGGTGAACGGCATGCTGCGGCCGGGGTAGGCGACGTTGGCGACGAGCAGTTGTTCGGGGCGGGAGATGGTGATGGTGAGGCCGTCGTCGACCCGATAGGAGCCGATGAGTTTGTTGAGCGTGGCGTTGTCGTAGACGAACTCGGGACGCTTGCCGTCGGCGCCCAGTTCACGGACCCAGAGATTGCGGTAGCGGACGGGATTGCCGTGGTCCTGGAGAGAAATGGGGAGTTTGTCGGGGTGAGCCCGGTACGGATCGCGCTTGAGCCAGCCGGTGGGGCCGACCAGTTCGACGTTGTGCTGCGCGAGCACGCCGTTGTGGAGGACGGTGAGGCGCGCGGGGGAAGTGACTTCGCCGCGGTCATTGAAGCGCGGGCGGGTGAAGAGAATGTCGTAGGTCTGCCACTGGCCGGGCGGCAGGGAAGCGTTCACGAGCGGTGGATGCTGTCCATAAGCGGCGGCGGCCTGGCCGTCGGCGTAGGTGACGTTTTCGTGGGAATCCAAAACCTGCACTTCGTACATGCCCATGAGGAACACGCCGCTGTTCCCGCGGCCCTGGCTGGTGCCTTCCGGCGGCGTGGGGGCGGCCCATTCGACGTGGAGCTGGCAGTCGCCGAAGGCCTGGAGTGTGCGGATGTACCCGCTGCCCTTCACGCATTCGAGGGCGCCGTCCTTCACGATCCATTTCGGAGCGGAACCGTTCAGGCTGACCCACGGGGCTAGGGAGGCGCCATCGAAGAGGACGACGGCGTCGGAAGGCGGTTTGCCGGGGCGGTCCTGGGTGCTCGGGGTGGCGGGTTGGACGACGGCGGGGCGCGGACGTGTCCAGTCGTGCTGGGCCCAGTCGAACACCGAAGAGGCGGCTTGGACGGTCGGAACGAGGCCGGCGGCGAGGAGGAATAAGGGGGCAACAAGCAAGCTGGGCTTCATGAGATCGCTGGGGTTGGGTGATAGTTGCCGGAAAGATGGGCGGGAGGCGAGCCCGGGTTGTGGAGGCCCGATGGATTGGAGGAGACGCCCTGTTGCGTGGGAAGGCGCCGACGGTTTGGATCGGGACATGCGGAAGGCATGGCGAATTGTGGGGAAGCTGGGTTTGGCCGGGGTGGGATTGCTGGTCCTGGCCCTGGTGGTGACCGTGGCGCCGGTGCATCGGGAACCATTTGGCGAAACGACGTATGCGGTTCGAACGCTGGAGCGCCTGGAGATTTTGGCGGCCAGGAACGGTGAAGCGCAGCAAGGGGAACTTCGGGCGGGGTTTGGCAAGGTGCTGCTGACGCCCACTCTGGGTGCGGTTCAGGACGATCCGGAGCGGGGACACTTTCGGGCTGTGCCGCTGGCCGGTTACGGCAACCGGGCGGGGCGCCCGGCGACGGGTGTGCTGGACGACCTGTGGGTGAAGGCGGTGGCCTGGGAGGTGGGTGGGCGGACCGGAGTGGTGATGTCTGCCGATGCGCTGATCATTCCCCGCGAAGTGGCGGAGCGGGTTTTGCAGGAGGTCGAACGAACGACGGGCCTGTCGCGCGAACGGGTTTACCTGGGGGCAACGCACACCCATTGCGGCATCGGTGGCTGGGGGGAAGGCATGGTGGCGGAAGCCTTTGCGGGCGGATTTGTTCCGGGAACACGGATCTGGATGGCAGGACAGATGGTGAAAGCCATCGGCGCGGCCCTTGCGGATCTGAGTCCGGCGGCTGCGGGCAGCGGAGGGTTCGAGGCACCCGAGTTGACCCGGAACCGGTTGGTGGGTGACCAGGGGCGCATCGATCCCCGGTTCAGCCTGCTCGCGGTGCGCCAAGCTGATGGCGACCGGGCGGTGATCGGCGCGTATGCGGCTCATTCAACGGTGTTGTCGGGGCGCGTGATGGAGTTCAGCGGCGACTATCCGGGAGCCTGGCAACGGGCGGTGGAGCAGGGCACGGGTGGCATGGCGGTGTTCCTGTCCGCAGCGGTCGGGAGCCACGCGCCGAAGCCGCCAGAAGGAGGCATGCCGGGAGTGCTGGCGATGGGCGGAAGCCTGGCGGCGTCGACGCTGAAGGTGGTGGACGCGATGGTTCTGACCAACCGTCTGGTCTGGGATTTTCGAACATTGGCGGTCGAACTGCCGCCGTTGCAGCCGCGGGTCACGCAGGGTTGGCGGTTGCGGGAATGGGTGGCGAGACGCTTGTTGCCGGTCCAGCCAACGACCTGGATTCAGTACCTCAGGCTGGGTGATGCGGTTTGGCTGTCGACGCCCTGCGACTACAGCGGGGAAATGTCGATGGCCTTGTCGGAGGCGACGCAGGGCCTGGGTGTGACCACGACGGTGACCAGCTTCAACGGTGACTACGTGGGCTACGTGGTGCCGTCGAAGTATTACGGGATGAACACCTACGAAACGCAGGTGATGGCCTTCTTTGGGCCCCAATTGCCCGACTATTTCGACGCGCTGCTGAAGGGTTTGGTCAAGGTGGCCGCGGCGGCGACGCCGGCAGGCGCTCGGTGAACCGCGGGAAGATCAAGCGGCGGGAAGCGTGCGCGGCGGCGGAGACTTCACGAAGGTTGTCGAGCGGAGGTAGACCGGTTCGAGCTGTTCCGCCGCGATGAAGTCGGTTCGGTCCTTCGCCAATTCGGCGAGCGCCGAGGCGTCGGGGAAGATCTCCAGGGCGTCGATGCCCAAGGGTACCAGGTCGGGACCGACGATGCGGGCGCCGGCGGAGCGGAGGGATTCGACCACGGATTTGCTGGCGATGCGCAGGGGCGAAACCAGGGATTCGCGGCAAGGTTCGGGACCGAGGTCGTATTCAGCGACGTAACATTCGCCGCGGTGCGCGTCGGTGACCACCGCCGTTCGGCCGAGGTGTCCCAGGCGGCGGGCACGGTGGGCGGTGGCTTCGACCGAGGGGATGCCCAGGAGGCGAATGCCCTGGGCGAACTCCCAGCCTTGGGCGGCGGCGATGGCGATGCGGATGCCGGTGTAGGAACCGGGACCCAGGCCCACGACGATGCACTCCAGGTCGTTGGGAGCGAGGCTGGCGCGGGTCAGCACGTCCGCGATCCGACCGAAGAGTGGAGTATCGCGCCCGGAGCTGTGGATGGCTTCCGCCAGGAGTTGGCCGTCCCGCGCCACGGCGACGGAGCGGCGCGAGGTGGAACATTCAAGGGCGAGGCAGATCATATTGAATCCGGCGAAGATCTCCGCCCTCGTGTTGGAGACCAACAGGGCAGAACAAGGCGGGTGGAGGACCGTCCCAGCGTTCAAACCATTCGATCACCGAAACCCCGTCGCTGGGCGCGAAGTAAGGCTCCAGGCCGGCGCCCAGGATGTCCTGCGTGTCGCGAAGGCGGTACAAATCGAGATGGTACAGCGGCAGGCGACCTTGGAGGTGTTCCTGGATCAGGGCGTAGGTCGGTGACTGGATGCGGCCGGGAATGCCGAGTCCGCGGGCGATGCCTTTGACGAGCTGGGTTTTGCCGGCTCCGAGATCGCCGGACAACGCAAAGACCCAGCCGCGTTGCGCGGCGAGCCCGAGCCGCTCACCGAGTTCCACGGTTTCCTGTGCGCTATGCGAAATGAACGTATCCATGAGTGGGCATGGGTTTGGGCCCCTGGCGGTCCCGGAGCCGGATGCTGGGTTCGGGCAGGATCCGTCCGATGCAGGTGAGTCGGACCTCGGGAAAGCGGGCCCGCCATCCGTCGAGCACGGGCACCGCATCCTTCTTGCTGACGGCGAAGAGCAGTTCGAAGTCCTCGCCGTCGGTCAGTGCGGCGAGCACGGCCGATTTGGGGCTTTCCCCGGAGCGGGCACGGAGTTTGGCCTCGCGCCGGATGGGCAGGCTGGTTTCGAAAAGCTCGGCACCCACACCGCTGGCGGAAGTCAGATGCCGCAGATCGCCGGCGAGACCGTCGCTGAGGTCGATCATGGCGTGGACGGAAAATTGTTCGGTGAGCCAGCGCGCTTCCTCCAGGCGGGGTTGGAAGTCGAGGTGATGACCGGCGATGGAGCCGCCCAATTCACCGGAAACGAACAGGGCGTCGCCGGGTTGGGCCCCGGAGCGGCGGACGGATCGGGCTTTTTCGACCGTTCCGAGCGCACTGATGGAGATCAGCACGCGGTCGGGATTGGTGGTGGTTTCGCCTCCGACGATGGCCACATTCCAGCGGCGCGCGGTTTCGCAAAGCCCCTGGTAAAGCGTGTCGATGCGTTCGGGGTCGTAAGCAGGCGGGAGCGCGAGCGTGACCAGGGCGGCGGTTGGGGTGGCGGCGGCGGCGGCGAAGTCGCTGAGCACGCGGGCCATTGCCTTGTGACCGACCTGGGCGGGCGGGGTTTCCGTGGTGAAATGGATGCCTTCGACGACGGCGTCGGTCTTGAGGACCACCCAGTGAAGGGGGAGCCCGAGGTCCAGCAGGGCGCAGTCGTCGCCAGGTCCGGCGATGACGCCGGGGTGGGTCGGGAGGTTCCGGGTGAGGCGGGCGATGAGATCGAACTCTTTCATTTAAGGCGGGCTGGGGGGACCGGCGGGCAGGGCGAGGATCCAGAGGAAGTTGGTGGCGTTGAACAGGGCATGGCTGAGGATGGGGGCGGAGATGTCGCCGGTTTTTTCGTACAGCCACGTCCAGAAGACTCCCAGGAGTGCCAGCGAGAGGAAGGCGGCCAGGTTGGCATGGATGAGGGCGAAGAGGAAGGACACCAGAAGGCAGCCGACCACGCGGAAGCCCCGGTCCCGGAGCGCCGGCCAGAAGACACCGCGAAAGATCAGTTCCTCGAAGATCGGTGCCGTACCCGCCGCGAAAACGAGCAGGACACCGCGTTCCCACGGGCGGGAGGCGCCGCGGACCGCGTTCACGGCGGCCTGGCTGTCGGGCGATTGTCCCAGCGCTTCGAGCAGGAGCGAACTGACGTGATGCACACCCCACGCGGCGGCGAGCGCTGGCAGCGTGCATCCAACCGCGAAGAGCAGGGTTCGATGCCACGGGGAGGTGCCGAGTCCGAAACCATCCCGCCAGCCTTGCCCCTGGGAGCGAAGAAAAGGAATCAGGGCCAGGATGCCGACGGCATGGAAGACACCAGTTCCGGCGGCGAGCACGGACGCCGGCGGGTGGGTGGGGTCGGTGCCGAAGGCGAGCGCAAGGCCGTGGATGGCGAACGCGGACGCGGCAAACGCGAAGAGCAACGTGGCGAGGAATCGCAACGTTGGTTCGAGGCGCCACGGGTTGGCCGGTCGCATGCGGCAAGGCTACTGCGGACAGGCATGGAGGTGCGAGGCTTTGGGCAATGGGCGCGGCTTGACGCCGGGGACGGTCGCCCGTGAAGGTCGCCCCCACGTCATGATCGAGGTCGAAGGACTCACCAAGGTCTATGGGCAATTCCTGGCGGTGAACGGTTTGTCCTTCACCGTTCGGCCGGGGGAGGTCCTCGGGTTGGTGGGACCGAATGGAGCCGGCAAGACCACCACCCTGCGGTGCCTGAGTGGCATCATTCCGCCCAGCCAGGGAGCGGTGCGGCTGTGCGGCCACGACCTCGGGAAGGACCCTGTCGCGGCGAAGCGAACCTTGGCCTGGCTGCCGGACGAGCCCAGGCTGTTTGAGTACCTGACGGTGTGGGAACACCTCGTGTTCTCGGCGAGGATTCATCAGGTGCAGGGATTCGAAGCGCGCGCGGTGGAGCTGCTGACCGAGCTGGAGCTGAACGAAAAGCGAAACGCCCTTCCCGGTGAGTTGTCCCGTGGCATGTGCCAGAAGCTCTCGATCGCATGCGGATTCCTGCATGCACCCCGCGTGCTGATTTTCGATGAACCGCTGACCGGGCTGGATCCCTTGGGCATTCGGCGGATGAAGGATTCCATTCTGCGGCGGGCCCGCGAAGGCGCGGCGGTGATCATCAGTTCCCACCTGCTCCACCTGCTTGAGGAAGTGTGTTCCCACGTCCTCATTCTCCGTCGGGGCGAATTGGTGACGCTCGGGGCGCTGGCCGACATCCTGGCGCGCTTTCGCTCGGAACAACCGGAGGCGAGCCTGGAGGAGATTTTCCTCCGCGTGACCGGCTCCGGCGAAGGGAGCGGGCCGTGTCCGTGATCCGTGCGCTGGCGTACCTGTGGGTGCGGTCGGCGAAGAACCGGGTTTGGACGAGGCTGAAGCGTTTGAGACAGCCGAAGTATTTGGTGGGGGGCATCGTTGGGATTCTTTACCTCTGGACCTTCCTGTTTCGGAACATGCTCGGCGGCCGCTTCGGATCCCGCGGTGATGTCGCGATGCCGGAAGCCTCGCCGGACCTGGTGGCGGGTCTGGAGGTGGCGGGCGCCTGGGGGTTGCTGCTGATGCTGGCGGGATTCTGGATTCTGCCTTCAAGGCGGGCGGCCCTGGACTTCTCGGAGGCAGAGATTCAGTTCCTGTTCCCGGCGCCGGTCAGCCGAACCGGGCTGTTGCATTTCAAGCTGGCCAGCTGGCAGGCGGGGCTCCTGTTCACCTCGCTGATGGTGAGCCTGTTCTCCGGGCGGCTCCTGCGGGCCGATGGGGCATGGATGTCGGTACTTGGCTGGTGGATGGGGTTGCTCCTGCTTCAGTTGCATTCCCTCGGGGCCTCCTTCGTGCGGACTTGGCTCCTCGATCGCGGCGTGGCGCATTGGCAGCGGCGGTTGGCGGTCGCGGGGGTGCTTGGAGGCGTTTTCGCCGGAGCCTTGGCCTGGGGCTGGCGGGAGGCGCCGCCCTGGCCCGGGGATATGGGCGATCTCGAAGGCATCCTGGGCTGGTGGGTGGAAGTGTCGCGGACCACGCCCATCGAGCAGATTCTCACGCCCTTGCGTTGGGTGGTCCGGATGGCGATGACCCGGAACCCGCTGGAGTTTCTGGGACTGCTCGGGCCGGTGGTTGTGATATTGGCGGCCCATTACCTGTGGGTCATTCGGGCAACTGTGGCCTTTGAGGAAGCCTCGGTGGATGCGGCCCGGGCCGCGGTGAAGTCGGCGTCGCGGACGGAAGTCGGCGGTGGAGCGAGGTTTTCCGGCGGCCGAGTGCGCGCGCCGTTGATCTGGCGGTTGGCGCCAACAGGACCGGTGTGGATGGGATTGACCTGGAAGAACCTGGCGGCTGCGGGCGAGTGGTTCCGTGGGCGCACGGGATTGGTGGCGTTGGTGTTGGTGATTCTAGTGGCCGTCGGAGGGGCAGTGGCGCTCTCGGGCACGGCGCTGGCGGCGACGGTGGGAACCGTGGCCGTGATGCTCTGGGTGTTTTCGGTGGTGGTGGGGCCTTCGGGCGCACGGATCGACCTCCGTCGGGAGCTAGGTGGATCCAACTGGGAAGTGCTGAAGGCGCTACCCCTGAGCGGTTGGCAGGTGGTGTTGGGGGAATTGATGGCGCCCTGGTGGGTGTTGACGGGGATTCAATGGGGGTTGGGATTTCTGGCGGTTGGGTACCTGCCGGCACCCGTCGACTGGGGCGAGGTGGGAGTGTGGCGACGCGGGTTGGTGTTCCTCGGGATGTCGATGCTGGGACCTTCGGTTTCTTTGGTGGGGCTCTGTCTTCAGAACGGTGCGGCGCTTTTGTTTCCAGCCTGGGTGCTGGTGGCTCCCGGGCAGGCGCGGGGTGGTTTCGAAGTGCTGGGGCAGCGGATGATCGTCTATGTGGGGCAGATGCTGGGCTTGCTGGTGGCGTTGGTCCCGGCGGCCGGCGTCGGAGTGGTCGTGCATCTGGTGGTGGCCTGGGGGCTGGGGCATTGGATCGGGTTCGGCGTGGCCGCGATTGCCGTGGCGGCAGTGCTGTTGGCGGAATCGGCGGTGGCGATTGGGGGGTTGGGTTGGCTCTGGGATCGGACGGATTTGTCAAAGGAACGGACTGCGTAAAACAGGATGAGCGGAGGGTCAGGAGGGGTGTTCCGCGGACTTGGCGTCGGCAGGGGCTCCGCATCAGTCTAATGCATGAGCACGACCGCGCCCCGCGCTGAAGATTCCTCCCGATTCGAGGGAGGCGAACGCTGGACCCGTCATTTCTGGGTCTTGCTGGGAGTGGTGACCGGGATTCGGCTGTGTTACGCGGCGTTCTTCCCCCTCGATCTGGCCCCGGACGAATCCTACTACTGGGATTGGGGGCGTCGACTGGACTACGGCTACTTCAGCAAACCTCCGATGATCGGCTGGCTGATGGGGTTGGCGGGGTGGCTGGGAGGGAATTCCGAGTGGGGCATCAAAATGTTTCCCGGAGTGCTTTCGAGCCTGGGTCTGGCGTTTGTGTTTCTGCTGGGCCGCGACCTGTACGGAGCGCGGGCTGGGTTTTGGTCCGCCGTGGTGCTGATGGCGGTGCCGGCCAACGCCGCGTTGAACTCATTCTTCACCATCGATGCCCCGCTCTTCCTGTTTTGGAGCGCCAGTTTGTGGCTGGCCTGGCGCTGTTTGGTGGCGGGTACCAACCTGCATTGGGGCTGGCCGGCGGCGCTGACCCTGAGCCTTGGCTTGGGGTATCTGACCAAGCAGATCCAGCTAGTCTTTCCGTTGGTCTGGCTGGTGTTCGCCGTTGTGAACCGGCGACGGGGCGAGTCGGTTCGCTGGGGAATGATGCTGGCGGTTGTGGTCGGGTCCCTGGCGTTCCTCCTGCCGCCTCTCATTTGGAACTGGCAGCACGATTGGATCACCTTCCGGCACACCGCGGACGAGTTGCAGACCATTCCCTTTCAGTGGCGGCGGAGCGCCAAGTTCGTGGGCGAATTCCTGGGTGGGCAGGCAGCCTTGGGAGGAGGGATTCTTTGGGTGTTGATGATGCTGGCTGGAATCCAGACGGCGCGTGGCTGGCGACACCTGGCTTCGCGCGAGCGGTACTTGGTGCTGTTTTTTCTGCCGGGGTGGGCCGCCTATGGAGCCTTGTCGTTCCACCAGCGGGTCGAGCAGAACTGGCCGCTGGTTTTCTACCCGGCTGCCGCTGTGCTTTTAGCGGGACGGGTGTGGGCCCTTGCGGGAGGCGAACGATGGCGGAACTGGCTGCGCGCCGGGGTTGGCTTGGGAGCGGTGTTGGGCGTGTTGCTGATGGCCGTTCCCTTCTTTTTTCCTGGAAGTCGTTGGGCGGGGCAGAAATCCGATCCGACCGCGAGAGTGCGCGGATGGCGGGCGCTGGCGGAGCAGGTGGCGGAATTGAGGCGCTTGGTGCCGCGCCCGAATCAGACCTTTTTCCTGGCGCCGCGCGACCGTTATGTGGCGAGCGCGCTGGCGTTCTACCTGCCGGACCATCCGAGGACCTACTGTTGGGAGGAACCAGGACGGCCGGAATCGCAATACGGAATCTGGGGAAGGCCGGCCGATCGGGAGGGTTGGGACGCCTTGATCATCGAGCGCGACCCAGGAGCACCCAGGGTGCAGAAGATCGCCCGACATTTCCAGACGTGGGAATCACGAGGTGAAATCGTGATCCCGTTGGGGCCTGAAACGGGTCGGAGTCGACAATATCAGGTGTTTCTGGGGGTTGGATTCCGTTTGGGGGAAGGCGGAAGGCCGTGAGGGGGCCTTTGAGGGGATTGGGGTATCCAGTTGAAATCCAAGTAAGAACAAACAATCGGATTGACAGAAGCAGGTGGGTTTTTAGATTGCACCGCATCGGTTCACGAATTGCACATCTAGGAGCACAGCTATGAAATCTTTTCGCACGGTGAGTGGGACGATGGCGCGGTTGGGTGTCGGAGCCGTTTTGTTCGCGCTGGCTTCGGTCGCGCAGGCCGCGGTGGAAAAGGGCACCGCGAAAGTTCTTGCCGTTCAGGGATCTGCTGAGATCTCGACCGACGGCAACGAGTGGAAAGCCCTACGCCGCGGTGAGGCGTTGCACGAAGGCGCATGGATCCGCACGTCGAGTTCCTCGGCGGCCGATCTGGACCTGGGTCGGAATGGTTCGCAATTGCGCATCATGCCGAATTCAACCGTGGCCTTGGCCGCGTTGACGTACGAGGACACCGGGGTCGAGACCGTGATCAACACGCAAATTGATCTCCGTTCCGGCCGCGTTCTCGGAAATGTTCACAAACTCTCGGCCGCTTCCAAGTACGAGGTGAAGGCGCCGAAGGCGGTCGCGACGATTCGCGGCACGCGTTATGACTTCCAAGCCGATGGTCGCCTAGTGGTTGCTGAAGGTTCGGTGGTCGTGGTTGCTTATCGCGACGACGGATCGACCATCACCCGCGTGGTGAATGCCAACGAAATGTTCACCCCGGTTTCGGGTGTGGTGACCCCCTCGACCGACGCTGACTTGGGCGATGTGGGTGGCTCTGCGTCTTCGGTTCCTGGAATCGTTGCGCTTCCTCCGCTCCAAAGCCGGATGCTCGACGACCGCACGGTGTTTGATCGCATCGTTCTGCCGACCGCTCCGTTCGTTTCGAATTCCCAGCCGAAGGATACGGCGCCGGCCGGCGAATAAAGTTTCGTCCAGGGGTCGACTTTTAACCGGACGTCCCTTTCACCCGATCCCGGGGCCTCTGGCTCCGGGATTTGTTTTTTGGGGATATGGTTTCACGCCTGCCCGTGAGGGAATTGTCATGCGGATCGCGATTTGTCCGGGGAGTTTTGACCCCATCACCAACGGTCATCTGGATGTGATCCAGAGGGCCGCTCGATTGTTTGATCGGGTGATCGTGGCGGTGGCTGCGAACCAACCCAAAGGTCCGTTGTTCAGCCTTGCGGAACGATTGGACATGGTGCGTTTGGCCGCGGCGCACCTTCCCAATGTGGAAGCGGATACCTTCTCCGGCTTGTTGGTGGATTATGTCGGCCAGCGTGGTGCTCACGCCGTGGTTCGTGGTCTGAGGGCGGTCTCCGACTTCGAATTTGAATTTCAGCTGGCGCTCATGAACCGAAAACTCAATGAGCACGTCGAAACGATCTTCATGATGCCCCGGGAGAGTTACACGTTTCTGAGCTCCCGTCTGGTCAAGGAGATCGCTTCCTTGGGTGGGGACGTTGGGGAGTTTGTTCCGCCGCCTGTCCTGGCGGCGTTACGTAAACGGCTGGCTGCCAATCCTATCTGAAACCCATGTCGATCCTTGTTTCAGTCGCGGCCCTGCATCAGGGGGATGTTCACATTCAGGGTGAAGCGCCGCCGGAGGAGATGCATTGGGAGATCCAGGATCCCTGCATGGAGGCCCGGCATTCCCTATTCTATGACCTCCGGGCGGAGTTGATGGAGAAGGAAGTGTTTGTGGAGGGAAGCGTCGAAACCGTGCTCGATTGCCAATGTGTTCGATGCCTGGAGCCGTTCGAATTCTCCCTTCGACTGGAGTCTTGGACCTGTTTGCTGGCGTTGGAGGGGGAAGATGCGGTGACCCTGGTGGACGAGTCGGTGGACTTGACGCCCCATATCCGGGAAGATAGTTTGCTCGCGCTTCCGCAGCACCCATTGTGCAGGCCGGAATGTCCGGGAATCGCCCGGCAGCCGCAGGAACCGGGTTTACAGGGCCCGGCGTCGGACGAAGCTCGAGGAGTTTCTTCTGCGTGGAGCGTTCTCGATAAATTGAAACTCGATTGATTTTATGGGAGTTCCCAAGCGTAAACCGTCCCGAAGCCGCCAGCGGATGCGGCGGGCCTACAACAGTGTTTTGAAACTGCCGCAGTTGAACACGTGCCCTCAATGCAGTGCGCCGTTTGTTCCGCACCGGGTTTGCCCGGCGTGTGGTCATTACAAGGGCCGCCAGGTTGTCGTGGTCCAATCCTTCGCCTGAACCTTTGTCTTCAATGGGGCGCGGTGCCTGAAGGCAGGTCCGCGCCCTTTGTCTATCCATGCGCCTAGCGGTGGACGTGATGGGCGGCGATCACGGTCCGGCTGTGGTTGTGCGGGGGGCCCTGCAAGCTCTTGAGTTGGCGGAAGCCATTCGAGAGCTCATTCTGGTTGGCAAGGAGGACGTCATCCGCCCGCTGATTGCGTCCTCGTCCGTGGTTTCCCGCGTCCGAGTCGTGCATGCATCGGACGTGGTGACGATGGAAGACGGGCCGATGGATGTTCTTCGACGAAAGAAGGATTCCTCCATGGCCCGGGCCATCGACTTGGTCGCGTCCCATGAGGCGGACGCCATTCTTTCCTGCGGCAACACCGGGGGCCTGTTGGCGGCTTCCACCATCAAGTTGAGGCGGTTGCGGGGGATGGATCGGCCTGCCATCGCTACCGTAATTCCGACGCCTGAGAACGAATTCGTCCTGTTGGATGCCGGCGCCAATGTGGAATCGAAGCCCATCCACCTCGTGCATTACGCCATCATGGGGTCGATCTACTCCTCGGAAGTGCTGGGGTATTCCCGACCGCGTGTGGGCCTTTTGAGCAACGGCACCGAGGAATCCAAGGGCAATGAACTGACCCAGGAGGCGTACGGGATGTGCAAGCTTCTCGACCTGAATTTTGTGGGCAACGTTGAGGGGCACGACTTGTTCGCCGGGAGGGTGGATGTGGTGGTCTGTGATGGTTTTGTCGGCAACATCACCCTGAAGACCGCCGAGAGCCTCGCCAAAGGCATGTTCCGCTTGCTGAAACGCGAACTGACCGCATCACCGTGGCGCAGGTTGGGTGCCTGGCTGGCGCGCGGCGCCTTCCAAAGCATTCGGAGCCGGATGGATCCGGACATGTACGGCAGCGCTCCGTTGCTGGGATTGAACGGGTTGGTTTTCAAGTCGCATGCTTCAGCAACCGATCGGGCCATTCGCAATGGCATCCGATTGGCCACCGAGGCCCACCAACACCAAATCAACGACCGGATTGCCGACATGGTGGAGGCGGCGCACGTCCGCCTTGGCTTGACCACTGAAACCACCCCAACCGCCCCGGCATGACCGATCTTCCGCCTGTTCCGTTCCGGAATCCACGCGCCCGCCATGGGTTCAAGTCGCGCACTTGCTCCGTGACGGGCGTCGGTTCGTATGTGCCGTCGCGAATTCTCACCAATGATGAACTCTCGCGGATGGTGGACACCAATGACGAATGGATCACCACGCGGACCGGCATTCGGGAGCGGAGAATCGCCGCGGCTGATGAGGCCACCTCGGATCTCGCGGCCAAGGCAGCGGTGCGGGCACTGGAGTTTGCGAACGTCACGGCCGATCAGGTGGACCTGATCATCGTAGCGACCATCACTCCAGACATGCTTTTCCCCTCGGTGGCTTGCCTGGTTCAAGAACGCATTGGGGCCAGGAAAGCTGCCGCATTCGACCTGGAGGCCGCTTGTTCAGGTTTCATTTACGCCTTGGAGGTCGGCCAGCAGTTCATCATGTCGCACACCTACGACACGGTGCTGGTGATCGGCGCGGAAAAGCTGTCGTCGATCATCGACTGGACCGATCGCAATACCTGCGTGTTGTTCGGCGATGGGGCGGGGGCTGTGGTCCTGCAGAGTCGTCCGCGATCGCATGGTCTGCTGACCGCTTGCATGGGGGCTGACGGCAGCAAGGCGGGGATCCTATGCATGCCCGGCGGTGGAAGTCGCATTCCTGCCAGTTCCGACTCGGTGGCGTCGCGGCTTCACTTTCTGCGCATGGATGGTCGGGAGACATTCAAGAACGCGGTGTTGGCGATGTGCACGGCGGCCAACGAGGCGCTTCAGCGGTGCGATCTCAGTATCGACCAGATTCAGTGCATCATCCCGCACCAGGCGAACCGGCGGATTATCGAGGCGGTCGCCGAGCGGTTGCAGGCTCCGCCGGACCGTGTCTTTGTGAATCTGGACCGGTATGGCAACACCTCGGCGGCATCGGTGGCGATCGCACTCGACGAGGTGGTTCGAAGCGGTCGGGTGAAGACCGGTGATTTGTTGCTTCTTTTGGTTTTTGGGGCGGGCTTGACCTGGGGCGCGGCGGTTATCCAGTGGTAGGTGTTCCGACGGTCGCTGGAGGGGGCCTAAACCGAGCCATTCGTTGACGGTCGGGGTCGGCGTGATACTGTGGAGGCGCGATATGAGCGCAGGCCGCCTTGACCGAAGATCTTCCTCCTCCTCCGCCGCAGAGCCAAATCAGGCGGTATCCACCCTCAGTCTACCCGCAGGGGCGGTGACCATCCGCAAGAACGGCATCGAGTTTCTCTCGACGCGTCCTCTCGCGCCTTGGACCGAGGTCAATCTTTCGATTGAGTCGCCGTCCGAGAAGCGGAGGGTGACGTGCAGCGGTGTGGTGGTGGCGTGCGATGGCAACCGCCACTCGGGCTATCAGGTGTCGTTGCTCTTCCTGGGCCTCACTCCGCAGACCCAGCAGCGACTGGAGTCGCTCGCGCTGTCGCACCTGGGCTGAATCCTTCGATCGCGCCAGGGGCATCAACCTCAGGGCGACGTGCTTTCATGGAACTCTTTCATAAGATCCTCAAGACCGCCATTGATGGCGGTGCCTCGGACGTCCACATCAAGGCAGGAACACCGGTAATCTTCCGCATCAACCGCCAGTTGGTGCCTATCGAGTGCCCGCTTCCGACGGAGGAGTGGGTGAACAAGGTGGTCGAGCACATGGTTCCTCGGCATGGCAAGGCTCAGCTCGAGGACAATCGGGAGGTTGATTTTTCCTACTACGTCCCCGGGGTGGGCCGATTCCGAACCAATGTTTTTCAACAACGGGGCGCCTTCTGCATGGCGATGCGTTACGTGAAGGCGCAAATCCCGGAGTTTGAACAGTTGGGGTTGCTTCCGGTCGTGCGGAAGATCGCAGAGGCGCCACGCGGTATCGTGCTGGTGGCCGGAGCCACGGGCAGTGGCAAGTCCACGACGCTGGCGGCGATGATGCAGCATATCAATCGCACCAGCCGAAAGCATGTCATCACCCTGGAGGATCCCATCGAATACGTGTTCGAGGACGATCAATCCGTCATTGAGCAGCGCGAGATCGGTTTGGACACCCCGTCGTACCCGCTGGGTTTGAAGTACGTCCTGCGCCAGGACCCCGACATCATCATGATTGGTGAGATGCGGGACTCGATCAGCTTTCAGGCGGCGATTGGGGCGGCGGACACCGGCCACTTGGTGCTGTCGACCTTGCATACGACCACGGCGGCTCAGTCGGTGACCCGTATTTTGGATTTCTTCAAGGCGGATGAACGGGAGCAGGTTCGACGGCAATTGGTGGGAACGCTTCAAGCTGTGCTATGCCAGCGCATGGTGCAGACCGTCGAAGGTGGCATGACGGTGGCGCTGGAGATTCTGATCAGCAACAGCACCGTGCGAAAGCTCATTGAGGAAAACCGTCTGGATAAGCTCGCCGCGGCCATTGAGATGGGTACCGACGACGGGATGCAGACCTTCAATCAGGCGCTCTTCGAGTTGGTCAAGGCGCGTCGAATTACCGAAAAGGAAGCTCTCCAGAAAGCCTCGAACGCGCAGGCGCTCGAGATGAATTTCAAGGGGATCTTCCTCGACGAGGGGCGCCGCATTCTCGGCTAGTCTCCCGGTTGGCCCACGGGGTCGATCAACCCTCGCTGCGGTCGCACTGGCGCGCGGAGGAATCCAGGACACGTTGCCTCGCGCGGTCCCGATCCGCTGCGAACCGCAGTCTTGGGCGCTACAATTTCATGGGTGCGAATGATTCGATGATCTTGGCTTCTACGGAGGCGCGTCTTCCGGCCGATTGGAGGCTTGCCTCGTTCGACATCACTCCGAGGACCCGGCTCATTTTTGGCAACGGATCGGTGAACCGCCTTGGACGGATTCTCGACGGCATTTCCTCCCGGCGCGTCCTTCTGGTGACCGACCCGGGAATCGTTCGGGCGGGCCACGCGGAACGGGTTCATCGAGCGCTGAGCGCGGAAGGCCGGGAATCCGTGGTTTTTTCCGGGGTGCGCGAGAACCCCGACACCGAGTGCGTGGATGAATGTCTGAAGGTCGCCCGCGACTTTCGACCGGACGTGATCGTTGGGCTCGGTGGAGGAAGTTCGATGGACACGGCAAAGGGCTGCAATTTCCTCCTCACCAACGGGGGCCGGATGCAGGACTACTGGGGGGTCGGGAAGGCCACCCGGCCCATGTTGCCGTTCGTGGCCATTCCAACGACCGCCGGAACTGGGAGCGAATGCCAATCCGCGGCCTTGATATCCGACGCCACCACGCATCAGAAGATGGCCTGCCTGGATCCGAAGGCTGCGGCCTATGTCGCGCTGCTGGATCCCGAACTCACTGTGTCCCAGCCCGCAGGGGTAACCGCCTGTACGGGCATTGATGCGGTGGCGCACGCGGTGGAGACGGCAGTCACCGCCAAACGGAATCCGGTTTCGTCGATGTACTCTCGGGAGGCATTCACGCTGCTGGTGCCCAGTCTGCCGATGGTGCTCCGGAATCCCGGGCATTTGGAAGCGCGAGGCCGAATGCTGCTCGGGGCCGCGCTGTCGGGCATGGCCATCGAACAGAGCATGCTGGGCGCAGCCCATTCTGCGGCGAATCCGCTGACGGCCCACTGCGGGGTGATACATGGCGTCGCGGTTGGCCTGATGCTGCCGCAGGTGGTGCGCTTCAATGCGGTCGATCCGCAGGTCCGCCTGGTTTATGCGGAATTGGCGGTGGCGGCGGGTCTGGGGGAACCAGGTGCGTCCGCCGATCGCCTGGTGGATGCGCTGATTCAGCGTTTGGAAGAGTTGCTGGACGCGGCGTCCATGCCGAGATCCCTGAAGCTCTTGGGCGTGGATTCCGCCCTCATCCCCACCCTGGCGCGCGAAGCTGCGGCACAATGGACGGCCCGCTTCAACCCCGTCGCGGTGGAAGCCTCGGACTTTACGGGGCTCTACGAGGCCGCCATGGCCGGGCGGTAGATGGCGGCATCTCCAGGGTTCGCGGTCCGTTTTCGTTTTCGAAGAGTCCGTGGCCCCCTTCCACCTTCCCTGGGTCGTTTCAACTGCACTCAAGCAGGATGAGACTGGGTTTTTCCGGGTTGCGGATTCGTTCCATTGGCAAGTTTCTGCTGAATTTTCTGTAAGGATTCTCCGGTTTCACGCGTTTACCACTCAGGATGGCAATGTTGGCCACGGAGCACTTGGCGAATGGATTTTCCCCATGGAGGTGGGGAAGCAGGGGCACCGGGGACGGGGGTCTGCGCTGGATTCCCGTCCCCGGTTTGAATCGAACCAACCTTCATGACGAGGAGGCGTCGTGCGGGTGACTGTCGCGGTTCCACTGCTGGGCGCGGACGACGCGGTGGCGGCACGCCGCGACCGGTGGCTGGACGGGTTTGGTGAACGAGCGGACTGGGAATGGGATGTGGTGTTCGTGGAGGGAGGCTGGGTGTCCGACCCGGCTTGGGAGCGGGAGGTCCGCGGCCGGGGCACCCAGGCGATTCGGGTGGTTCGGGCGACACGCCCGGGACGTGGCCGGGCGCTGAAGGACGTTTGGATGTCGAGCAGTTCGGAACTCGTGGCCTGCGTGGATTCCGGGCTCAGAACCAACGCGGCACGCCTTCGGACACTCCTGAGGCCATTGAAGGCCGGGGAAGCGGATCTGGTGGTAGGTGCACGGGTGGCCGTACCACCCGCGGGATTGCGAGATTGGATACTCCAGGGGCGCGGTTGGCTGGCGGAGACCCTGACTCAATGGACCACGGGCTCGAGGTTGCATGATCACCGGTCCGGCGTGGTGGCCATGACGGCGACCGCCGTCCGCGGCTTGGTGCCGCACGTGCGGAGCACGCGGGATCTGTTCGAAATGGAACTGCTGTTGCTGGCCCAGCGACTTGGCTGGAGGATTCTGGAAATTCCGCTGCTTCCAGCATCGTTCACCGCCGTTCATCCCGGGTTACTGCGGGAGTTTGCGCGTCTCTTGCGGGACAACGGCGCGATGCGGCGGCGTCGCGTTCGAGGCGGTTGGGGCTGATGGATTGAGGGGGGCGGCTGGATGGAGTCGCATGAGTTCGTTCCAGGGGATCGGCACGCTGGCCGGGCTGTCCTCAGGAAGCAGTAGGGTCTTTTGGGAACACAGCACCGGGGTCGAACGCCTGCGAGCGGGTCTGGGATGGGGTTTAGGCTTGAGGCATGTCTGGGAGCACTTCTAGCTTCGCGCCACTGCGCACCTGACGGGGCCGAGAGGCGGTGATCGTTTGTGGTCCGTCGGATTTCGCGGCGTGCCTATGATGCGCCTCTACCAGTTCGACTGGAGCCCGTATTGCTTGGTCTTGCGTGGAATTTTGGACGCGAGCGCCAAGTCCTATCAGGCGGTTCAGGTTCCGGTGTCCGAGCGTTCGGTGATCTGGCGGCTCACCAAAGAGCGGTACTACCAGGTGCCGGTGCTCAAGGATGGACGGAATGTGCTCTTCGAGACGGGACCTGACTCCCAAGTGTTGGCCAAGTACGTGGACGAGCGTTTAGGCTTGGGGCTTTTCCCCAGGGAATGGGAAGGCGTCCAGCCGCTGATCTGGCGGTACTTCGAGAATGATGTCGAAGATGTGACATTTCGGCTGAACGACATTCATTGGCGGGATTTCGTGCCGAAGAAGGAGCACTGTGGCTTCGTGCGTCACAAGGAGCGCCGATTTGGCCGCGGTTGTTTGGAAACCTGGAAGCAGCAGGAGTCGTCCCTGCTCGATTCGCTGGAACGATTGCTCCTGATCCCGGAGGAAATGTTGGCGACCCGACCCTTCCTGCTCACGGACCGGCCGCTCTTCGCGGATTTCTGCCTGCGTGGCATGCTCTCCAATTTCCTTTATTCCGGGCGCTATTCGATTCCATCGACCCGGCCGCGGTTGAGCGGCTGGATGGAACGTATGGGCCGGGTCCGTTTGCCTTATCGCGCGTGAAAAAAAACTACCTGCTGGACACTAATGTTCTCCTCCATGATCCCAACTGTCTGGTCAGTTTTCAGGACAACAATGTCCTGATTCCGATCGAGGTCATTGAGGAGATCGATCGCTTCAAGAGGGAGTCCACAGAACTGGGGCGGAACGCGCGGACCGTCTCCCGGTTGCTGGATACCTGGCGCGCCCGTGGTCCCCTGGGGGACGGTGTTCAGTTACCTGGAGGGGGGCTCTTCCGGATCATCTTCGAAAAGAAGGCTTTACCCACATCTGCAACGGCGATCAGTACGATCCCGCGCAGCGTCGATAACTTGATTCTGGCTCGCGGCCTGAGCGTGCGCGAAGCCGAACCCGATCTTCCGCTGGTGGTGGTCACCAAGGACATCAACCTGCGGTTGAAGGCGGACGCCGTGGGGCTTCCCGCGGAGGATTACGAGACGGACCGTGTTCAGCTCTCCGAGCTCTACAGCGGCATCATCGAAAAGCCGGCAACACCGGCGATGCTGGCCAAATTTAAATCGGAGCAGGAGTTGCCGTTGCCGGAAGGCTCAGGTTACCGCCCGAACGAGTACGTGGTGCTGCTGGACGAGGCGAATCCCAAGCGGAGTCTGCTCGCCAAGGTGGACCTGACCGGCACGCGGCTGGTGCCTATTCTGGATTCGAGGGACGGAGTCTGGGGCATCAAGCCGCGCAACCGGGAGCAGCACTTCGCCCTCGATGCGTTGCTCGACGATCGCATCAAGTTGGTGACGCTCATGGGCAAGGCGGGAACCGGCAAGACCCTCATCGCGCTGGCCGCAGGCCTGCGAAAGACCGTCGTGGATCGGGAGTTCCGCCGGGTCCTGGTGGCCCGCCCGACCGTGTCCATGGGCAAGGAGATCGGGTTTCTGCCGGGCACCCTCGAGGAGAAGCTGGGTCCCTGGATGCAGCCCATCCATGACGCCCTGGAGCTCTTGAGCGATCTCAATATGGGCCAGGAGAGCCGGCGCTCCGCGGATCTGATGCGAAACGGGAACATCGTCGTGGAAGCGCTGAGTTACATCCGCGGCCGCAGCATCCCCCATCAGTTCATGATCATCGACGAGGCCCAGAACCTCACGCCTCTGGAGGTGAAGACCATCGTCACCCGGGTGGGGCAGGGTACGAAGATCGTCTTCACCGGGGACCCGTGGCAGATCGACAACCCGTACGTCGATTCGAGCTCCAACGGATTCGTTCACCTGATCGACCGCTTGCGAGGGCAGGCCTTGACGGCCCACGTCCAGCTGGAGAAGGGCGAACGTTCCGAACTCGCCGAGCTCGCCGCCAATTTGCTCTGAGCCTGGGCTCAACCCATCACCCGGAGGTTTTTCGAGAAGCGCTTGCCGGGGTGCTGGAGGATCAGACGCTTCATTTCGAGGCCGAGGAGGGTGACCGAGACCGCCGATGCCGGCAGGTGACTCTGGCGGATGATGTCGTCGATCCCCCGTTCGCCGGCATCCAGCAGCGACAGCACCGTCTGCTCGCGTTCCGAAAGGTGCAGGGTGGGCAATGCCCCGGTCTCCGCCGGGGAGGGAGGGTGGTTCTTGGAAGGGAAGAGGTACTCGAACTCGCTGAGAATGTCCTCGGCGCTCTCACACAGCCGCGCGCCTTGCCGGATCAACTCATGGCACCCCTTGCTGCGCGGGGAATCGATCCTGCCTGGAACCGCGAAAACCTGGCGGCCGTAATCCGCGGCGAACTTCGCCGTGATCAGGGCGCCACTGGAGAGATTGGCCTCCACGACAACGGTTCCCAGGGTCATGCCCGCGACAATCCGGTTGCGGATCGGGAAGGTCTGCTTGTCCGCGGGGCGGTTGAACGCGAACTGGGTCAGGATCGCGCCACAGGACGCGGCGCGTTCGTAGAGTTCGGCATTCTCCGGCGGGAACACGAGATTGATCCCGGTGCCGAGCACACACAGGGTCCGGCCTTTGGCGGCCAGGGCGCCGTGGTGGGCGGCGGTGTCGATGCCGCGAGCGCCGCCGCTGACGACGGTCACGCCGATGTGGCCCAACTGGAACGCCAGGCGGCGGGCAACTTCGATGCCGTACGGGGTGGATTGCCGGGAACCGACGATGGCGATGGCGTTGTGATCCTCCGACGACAGGGTTCCCCGGACATAGAGCACGATGGGTGGATCGTAGATCTCCCGCAGGGAGGGCGGGTATTCCGGGTCTTCCTGAATCAGCACGCGGCAGCCCGACTGCTCAATGCGCCGGATCTCCGCAGCCAGGTCGATGGTTCGTTCCCAGGTGGAGACGGCTTCTGCGGTTTCCTCACCGATGCCGGGGACGCGCAGCAGGGCGTCGCGTGAAGCCCCCAGGATGGCGACGGGATCGGGGAAGTGTCCGAGCAGTTGGCGGAGCCGGATGGGGCCGACGTGTTCCACCATGTTCAGCGCGATCAACGCTTCCCGGTTGTCCATATAGACCGACTACCGAAGGGGCTCGGAGCGGGCAAACGCAAAGGCCGCCACTTCTGGATTTTCAAGAGCAGCTCTTGACGTGCCTCAACGGCCATGAGCCAAAGCGTTCAGTCCGAGCAACGGCTCCATGGCGCGATGGATGCCCCTCCGGCAGCCCAACCACCTTGAGTTTGAAAGAAAGGGCGCTGAATGGAGGGACCAGATTCGTTTCCTTAGCCCCATACGGAACACTTTGGTTGAAATCCATGGAGTTCACGCCAAGACGCTGAGACGCCAAGAAATGCGACGAATAAGATGAGTCGGGAGTACTCCGTCAGCTCAGACCTTCTGGTTCGCGAATGCTTGTGGGCGCGAGCCAGTTTCTCGGGCGGGTCTTCTCTGCGTCTTTGCGTCTTGGCGTGATCGTCCTCGACCGCTTTTCGCCCAGGACAGGTATAGCGTGCCCACAAAACGGAGATACACCCGGACGACGTGCGCGGTCTCCTCACCGATGCCGGGGACGCGCAGCAGGGCTTCGCGTGAGGCCCCCAGGATGACGACGGGGTGTGGCTCAGAGCGTTCGCATGTGGAATCCACCGTCGACGTTGAGCACTTCACCGGTGGAAAACGGCAGCAGATCGCTGGCAATGGCCGCGACGGCTTTGGCGACATCTTCCGGGGTTCCCCAGCGTCGAATCGGCGTCAGTCCGCCCTGGATGAGGGCATCGTACTTGGCTTGGACCGCGTGGGTCATGTCGGTGGCGATGATGCCGGGCCGGATCTCAAACACCCCGATGCCGTGCTCGGCGAGGCGCGCGGCGAAGAGTTGGGTGAGCATTCCGACGCCCGCCTTCGAAATGCAGTAGTCTCCACGGTTGACCGAGGCGGTGTAGGCGCTCACCGACGAAATGAAGATGATCTTCCGTCCGCGACTGCCCGAGGTGGAAGGCGGTTGAGGCGCGGCGATCATGGCGCGCGCCACCCGCTGGGTGAGGAGGAATGGGCCTTTGAGGTTGGTGGCGATGAGTCGATCGAAGCTCTCTTCCGTGGCTTCCAGCAGATCGGAGCGCACGAGTGGGGCCACGCCGGCGTTGTTGACGAGCAGGTCCAGGGAACCGACGGAGTTCTCGGCGAATGCGACCAGCTTTTCCCGGTCGTCGGCCGAAGCAATGTCCGCCTGGAACGAACGAACCTGGATGTTCCGCGACTGGGTTTGGGCGGCGTTGAGACAGGCCTCGATCGTCTCCGCGGCGGCGGCGGCGTTTCGGGCGTAATTCACGATCAGATCCCAACCCAGTCGGGCGAGTTCCAGGGCGATGCCGCGGCCGATGCCACGGGAAGCGCCGGTGATGAGGGCTGTCGGATTCATGAGGACAGGCTAGAGGAATCCCTTCCAGCAACCTAGCCGGGTTTCTTAGGTGACACTCCGGAAGGCTTTCGGTCGGGCTGTGGTGTTCAACGCACAGTTTCGTTCTGCGGGAAATGCCTTGCAACCGGGCGGTCCGTGACCAATATGCAAACGAATTGCAAATGGGCGGACAACGTCACACCACTTCGCTACGCCGACTCCTTACCGGGAGCGCGCTGCTGTTGGTGTTTCTGTTGCTGAACGCCGCCGTGGTGGTCCCTGCCTTCCATGCATTGTGGCACGGGGACCATGACTGCGATGAGACGGAGTGCGTGGTCCTGGCGGTCGCCCAAGGCAATTTCGAAAACCCGGAGGCAGAAATGCCTTTGGGGAGGTCGGTGGAATTGGTTCGGGTGGCCGAAATTCTTCCTCCTGCCGCACCGCTGATTCTTCACGTGGGACCCCCTCCTGCGGAACGTGCGCCCCCGGTGTGAACCTGTGCCGGACTGTTCCGGTAAAACCCTCGTCTGAGTCGTCCGGATGTCTCCCATGAGGGGATCTCTTGGACGGGGCCCAAGCCGATCACGGCGGGTCCCCCGAAGCCTCCCGGGTTGGAGGTGGTTTTAGGTCACGTCAGGTTGTCCGTGAGAGAAGCCTTATCCCAGCGCCGCCCCCGCGGCTTTACCTTGATCGAGCTGCTGGTCGTGATCGCCATTATCGCGATCCTGGCGAGCCTGCTCCTGCCTGCGCTGGCTTCCGCCAAGGCCAAGGGGAAGCAGTCGAAGTGCATGTCCAACCTGCGGCAGATCGGTTTGGCGCTGAACATGTACGCCGACGACTACCAGGGTTGGTTGCCGCTGACGACGCACGGAAGCGCGGACACCAATCGGTCGTGGATATTCACCCTGCGTCCCTACCTGGGGAACGTGGACTTGATTCGGGTTTCACCGGCGGATCCCAAGGGCTTGGCGCGGCTAACGAACAACGCCTCCAGCTACATCCTGAACGAGTATGTGGCGGTCGATCAGATCGACCCCTTTGGCACCCTGATCGAAACGTTCCGGAATCTGGACCGACTCCGTTCCCCTTCGGCGACCCACACCGTGTTCACCTGTTCGGATGAACTCAGTCCGAGCGTGTACGCCGACCACACCCATTCGCGCAACTGGGTGAAGAACGGCGCGGGCAATTGGCCGGGAG
>CAUJJW010000021.1 GCA_963205105.1 Verrucomicrobiota bacterium | reverse complement strand
CACCGCCGCCAGGGTCATTCCCGAAGTCAACAGCGTCCGTTCCGGCGGATACACCGGTTTGCGCTCCACCACCGTGGTCTCGATGTGGCGTACCAACGGATTGAAGAAGTCCGCCGTCGTCGCAATGTGCCCTGGCATCGGCAGGTGCATCTGACAGGAGGTGATGGTCCCCCGGTTGCGCTCTCGACCGGCGTAGGTGAAGTCCTGCACCAACCCATTCATCAGGAACATCGCCGTGCGCAGGCCGTCCCGGTGCTCAATGAAGTAACCCACCGCGTCCGGACTGCTCCGTCGCATGGAGTCGAACGATGGCGGGAGATACCCGTAGCCTTCGGGGGGGCGGACGGTGTGACTGCGTGCCAGTGCGGCCAGCACCAGTTCCTGGGTCGAGGCCCGTTTCGCCAGTTCCTCCCACATCTTCGCGCCGCGCAGCGCCCACACCGACTTGATACCGGTCTCGCCCAAGCCGCGCCGCTCGGACATGCACTGAGCCGTTTCGAGACCGTGGAAATCGTAGGAGTCCACCCCGCCGTAGCAGATGCTGACGCTCTCTTCCAAATCCATGCCCCACGGCAGATCCACCGAGGGAATCCGCCAGGTTACCGGCAGCGAGGACCCCGCCAGAAAGGCAAACTCCAACCGGCGCGAATCCCGTACCATTTCCTCGCACTCCGCCCAGCTGGTGGACAGGTGCTTGTCATTGAAAACCGGCACCGAACGACCCGAGTCCTCGAAGACTCGGATGGTTTCCTTGAAGAACTTGAACCGCGGGTAAAGCGTCTGCCCCTTTTCGTTGCGCGGATAGTCACCGTGCTCCGCGATGATGACGACGCCGTCCACTGCCAGTTTCGAACCGCCCAAGGTCAAGGCCTCGGCGATGGTGGGATAGATCGGCACGCCGTGACGGCGGGACCGGTCCCGCGCCAGGTCGCCTTTCGGGAACTGATCCACGTACAGCGACACCAGATCGATGCCCGGCCGATAGTGCTTTCCCTCCCATCCATAGCCTTCCACCAGGCGGTCGATGAAGTGCTGGGCGTGGGAATGCCGACGCACTTCGGTGGCCAGCAGAGCCACCCTCGGGCGCCGGTGGCTTTTGGGCTTCGTTCGAGGCGTTGGCGCATCCGCCCAAGCCATCGTTCCCTGGAGCGCCGCCCCGGTCGCCGTCCAGCCCGCCACCCGGGTCAGAAACCCGCGCCGGCTCCAGCCGATTCCCGCCGTCCGACGCCTCACTGCTTCGGTGTTGTCCTCGTGTTTCATGTCCATGGTCCAGCGTGATCCGAATTCCTCTCCATGCGTGTTCAGCCGGCAGTTCCTACCGTGCTCGGTGCCGGGTCGCCCGGACGTTCCCACATCCACCACAGAACGACGAACGCCACCAACGGGAGACAACCCGCCACGGCGATGCCGATATCAAACGACCCGGACCGATCCACCATGCTCCCGAACACGGCGTGCGCAGGCGACAACGCGAACGCAGCCACCCCGCCGGCGCCGCTGACCTTTCCTTGATGATCCGGTGAAAGATCCTGGGTCAGCGCGTGGTAAATCGGGAACACCCCCAACGCGCCCGCCCCCACCACCAGCAGCGTCGCCAACAACGCCAGACCCTGGGGCAGAAACGCCGCGACCAGAGTCAGCGCGCTCAGCACGGCGCAGAGCAGAAAAACGAGGGACCGCGACCGGTGCACGGTGAACCCCCGGCGGCACAGCCACCACGCCAACGCTCCGGCTCCCAGGCATCCGACATCCGTCGCCACGAAGAAGGCCGAATTGAAATACAACGCCGTCGACTCCGAATACCCGCGTCCTTCCTGGAGGAATTTCGGCAACCAGGCCCGCAGCAGCTGCCAGCCGGTGTTGATGCAGGCGATGATCATCAGAATCGCCACCATCCGCCGGCTCGAAAGCACCGACCAAATGGAGGCGCCGCCCGGCTTGGGTGGCAGCGGCTTCAGGTCGTCACCCCGTACCATCAGCAACCAGGCCACCACCCAAACCATGCCCACCATCCCCACCACCTGAAACGCCAGCCGCCAGGTGCCCAATTCCTCGGTCATGATCGCCCGCATCACCAGCGGCGTGATGATCGCCCCAATCGAGGTCCCGCTCTGCAGCACGCTGTTCCCCAGCGACCGGTCCTCAGGATTCAACAGGCGCTGGGTCGTCTTGACCGCGCAGGGCCAATGGCCCGCCTCAAAAAATCCCAGCATCACCCGGCAAACCGCCAAGCCCTCATAGGAATGCACCAGGCCGGTCGCAAAACCCGTCGCCGACCACATCGTCACCAGCGCCGGATACACCCAACGGATAGACCATCGATCCGCCACGATGCCGAACACGATTGACCCCGCCGCAAAAGCCCAACCAAAACCCAACTCCAGTCCGCCGTACTGGGCCTGGCTCAGGTTCAATTGTTTCGAAATCCTCACCGCCGCATTCGCGAGGGTCTGGCGATCCATGTAGTTGATGGTCGACGCCAGCAGCAGCAGGCCGCAGACCCACCACTTCCACGATCCCGAACGGCTGGAAGGTTCCTCGTTCATCCTTTCCAGCTCCGCCCATCCCAGGCCACCACCCGCTCCAACATCCGCACCGCCCCCTCTGCAAAGGTCCGGAAGAGGACCTCCCCCTTCTCCGCGGTCGCCGCCGAGGGCTCCCCGATGTGCCCTTTCGCGGTGATGTCCTTCGTGATCCACGCGCGGGACGCCGGTTCAAAAGCCCCCCGATGTTCCACCGTTTCCAGCGAGTCAATCTTCCCCACCAGCCGGGGATTCAGGCGCAGGATCATCGACGTCTCCCATTCGCAGGCGTGCCCCATTTGCGACTGACGAAACGTGGCGGCATCGGCGGCAGCCAGGTCGGCGAGATGCCAATACGTCGCGAAGAGCAGCAGCAGATCGGAACGCTGACGGTGGCGCTGGCGTGCCTCGAACACCGCCTGCCGGCCCGGGACGTCGTTCCCGCCGTGTCCATTGAGGAACACGATCCGTCGAAATCCGTGCATCAAAGCGTTCTCGACCATCCCCCCCAAAAGATCCAGGTAGGTGCGGGGCGCGGCGGAAACCGTTCCCGGAAAATCCAGGTGATGATCCGAATTCCCCAGCCATTGCAGGGGTGCGATGACGATCCGGTCCTCCATGGCGAACTCCACCCGGCGCACGATTTCACCGAGCAACAGGCTGTCGGTGTACACCGGCAGGTGATGGCCGTGCTGTTCCACGGCGGCCACAGGAAACACCCACGGCGTGTCCTTCGACAACGCCGCCACCTGACACCAATTCATCTCGGCAAGCTGCATGTTGGGGGAATGTCTCGCGAACGCTGGCAGGCCACCCGCCTCAGAGCAAGACACGGCGCGTTTGCGAATCTCCGCTTGGCCCAAGCCCCTGGCTGACTCACTTTTCCACGCCACACTCTTTCCTGCATGAAACGCAAAACCTGGCGGATCGCCGGCATCAATTTCGATCACTTCCACATGGGCGACCTGCTCCGGTACGCCTCCGAGCATCCCCAGGTCGAACTGGTCGGCATCTCGGATGAGCAACCGCAGCGCATGGAGGAGGCCCTTCGCAAACTCCGACTGCCCCGCGACCGGGCCTTCACCGACTACCGGGCCTGCCTCGAATCCACCCGGCCCGATGTCGTCATTCTTTGCCCGGCCGCCTCCCGCCACGGCGAATGGGTCCGCAAAGTTGCCCCGTATGGGCCTCATCTGCTCGTTGAGAAACCCTTCGCCGCCTCCCTGAAAGAGGCCGATGCCATGGTGCGCGCCATGCCCCTCGGCTCCACTCTCATGATCAATTGGCCCCTCCAATGGGTGGGTTCCCATCGCAAAGCCTTTGAACTCGTCGCCTCCGGCAAACTGGGCGAGGTGCTCAATGTCTGGCACTTCGGCGGCAACCGCGGCCCCCTGTGGCACGGCGCCGACAAGGACGAGAAGACCGCAGCCCAAGTCGCCCAAGAGAAGCCCCATTCCTGGTTCTACAAGAAAGCCCACGGCGGCGGTTCGTTGCTCGATTACCTCGGTTACGGCTCCACCTTGTCGACCTGGTACCACGGCGGGCGCCGACCCATCGACGTCACCGCCGTGGTCGATCAACCCAAGGGCCTGGAGGTCGATGAGCACAGCATCGTCGTGGCCCGGTACGCCGAGGGTCTTTCCAAGTTCGAAACCCGCTGGGGCACCTTCACCGACCCTTGGACCATCCAACCCCAGCCACGCTGCGGGTTCATCATCGCCGGCACCGAAGGCACAGTGAGCAGCTACGACTACGACGACTTCGTCACCGTCCAGACGCGGCGCCAGCCTAAACCTCACATGATCGCCGCCCCGGCCCCCAAAGCCCCCCATCAGAATCCGGTTCAATACCTGCTCCACTGCCTCGACCACGGCATCCCACTCGAAGGGCCCGTGAGCCTTCCCATCAGCCGCATCGGTCAGGAGATTGTCGACGCCGCGGTCAAAAGCGCCCAATCAGGAAGGACCGTGAAGCTTGGAAAACCCGTCGATCTCGTGTCATCCTCCAAGCCGAATTCACCTTCAAAACCATGAACTTTCTCTCCCTGCGCAACACCCTGCGATCCGGGCTTACCGCCCTCGCTGTCACCCTCCTGGCATGCCTTGCAGTCAACCCAGCCGCCTCCGGCGCCGCCCCCAAGGTCGGTGATCCGTTCCCCAAGCTCGAAGCCTTTGAACTCGAGGGGAAACTTCCCGAAACCACCGGCAAGGTCGTGCTCATCGATTTCTGGGCTTCCTGGTGCGGCCCCTGCCAAAAGGCTTTCCCCACCCTAAAGCAACTGCACTCCACGTACGCCAGCCGCGGCTTCCTGGTGCTCGCCTTGTCCGTCGATGAAAAGAAGGCCGCCATGAACGCCTTCCTGAAGAAGCAAACCCCTGAATTCCCCGTCGTACGCGACGCCAAGGGGAAACTCTCCGAGGCGATCGGCTTGGACACGGTGCCAACCTCATTTCTGGTGGGCCGAGACGGCAAGGTTCGGGCGATTCATCAGGGATTCGACGGCGAAACATCTGCCAAACAGCTCACCGCGGAAATCGAAACGGCACTCGTCGCCGGCACCCCCTAAACCCATGAAGGACACCCCGCACGCTCCAGGAACGGCTCACCGACGACCGACAGCGCATCGTCCCCGAAGGTGGGCTGAATCCATCGCCTCCCCCTTCACCCGATTCCTGGTCCTGTGTCTGACCGCCAGTGCCCTGCATCACGCCGCCGCCCAAACCCTCAGCCTGCTTCCGGAAAACCCACGTTACCTGGCCTGGCGCGGACGTCCGCTGGTCATCGTGGGAAGTGGCGAACATTACGGCGCCGTGCTGAACGCCGATTTCGACTACCGCACCTACCTCGCAACGCTCGGCAAGGACGGCCTCAATCACACCCGACTGTTCACCGGGGCCACCTATGTCGAACCCCAAGGCGCCTTCAACATCGCCAAAAACACGCTGGCCCCCGATGGCCCCCGGTACCTCAGCCCTTGGGCCCGCAGCGACCAACCGGGTTACGCTGGCGGTGGAAATCGCTTCGACCTCTCCCGCTGGGACGAATCCTACTTCCAGCGCCTCCGGGATTTTGTCGGTGAAGCCGGCCGACAGAAGGTCATCGTCGAGGTGAATCTCTTCTGCCCCTTCTACGAGGATCCTCAATGGCTCCTGAGTCCCTTCCATCCCACCAACAACATCCAGGGAGCCGGTCAGGGTGTCTCCCGCACCAACGTCTACACCCTGGATCACCACGGCGGACTGCTCACCCACCAGGAACGATTCGTCGATCGCGTCGTCGCCGAACTTCAAGGGTTCGACAACCTTTACTACGAGATTTGCAACGAGCCCTACTTCGCCGGTGTCACGCTCGCCTGGCAGGCGCACATCGCCCAGCGCATCGTTCGCGCCCAGGCGGGTCACGCGCACCCCAAACTGATTTCCCAGAACATCGCCAACAACCAGGCCAAGGTCGAAGCGCCCCTGCCCCACATCTCGATTTACAACTTCCACTACGCCGCCCCCCCGAACGCGGTGGCGATGAACGCGCACCTGCGACTGCCGATCGGCGACAACGAGACCGGGTTCGCAGGCACCCAGGACGCCCCCTACCGCATGGAAGCCTGGGACTTCATGATCGCCGGCGGAGCCCTGTTCAGTCATCTCGACTACTCGTTCACCGTCGGTCACGAGGACGGCCGCTTCGCGTATCCCGCCTCACAACCCGGAGGAGGCAACCCCGACATCCGACGACAGTTCCGGATGCTCAAGGAGTTCATCGAAAGTTTCGACCTGGCCCGGGTAGGGCCCGACGATTCCGTGTTGGTGAGCGGCATACCGCCAAGCCACACGGCCAGAGCGTTGGTCGAGCCCGGAAAGCAGGTTGGCGTCTATTTCAGGCCCGCACCCGTCTCCCCAAAAGACAAACCCCAGCCCCAACCCGCCGCGAGCAAGGCCCAGGTGCTGCAGGTTCGGGTTACGGCGGGCACATGGGAAGCCACCTGGATCGATCCCGTCTCCGGGGCGGTGGTTCGCAAGGAAACACGCGACGCTGCGGAGGGCACGCTCTCGGTGCCGTTCCCGACCCTGGCCCACGATCTGGCTCTGCGCCTGGTGCGCCGTTGAGTCCTGTCTCCGTAGCGGCGGGCGTCTCGCCTGCCGTAGAGGGGGGCGTCTCGCCCCCCGGAATCCCCGGTTCAAGGGCCGTGAGCAGGTCGATCTCGAACAGGGGGCTTCCCATGAACCGTGCCTCCGTAGCGGCGGGCGTCCCGCCTGCCGTAGAGGGGGGCGTCTCGCCCCCGGAATCCCCGGTTCAAGGCCCGTGAGCAGGTCGATTTCGAACAGGCGGCTTCCCATGAACCGTCGGGGCCGGTGCCCCAGTCCGAGGATGGGCATGGTTCGCCGCTCGCCCCTTTGGGGCGCCCTCCATGGCCCTGGTTCTGGTCGTTCCTGAACAAGTGTTCCCTTGAATCCGACGAAACCTTTCTGCGGCGATCGCGTCTGCTGAACGTGGCACCGCATGACCAACCCTCCTGAGAATCGCACCTGGCTTGCACCGTTGATCGTGGCCGTGCTGGTGGCTGCCTTCGGGTTCTGGTGCAACACCCGGGTCAGGCAAACCATTGAGTCCCAGCTCAAATCGGACCTGACGACCATCATCGACGCCAACGTCACCGCCCTCGAAATCTGGACCAGCAACCAGTTCAATCTCGCCACCGCGCTCGCCGGTGACCCGGCCATTCGCTCGCTCGCCCTGGCGCTGCTCCAGAATCCGCCGTCAGGCTCAACCCCACGCAGCCGTAATGACGATGCCGGGCGACCTCCCACAGCCGGCGAGGAACTCGACCAGATTCTCCGCCCACGCCTGGAGCAAGTCGGCTACCGCATCGCCCACTTGGTCGGCACCAACCTCAGCATCGTCGCCGGATTCAGCCGCGGCCGCTTCCGCGGACGCCCCACCGTCCTCGAGGATCATGTGGATCGGTTTCAACAGCTCTTCACCTCGGGAGAACCGATCCTGATTACCCCCTTCAAGCCGATGCGTCCTCAACGTCCAGGACGCCCTCCCGAAGGAACTCCGCCACGTGGGATCACCAATGGCTTTCAAGGCCCCTGGCCAGGTGGAAGCCGTGCCCCGGAAGGGCCGCGCCCTGAGCTCGGAGGTTTCCGCCCCAACTTCAACAGCACCAATCGGCCCCCCGCTTTTGGTCCCGGCAACGGCCGTTTCTCTACCAACGGCCCCCCACCACGGCGTGGAGACCTCACCCTGATGCAGGTGGCCGTTCCGATCCGCGATGATGCCGGGCAAATCCAGGGCGCCTTCACCCTGGTCATTGATCCTGAACGCGAGTTCACCCGGATTCTGTCCGTCGCACGTTCCGGGAACTCCGGGGAAACCTATGCCCTGGATCAGCGGGGCCTCCTGATTTCTCGGAGTCGGTTCGACGAGCAACTGCGCCGACTGGGGCTCATCGCCGAACACCCCGAAAGCACGTCCGCCCTCAACCTGCGGCTGAGCGATCCCGGCACGACGCAGCCGACGTCGATCACGCCCGATGACACCACCAACCCGACTCGCCCGCTCACCCGCCTGGCGGCAGCGGCGATCGGAGGTGGTGGCGGGGTGGACGTGAGCACCTCCCGCGACTACCGGGGAGTTCCCGTGATCGGAGCCTGGCGCTGGTTGCCGCAGCACGGCTTCGGTGTGGTCACCCAGATCAATGCCGCCGAGGCCTACCAGTCGCTGCGGGTCCTGAACTTTCTGTTCCTCATCCTGTTTCTGCTCCTGCTGCTGTGCTCCACCGGCATGCTCCTGGTTTCACGGGCGAACCTGACGTGGCGACGCCGACTCAACCAGGCGGAGCTCCGGCTCCGCCAACTCGGCCAATACACTCTTCAGGAGAAGATCGGGGAAGGCGCGATGGGCGTGGTGTACCGTGCCCGCCATGGCCTGCTACGCCGCGATACGGCGGTCAAGTTGCTGCTCCCCGATCGCGCCGACGCCGAATCCGTGGCGCGATTCGAGCGGGAGGTCTGTCTCAGTTGCCAGCTGACCCATCCCAACACGATTCAGGTCTTCGATTACGGCCGCACGCCGGACGGTATTTTCTACTACGCCATGGAGTACCTCCGCGGACTGAATCTCCATGATCTGGTCTTCCGGTACGGTCCTCAGCCCCAGGCGCGCGTGATCCACATTCTGATCCAGATCTGCGACTCGCTAAGCGAGGCCCATGCCCTCGGGCTGGTCCATCGCGACATCAAACCCGCCAATGTTTTTCTCTGCCACCGGGGCGGCATCCCGGACTGCGTCAAGGTGCTGGACTTCGGACTGATCCGCGAGTTTCGGTCGGGGTCCGAAATCCCCCCCTCTTCCCCCTCCACCATTGAAGGAACTCCGTCCTTCATGCCGCCGGAGGCCATTCACAACCGATCTCCCATCGACCCACGGAGTGATCTCTATTCCGTCGGCGCCCTGGGTTACTACCTGGTCTGTGGTCAGCCCGTCTTTGATGCCGAAGACGTTGCCGAACTTTACGAAAAGCACCTTCGCGAGCTTCCGCTGCCTCCGAGCCGCCGCACTAGCAACCCGGTGGGGAAAGAATTCGAAGCCCTGCTGCTTCAGTGCCTCGCCAAGGAACCTGCCGATCGCCCGCCTTCCGCGGACGCCCTCCGCCAACGTCTGGCATCCTTAACCGAGACCGCGCCCTGGCACTCCGCCCATGGAGCCGAATGGTGGATCCTCCATCCGGAAGCTTCCGTGAATGGCGTGCCTCATCGTGCAGGCTCCGTTGCTTCAAGCCCTGCCCCCACGCTCAAGGTTGACCTGAGCCATCGCGACTTGGCCTGAGACTACCCACCGGATCCCCAGGCGGAGTGGCGCATCACGGTCTTCGTTTACCGGGCCAACCAGCCCTGCGTCTCCAGCACCAGCGCCGTCGTCATGGCTGCCCCAGGTAAAGATCACGCCCGCGGGCCAAAGCCTCAATCTTCCGATCGGCAACGCTCCTCTTCAGCATCCAGAAGCCGCAATCGGGGTGAACATAACGGACCCTGCCCTCGCCGAGAACCCGTTCGGCACGCTCGATGGACCGGGCCACTTCCTCCGGCGTCTCCACGTGGTTCACCTTGATATCCACCACCCCGATCCCAAGTCCCAGATGCGGTCCAATGCCACGGAGCACCTCCAGGTCGGACGCTGGGCGATGGGCCAATTCGAGCACCAGATGGTCGGCGTGCAGGGAGTTCAGAAAAGCAATCATCGTGGACCAAGTCCCTGTCTGGATGGTCTGGCCCCCATAATTGCCAAAACAGAAGTGGACTGCCTTGGTGACTTTGACCGAGTCCAAAACGCGGTTGATGGCAGCGGCGGCCAGGGGTGCGTCGACCGGATTGCCCGGGACATTGGCCTCATCGATCTGCACGCAGGCGCAAGGCAGATCGGCCACCTGCCGTGCGAGAGCATCGGCGAGCGCTAGAGTCAGGGTTTCGAGACTGCCGTAGTGCTGATCCAGCAGCGTGCGGGCCAGCATGTACGGACTCGTCACCGTGAATTTGAAGGCTCCACCCGCCACCTTTGCCGCTCGGGCGGCATCCGCGGGTAAATCCAGCCAACCCTCCGTCACCGGCCCGGTCACCACACCCGCCGGACGACGCCGAAAGCGCATTTCCGGACGCGACTGGAACTCCGCGGTGTCGCGGCGTCCAATGTCACATCGGACACCACCCAGACGCCGAACGAAGTACTCAATCATTCCGTTCGTATCGGGATGATTGATGTCGAAGCGGCACAACTCGCCGTCCGTGGGAAGATCGATACCGGCCTGCCGCTGAAGGGCAAAAGCGACGCGAGTAGCGTCGATCAAAGCTTCTTCACTCGGAGAAGCAGTCAACCAATCCGGCACCGGATAGGAGCCGACGGTGGTCGTCAGGATTCGAGGCGCTTGACTCATGGCATCCCCTTCTCCGAACCCTTCGTTGTCCCAGACCGAAATCCGGAGTCTTTTCGCACGCCTCTCGACTCCGTCCGCAATCACCAACACCGACCCTTGCCTAAAAACCCGCCACCCGGCGGACGTACCCTATCCCTTAACCGACCCGCCAAACGATGCGGGCTTTGGTGAGGTCGTACGGCGACATTTCCATGCGCACCCGATCGCCTGCCGTGAGGCGAACCCATCGCTTGCGCATCTTTCCAGAAATCACCGCCAGCACCTCATGGTCGTTGTCCAATTGCACCCGGAACATCGTCCCGGGGAGCACTGTGACGATACGCCCCTCTATCGTAATGTGATCATCCATGACCGTTTTTCGAAAGACTCCCGGTCGGATCCCCAGCTCAGGCGTCCGCGGACCGGTGGACGAACGCCCTCCAAAAAAAAAGCGTGGCCCGACAATGCCGGGCCACGCCGAGAAAAACAACTATGGCTTAGTAGCGATCGCGCCCGCCGCCGCCGCCACGGCCACCACGGTCGCCGCCACGGCCACCACCACCGCCGCCGCCGCCGCCGCCGTAACCACGGCCGCCGCCGCCGCCGCCGCCACCGCCGCCGCCGCCAAAGCCACGGCCGCCGGGCGGACGCTCTTCACGCGGACGCGCGAGGTTCACGGTCAAGGGACGACCATCCAGCGACGCACCGTGCATCGACTCAATCGCCTTCTGCGCCTCTTCGGGCGTGCTCATCGTGACAAATCCAAATCCCCGGGGGCGACCGCTCTCACGATCCACCATCAGGTTCGCTTCGACCACGGTACCGTGCGCGGCAAAGGCGTCGTGCAGGTCGTTTTCGGTCGTGTTGTAGGAAAGATTCCCTACGTACAGTTTCGTGCTCATGTGATGTTCTTGCGCCCGAGAATCGAATCACTCTCCTCTTTCCTGACTGTTCCCGACGTCCGGGTTTCGAATCATCACTGAACGAACGAGGTTCACCTGAAGATTTACCAGAGCTAGGAATCGATAAGCTGTCCGAACGGGCAGGCCGAGTGTGCCCAAACGAGGGACCAACGCAACCTATATCTTGAAGAAAGTTCACTCCCCCTCCCCAGCCCATGTGGCTCCGCATGAACGTCTCGCTTTAATCCCTCCCCACCTTCCCCTACCTTCCACCCATGCCTCCCCGTACTGCCTACTCCTCCCGACGCGGGTTCCTCACCACCCTTCTCGCCGCCTCCACCGCCCCAGCCTTCCTCCAGGCCGCCTCTCCCAACGAACGACTCAACATCGCCGTCATCGGCACCGGCGGTCGAGGCGCCGGTAACCTCGCCGAAGTCGCTTCCGAAAACATCGTCGCCCTCTCCGACGTCAACGAACGCAACCTCGACGCCGCCGCCTCACGCTTTCCCAAAGCCCGAAAGTATGTCGACTTCCGACGGCTCTTCGACGACGCCAAGGACATCGACGCGGTGGTCGTCAGCACTGCCGAGCACACCCACGCCTTCGCGACCCTTCCGGCCCTGCAACAGGGCAAGCACGTCTACTGTGAGAAACCCCTGACCCATTCCATCTGGGAGGCCCGGGTCATCCGCGACGCCACCCGAAAGGCCAAGGTCGCCACCCAAATGGGCACCCAGATCCATGCCGGCTCCAATTACCGGCGAGTCGTCGAACTCGTCCGCGCCGGCGCCGTCGGGCCCATCCGGGAAGTCCATGTCTGGGTGTCCCGCGCCTGGGGCGTTCAATCCGCCGAAGCCGCCGCCAAACACCGCGACATCGTGACCGTCTCGGCCCGGCCGTCGGGAAGTTCTCCCATCCCACAGGGTCTCCACTGGGATCTGTGGCTGGGGCCCGCCCCCGAACGCCCCTTCCATGAGGTCTATTTCCCCGGCCCGAAGTGGTATCGCTGGTGGGATTTCGGCAGCGGCACCATGAGCGACCTCGGCAGCCATTGGAACGACCTGCCGTTCTGGGCGCTCGACCTCGACGCCCCCAAAACCATCGCCGCCAATGGGCCTGCGCCCCATCCGGAACTGGCGCCCGCCAGCATGTCGGCGACCTACGAATATGGACCGCGCGGCGCACGACCGGGGCTTTCCCTGACCTGGTATCAGGGTGAGTCCAAGCCACGCCTGTGGCTGGAGAAGGCCATTCCGCAATGGGGCGACGGGGTGCTGTTCGTCGGCGACAAAGGCATGATCCTCGCCGATTACGGCAAACACATCCTGCTGCCGGAAGACCGCTACAAGGACTATGTCCGGCCAACGCCCTCGATCCCGGAGAGCCTGGGGCATCACCAGGAATGGTTGCACGCCTGCAAAACGGGCGCCCCGACCACCTGTCCGTTCGAATACGCCGGCGCTCTCACCGAGGCCAATCACCTCGGAAATGTCGCCTACCGCACGGGCCGAACCCTCACCTGGGATGCCGAAAAGATGGAAGCGATCGGTGTTCCGGAAGCCGCGCCGCTCATCCGTCGAGCCTACCGATCCGGCTGGAAGCTTGAAGCCTGAAGGCTAAACGCCCGCCATCGCGCGGCCTGCGAGCCAGCCCGTGGTCCAGGCCGCCTGAAAATTGAAGCCGCCGGTGATACCGTCGATGTCGAGCAATTCGCCGGCGAAATGAAGTCCCGGGCAGACCCGGCTTTCCATGGTCTTGAAATTGACCTCGGACAGCCGGATGCCGCCGCACGTCACAAACTCATCGCGGTTCAGGGTTTTCCCCGTCACCGCAAGTTCGGTCCCCCGCAACAGGCCCACGAGAGCGGCGCGGTTCTCCTTGGACAGTCCCGCCCATTGCGCTTCCCGCGGCACACCGGCCGCCAGGACCAACCGCTCCCACAAACGCGCCGTGAGCGGTGCGATCGGCCCGTTCACCACCCGTCGGGCGCCTTGTTCCATGCGGCGTTTCTCAAAGTGCGCCGCCAATGTTTCCGGCGATTCGTCCGGCAACCAGTTCACCCGCAGGGCAAAGCGGTAGTCACAGTCGTGCAATGCCCGCGCTCCCCAGGCTGACAGGCGCAGGACCGCCGGTCCGCTGACGCCTTCATGCGTGATCAGGATGGGACCGCGTTCGGAACGGGCCACTCCCGGGGCACTGACTTCCACCGGATCGATGGCCACTCCCGCCAGGCCCTGCAGCCACGAGGGGCTCAGGTGCAGGCTGAACAACGACGGCACGGGCGGCTCCAGGGTATGTCCCAGGCGGACCGCCATTTCGCCCAAGGCCACCGACCGGCATCCGCCCGTCGCCAGCAGCACCCGGTCCGCCGGCACTCGACGTCCCCCGGCGAGGCGCAGTTCGAATCCGCCTTTGGGCAACGGCAGGATGCTTTCCACCCCGACATTGGTTTCGATCCTCACCCCCGCGTCCCGCGCACTGCGGGTCAGGCAATCCACGATGGTCGACGAGGAATCCGTGGTCGGGAACATGCGACCATCCTCCTCGGTCTTGAGCGCAACGCCTCGTGCCTCGAACCAGGCCACGGTGTCGCGCGGCTGAAACCGGTTCAACGGGCCGATCAACGCCTGGCCGCCACGGGGGTACCGTCGGGACAGTTCCTTCGGATCGAAGCAGGAATGCGTCACATTGCAGCGGCCGCCTCCGGAAATGCGCACCTTGGTCAGGCACTGGGCGCCTTTTTCAAACAGCACCACCTCCGGACCGCCTCCCTCCTCGGCACAGGTGATGGCTGCAAAGAAACCGGCCGCCCCTCCACCGATCACCACCACGCGTCCCACGGACGACTTGGATGCACCGTCGCTCATTTCATTTCGGGATCTCGCCCAGTTCCGCCCATCGCGCATACAGACGCGCCACTTCCGCTTTCGCCGTGTCCAACTGCGCCACAATGGCCGGCGCCTCCTTGGCACGCGTCGAATAGAACTCGGGGTCGTGGATCATCGCGTCCAACTCAGCCACCCGGTTCTCGGCGACCGTGATCGCGTCCTCCATGCCATCCAATTCGCGCTGCTCCTTGAAGCTCAACTTTCGCGGGCGCGCCGCCGGTTTCGCGGCTGCCGCAGGCGTGCCCTTGCGGTCCTCGACGGGCGGCGACGACGCCCATTGTCGGGCGCGCACCTCGCGTTCGCGTCGTTTCTCCAGGTAGTACGAATAGTTGCCCGGTCCGACCACCACGCCGGAATCCTCGAAGGCCACGACCTGGTCGCAGATCCGGTCCAGGAAGTACCGGTCATGGCTGACCACGAGCACCGCGCCGTCGAAATCCACCAACGCCTCCTCCAGCATGCGCAAGCTGGGCAGGTCGAGGTCGTTGGTCGGTTCGTCCAACACCAGCACGTTTCCGCCGCGGCACAGCACCTTGGCCAGCATCAGACGGGCCCGCTCGCCCCCTGACAACTTGGATACCGGTTCCTTGACCCGGTCGTCCCCAAAGAGGAAACGCCGAAGGTAGGATCGCGCGTTCAGCTTCTGCTCCCCGAACAGGACGATGTCGCCCTTGCCGGCCACCTCGGCCATGACGGTGCCGGTGCCTTCCAACTGCATCCGGGTCTGGTCGATGTAGTTGAAGACAACCTTCTTGCCGATGGCCACTTCGCCTTCGTCGGCGGGCCGCTGTCCCAGGCAAAGCCGCAGCAGCGTGGTCTTGCCGGTGCCGTTGCGGCCCACCACGCCGGTGCATTGCCCCGCCTGCAAGACCAGGTTCAGTCCGCGGAACAACCACCGTTCCTCATCCCCTTCCCCGACCTTGGCGCCGGCGTTGGCGAGTTCCACCACCGTGTTGCCCAACTCCGGCGGCGGCGGGATCAGCAGGTCCATTTCGCGCTCCTCAGGGGGCGCCTCCAATCCTGCGATGGCGTAAAACTTGTCCAACCGATGACGCGATTTGGAGCGCTGCGCGCGGACCCCGGCCCGCACCCAGTCGAGTTCCTCGCGCAAGAAACGCTGCCGACGGCGTTCACCCTGCTCGGCGATTTGTTGGCGGATCGCCTTGGATTCCAGGTAGGCCGTGTAATTGCCCGGGTGCGAGAAGCACCGGCCATCGGCGAGTTCGACCACCCGGGTTGCGATGACATCCAGGAAGTACCGGTCGTGGGTGACGAAGATCACCGCCCCGGGAAATCCCCGCAAAAAATCCTCCAGCCACCGGATGGACTCGGAGTCGAGATGGTTGGTGGGCTCGTCCAGCAGCAACAGGTCCGGCTGTCCCACCAGGGCCCGGCACAAGGCCACGCGCCGTTTTTCACCGCCGGAAAGCGGGCCCACGATGGTGTCCAGGGGAGGCGTGGCCAATGCCGAGGCCACCGCTTCCACCCGGGTCGACAGGTTCCAGCCGTCGGCATCCTGGATGTCATGCTGGATTTGGGCCAACTCGGCGTCGCTTCCATCCCCCTCTTCATAGCGCCGCAGCCATTCCAGCAAATCGGCGGCCCCCATCTCGATGTTCTGACGGACGGTCTTGTCCGCTTGCAGTTCGAACTCCTGCGGCAAATAGCCCACGCGCAGGCCGCGTCGTCGGGAGATTTCGCCGCTATCAGCCGCCGCATCGCCGGCCAGAATGCGAAACATGCTGGTCTTGCCGCATCCATTGCGACCGACCAGGCCCACCTTTTCGCCGGGAAGGACCGACAGGGTCGCGCCGTCCAGCAGCCGCTGGAGTCCAAATGCGAGGCGCAACTCGCTCACCGATAACAGCGCAGGGGTTGTCGAAATCGAACTCATGAACCTTGAACGGTCAGTTGAAACCACCGACCCCTCCCAAGTCACGGAAAGACTCCGACAGACCGAATGCCTCCGCTCACGCCTTGCGTCCGAGAATCCGGTCCAATGAATCCGAGGTCTGCCAGATCAAGGCCTCCGGATAATGGGTGTACGGATGGAAGTATTCGAAGGTCAGGTACCCCTTGTAACCGACTCGATCCAAGGCTTCGGTCACCGCCGGCCAGTCGGTGGTGCCGTCCAGCAGCGGCCGGAACGTTTCCAGCGAAAAATCGGTGCCCTTCTTGGTGAATTCCTTGAGGTGCACGTTCTTGGTCCGCGCCCCCATGACCGGAATCCAGTGCTCCGGGAACTGGAACATCGCGATGTTGCCGGTATCGAAGTGGACTCGGACCCGGTCGCTGCCGAAGTGATCCACGAACCCGTTCATCTCCATCGGGGTCATCAGATAGCCGTTGAAGAAGATGTTCTCGATGTTGAGGTAGATCTTGAGTTTCTCGGCCTGCTTCACCAAACGCCCAATGGCGTCCTTGGCCCGCCGATCACAGACGTCATTCGGCACGGGCTCGTGATCTGTCCTCCAGGGGATGTGCACCGCTCCCGGCACCACCAGCACGTTCTCCACCCCCAAATCATGCGCGGCCTGCCCAATCTTCCCGGCCAGTTCCAGCCCGCGCTCCCGCTTCGCCGGGTCGTTGCTGCTCAACGGGTACGGCCAGAACAGAAACGAACAGAGCCCGCTGATGCGAATGCCGATCCGGTCCGCCATCTTCCGGATGGCTTCGTAATCCTTGGTGCCGGACTTCGGCGAAAGATCATTCTCGAGGTCGTAGTTCAGTTCGATGCCGTCGAAGCCGGCGTCCTTCGCCAGTTGCAGGCATTCCTCCAGATTCATCCGTTGCGGGTACGGAAACGCCCAGAGGTTGATCGACTTCAGCATGTCGTACCGCTTGACCGAACCGCGCCGCGCATCCGGTTTCGCAGGTTCCGCTGCCCGGACCTGGGTCGGTTCAAAGGCCATCGCCGAGAGGCCCACAGACGCCAGAGTGGCTTTCAAGGCATCCCGACGGTTGAACGCGGCCTTGGGCGACGCGGAAGCGCCAGCATCGGAAGGCAGCGGAAGGTCGTTCGATGAGGGTCGGTTCATGGGGTGGGTCCTTGGGGGGAATCAGCCGTCGGGGTCAGGCCAGAATACCTTTCACGATCTCGCCATGGACGTCGGTCAACCGGAAGTCACGGCCCTGGAACCGGTGGGTCAGCTTCAGGTGATCGATGCCAAAGAGGTGCAGGATCGTGGCGTGCAAGTCGTGCACATGCACCTTGTTCTCCACCGCGTAGAAGCCGAATTCGTCGGTGGCGCCATGAACGATGCCTGGCTTGATCCCACCGCCCGCCATCCAGATCGTGTACCCGTGGGGATGATGGTCCCGGCCCACCTGATCGGGGCGCATCGCTCCCTGCATCATCGGGGTACGACCAAATTCTCCGCCCCACAAAACCAGGGTTTCATCGAGCAAGCCGCGTTCCTTCAGATCCTTCACCAGCGCCACCGCGGGCTGGTCGGTTTCCGCGCAGCGTTTCTTGAGGTCGAACACCAGATTCCCATCCGGGCCGCCATGATGATCCCATCCGCGATGATAGAGCTGAACGAAGCGCACACCCCGCTCCACCAGGCGCCGGGCGAGCAAACAGTTGTTGGCGAAGGAGGCCCGCCCCGGAGTCGTGGCATAGGCTTCCTGGACCGCCGCCGATTCCCTCGAAATGTCCATCACCTCCGGCACGCTGGTCTGCATGCGGTAGGCCATTTCATAGGCTTCAATCCGGGTCTGGATCTCCGGGTCCTGGAGCAGGTCGAACCGGGACTGGTTGAGATCCCGCAGCGTGTCCAGCGATTCCCGCCGACGCTGACTGCCCATACCCGGGGGATTGCTGACGTAGAGCACCGGGTCGCCCTGGGACCGCAGCGTGACGCCTTGATGCACCGTCGGGAGGAAACCGCTGCCCCAGGCCGCGTTGGTCAGGGGCTGGCCCACGCCGGTCATGAGCACCACGAACGCCGGCAGGTCCTTGTTCTCACTGCCCAAACCGTAGCTGAACCAGGAACCCATCGCCGGCCGCCCCGACAGCTGGGCACCGGTGTTCATGAAGATCGTCGCCGGATCGTGGTTGAACGCCTCGGAGTAAAACCCCTGAACAAAGCAGACGTCGTCCACGATGGTCCGCATGTGCGGCAGCAATTCGCTCAACCACATGCCCGATTTACCGTACCGGTCGAACTTGTAGGGTGAACCCAGCAGCGACGCGTTCTTGCCGATCTGCGCGAGCCGGATGTTCTTCACCAGTTCCTCGGGAACCTGCTGCCCGCTGCGCTTGCTCAGTTCGGGCTTGGGATCGAAGAGATCCAGGTGCGACGGACCGCCCGACTGGAACAGGTAGATGATGTTCTTCGCCTTGGGCGCGAAGTGGGGCCCGACGGTCGGCAGACCCGGGGATGCCGCCAGCACCTTGTCGTTCAGGAGCGAGGCCAGGGCCAGGGAACCCATGCCGGTGGCGCATTGGCGAAGGAATCGGCGCCGGGTGGACTGACGAATGTGTTCGAGAACGGGATTCATAAGGCGGTTCAGCCCTTGGTCAGGGTTTCGTCGAGGTTGAAAAGCACGTTGGCCACCATCATCCAGGCCGCCACCGTCCGAACGTCGTTCGCATCGGGCACTTCGGCCGACCCCACCTGCACCAGCGTCCGGGCCGCCGCGGGATCGCCCTGAAACCCGCGGACTTGTTGTTCCAGAAACGCGCGCAGTCGGGCGGTCTCGTTCAGGGTCGGCTGCCGTCCCAGGCAGGTGCGGAAGGCGAAGGCCACCCGTTCGTCGTCGGTGCGCCCGCCTTCGAGCAGGATGCGCTGGGCGAAGACCCGGGCGGCCTCCAGCAGCGTGGGATCGTTCAATGCCGCCAGCGCCTGCAACGGGGTGTTGGTCCTGGGGCGGCGGGCCACGCAAACGTCGCGACTGGGGGCGTCGAAGGTCGCAAAGGTCGGATAGGTGCAAACCCGGCGCCAGAAGGTGTACACCGCGCGTCGGTAAAGATCCGGGCCTTCGCTGATCGGCCATTCGTCCATGCCAATTTCCGGCCGCAGGAAACCGATTTCCTTCCACAGGTTGGGAAGTTGCTCGGGATGCACGCTGGGGCCTCCGACTTTGTTCTGCAGCAGACCGCTCACCGCGAGCGCATGGTCGCGGATCATTTCAGCGTCCATCCGGAATCGGGGTCCGCGCGACACGAGCCGGTTGTAGTAATCCTTTTCCAGGCGCACCGCGTCGGTGGCGGCGTTCTGACGGTAGGTCGCGGACATCACCAGGCGCTTCTGCATCGCCTTCACATCCCAGCCGGAGGCCATGAATTCCGTGGCCAGCCAGTCGATGAGTTCGGGATGGGACGGCGCCTCGCCCTGGCGTCCGAAATCCTCGCTGGTCTTGACCAGGCCCGTGCCGAAGAACTGTTCCCAAAACCGGTTCACCGTGACCCGCGCCGTCAGCGGATTCGAGGGATCCACCAGCCACTTGGCCAAGGCCAGGCGGTTGGCGGGAACGCCGGACGGCAAACCGGGGAATGCCGCGGGAACACCGGGCGTGACCTCCTTGCCCGGCTCCAGGAAATTCCCCCGCATGTGGATCCGGGTGGGTCGCGGCTCGGGTTCCTTCCGCTCGGCAATCACCAAGGTGGAGTACTTCTTCGTGGCCAGTTCGCGTTCGCGTCCTTCCAGCCGGATGATTTCCCGTTCCAATTGCCGATACTTCGGTTGCAGCGACCGGAAATGGCTGGCGAGCCGCCCCGCGTCTTCCGCCGTCCGCGCCGACGCCGGTTGAAGCACGATGGCCCGGATGTCCGCCGACATCGGCCAGAGCGCCGCCTCATCGGACTCGGTCGCCACCGAAACCCGGAAGCGCCCGATGCAATGGCTGCTGCCATGGTAGTGCTCGAAGCGAAAGGTCAGCTTTGAACCCGCCTCGAAGCCGGCGGGTTCCTTCAGCCGGGCGATCAGGAAGTGGCGTTCGCCAAACCGCGGCCCAATGGCCCAACCCGTTTTCGGATTCCGATCCACCGCATGCTCGGCCCGGTAGTACTGCTGTTCCCAATCGGCCGTGGCGCTTTCAATCTCCAGGAAGCCGGGTGCGGAATCCTTCGCCTCCGCGGCGCTGGAGGGCGTCACGGATATCGCGAACTCGTCCAGGATGAAGTTCCCGCTGGCGCCCCAGCGGCCAGGGCCGTTCTTGGGAAGGCTTGGGTCGGGCAACACTTCGAGCAGCACGGCCCGGATTCCGGTGAGAGCGGTATCCGCTTCGAAGGTGATGGTGTCGTAGATCGGGTTGACCCCGGTGGCGAGGACCGAGCCGTCCGCCAGGTTGGTGTAGCCTGAGCCGCCGGTGGAAACCACGTTCGTCAGCACCAGGGTGCGCCAGACGTCACCGCGCGCCTTGACCTGGCTCTCCCACGCCGCCTGTTTCTCAGGCAACGCCTTGTCGAGAGCGGCTCGTTCGGACCGAGCGGCCTCGAGTTGCCGCTTCAGGTGGGCCTCCGTAGTGCTCAAATCCGGCTTCGGAACTTCCACCGTGGGCGCGGTGCTGTAGTTGCCGCCGTCCGTGGTGTTGTTGAAGAACGCATAGAGCCGGTAGTACTCCTCCTGGGTCACCGGATCGTACTTGTGGGTGTGGCACTCGGCACAGTTCAGGGTGAGTCCCAGCCAGGCCGTGCCCAGGGTCGCCACGCGATCTTTCACCGCCTTGGTCCGATACTCCTCCGCATCACCGCCACCTTCATCGTTGATCTTGGTGTTGCGGTTGAAGCCGGTCGCGATCCGCTGGTCCAGAGTCGGCTCCGGGAGCAGGTCACCGGCGAGTTGTTCGACCGTGAATTGGTCGAAAGGCAGGTTCTGGTTGAACGCCCGGATGACCCAGTCCCGATACGGCCAAATCGAGCGGGCCAAATCGACCTGGTACCCGTTGGAATCGGCGTACCGCGCCAGGTCCAGCCAGCCACGGGCCATGTGTTCGCCGTAGTGCGGCGAAGCCAGAAGCCGGTCGACCAACGTTTCGTAGGCCCGTTCCGAGGGGTCCTTGACGAAGGTTTCCACGTCGGCCCAGGTCGGCGGCAGCCCGGTCAGATCCAGGCTTAATCGACGAATCAGGGTGGCCCGGTCCGCTTCGGGTTGAGGCGCCAGTTTTTCGGCCTCCAACCGCGCGAGGATAAAATGGTCCACCTCGTTCCGCACCCAATCCTTCCCCTGCACCACCGGCACCAAAGGACGGACCGGCGCCCGGAAAGCCCAATGAGCCAGCGGATCGGTCTCGGGCCAGACTGCGCCTTCCTCGATCCAGCGCTTCAGAATGTCGACCTCGGCCGAGCTCAGCCGTTCGCCCTTCGGGGGCATCACCTCGTCGGGATCGGAACTGATCACCCGGGTAAGCAGTTCGCTTTCCGCGGCTTTGCCGGGGACCAACGCGACCTTGCCGGATTTGGCCGGCGCCTGCGCTGCCGCCCGCGAATCGAGTCGAAGTTTTGCCTTCTGCTGGTCCGCGCCGTGACACTCGGAACAGCGCTTCACCAGGATCGGTTCCACTTCCTTGGCGAAGTCCACCGCCGCCTCCAACCGCGCGGCCAGGCAGAGCAACACCGCCACGCGAACGCCGCTTCGGCCCCAGGATTGGAACTCAGCCCACCGTGATCGCTTGAAGAACACCATAGTCAGGTCGTTGGGAACGTGCCGCAGGCTGCCAGAACCGTCGGGGTGCCGGCGATACCAAACAACGATTCAAACCCACTGCTCACGGAGCACACGCATCGCGGCCTGCATGGACGGAAACGCCATCGCTTCCGGGGCCACGTCGCGGATCGGGTCCAGCCAAAGCACCCCGTCCACATCCTCCAACGCCGTGGCCGTCTCCGGGCGGATCGCCGTGGCGGTAAAGAACAGGTCCAGCACCGGATAGGTCACGTCGCGGTACGGGTAGTGGTTCGGGAACGAGCACAGAAACGTCTCCGACTCCAGTTCGAGGCCCACTTCCTCCCGAACCTCGCGTTTCAGGGCGTCTTCAACCCGTTCCCCGACATCCACAAAGCCACCCGGCGGCGCGAGCAAGCCCTTGCCCGGGTCCCGCGCCCGTCGGATGAAGAGCACCCGACCGTCGTCCCGCCGCAGGAAAACCGCCGCGGAGATGGCGGCGTTGAAATAATAGGTGAAGCCGCACCCCTCACAGCGGAAGGGCGACGACCCCGGAGCGTCCTTCCGTGCCCGGGCGCAGGCGGGACAAAAGCGGAAATGATGACTCGGACTCACACGTCAGCGCCGAAGTAGGGTCGCAACACGTTGCCCGCCACCCGCAGCGCCGCCTGACGGCCGGCCAGAGCCTTCCCGAAGGTGTCGTCTTCGACCTCAATGCACACCGGCCCCCGATAGGTGGTCTCCATCAGGGCGCTCAGGAAGCGGCCCCAATCCATTTCGCCGAATCCCGGAATGCGCGGCTGATGCCATTCCAACGGATGGGCAAACACACCCACCTCGTGAATCCGGTCCCGCCGAATCTTCACGTCCTTGGCGTGGAAGTGGAAAATCTTGTCCTGAAATTCCTTCAGCGGACTCGCCGGGTCCATGTGTTGCAGGACGAAGTGCGAAGGGTCGTAGTTCAGTCCGAAATGCTTCGAAGGGATGTCCGAGAACGCCCGCCGCCAGATCACCGGGGTGGTCATCAGGTTTTTGCCGCCCGGCCACTCGTCGCGGGTGAACGACATGGGACAGTTCTCGATACCCACTCGGATGTCGTGGTCTTCGGCAAAGGCGATCAACGGCTTCCAAATCTTCAGGAACCGCGGCCAGTTGTCGTCGACGCTCCGCGTCCAATCCCGCCCCACGAAGGTGTTCACATGCTTGAGCCCCAGAATCTGGGCGGCGCGGATCACCTGCTTGATTTGGTTGACGGCCGCCTTCGACACCGCGGGATCGGGGTCCAATGGATTCGGGTAATAACCCAAAGCGGAGAGCGACACCCCGTTCTGGGCGCAGAGGGCATGCACCTCCTCAGCCCGCGCCTTGGTGAAGCCCTCCACATCGATGTGTGTCACGCCGGCGAACTTCCGTTCCGCCTTGCCCACCGGCCAGCACATCACTTCCACACACGAAAAGCCCTCCGCCGCCGCAAAGGCCAGGACCTGATCCAGGTTCAGTTCGGGGAGGATCGCCGAAACAAAGCCAAGTTTCATGGACACCCCGGGATGCTCCGCCATCGCCCCCGCCGGAGACAAGCGCTTCGACGGCAGCTTCGACGGCAGCCGTTCCTCGGGGGGCGATCTCCAAGTTGTGGATGGGCGATCCAAGCATCGGAAGGTTTTGAACAGGATTCACAGGATAATCAGGGTGCTCAGGAACCCAAGCATCACGGCATTTCATCCTGTTCATCGTGTTCATCCTGTCGAAAAGAGGGCCGTGTCCTCCGACACCACGGAGATGCGCCGCCGTTCCTGGAATCACCGCTTGGGATGGTTCCGACGCAACTCGTACAGGCCCTGCCCCACCCCGCGCACCGCTTCGATCGTTTCCGCGTAGGGCGTGTCCGCGATGTCCACCAAGCCGATCTGGTAATTCTCCTCGTCGTACACCCGCCCAGTGGTCGGCTCGTCCTGCCATTGAAACCAATGGCTGCCCACGAACTGCGGATGGCGAAGCGCCGATTCAACGTACTCCCGATACGCCGCCGCCCGCGCTTTCTGGTCCGCCACCGGCACCAGACCGGTGTGGAACATCCCGCGGTCCAAGGCCCCGAAATGGAACTCGCCGATGATCAACGGAACGTCGGCGCCGCCATTGAAGACAAAATCGCCCACCGTGCGCTGGTAGAGGTTGTAGCTCACCACATCGCAATGCTTCGCCGCCGCTGCGGCCGCCCGGTCGTTAACCCAGGCAAAGCGGCATCCCAGATAGAGCTGGTTCGGCGCGACGTCCCGGATCACCCGCCGAACCGCCGCGAAATAGGTGTCCGCCACCCGGCTGTAAAACCCGGCCAGATCACCGCTCGCCCGCCCCCGGTCCGGCAACGTCCGCGATTCCAGCCAAGCCTCCCACGACGCATGGGCCGTGCCCCAGGCCGCGTTGAGCCCCGTGATCTCGCCATGGCGCTCACGCAGGAACGCCGCGAACGCCAGCTTCGCCGGCTGGTCGCCCGGCGAACGGAGCGTCGCTTCCGACAGCGACGTCTCATCGCCCCACGACATCTCGTTGTCCGAGAAATATCCGAGGCACCACGGATCGCCGGCACTCCGTCCCACCTTCCCGGCCATGCCCCGACGTAGACCCGCCACGAACCGTTCGTCGAAGACGTCCGGGAATTTCCCCCAGTACCCGTCACTCCCGGCGATGCGCGGCGCACCACTGGATTCCAGCGAGTCGGTGTAGGGAGTCTTGCGCAGGGCAGCGACGTCCATCGCCGACCAGTTCGCGATGGTGTTCATCCCCCAGCTTCGCAGCCGCTGGTGCACCAGTTCCGCATAAGCCCCCTTCCAGTCCGGGCCGTATTTCCTTCGGAAATTGGCTCCTGCGAACGAGAAACTGCGCGGCGAACGGCCCGCGTAATGGCCCTTCAAGGCGTATCCGCCGGTCGTCCAAAAGCTGATGAACTCCGGGGCCTCTCCAGGAAAGTCTGCGAACCAGTGCTGCCGTTCCTCCACCGGACTGAAATCTAACGACCGCACGCAATCCACGCCGTGCGACCAGAAGAGGCAGCCCTCCGGATCCACCAGCCACCAGCGGCCCTCGTGCTTTTGGACCCGAAAGAACCCGGTTGCCGACAACCGCGGTCCCGCGGCCCAACCGCCATAGGCATTCCAACCTGCCGGCCCGGGTCGTTGTTCGAGATCCCGCGCTTCTGCCTCACGCCGGGCCTTCACTTCCTCCAACGAGTGCACCTTGCCGGGCCAATCCTGGTGCCGGTACTGCCCGAAGGCGTCGATGAACGGCGCAAACGGCTGGGCATCCGTCCAGTTCGCCGTCGGCGGCACATAGTCGCCCACCGCCCGAATCCGCAGGATCTCGAAGACCTGCGGAGCGGTGGGCTGACTCACGAACAGCAGCACCTGGGTGATGTTCCCCGGATCCACGGTCCAGTCCCCGCCAGCCACCATCGGATAACCACGCATGCCAAACAGATCTCCGGCCGGCTTCTCCATCGCATGCCGCGCCAACGCGACCCGCAACACCCCGTCCGTACCCGGCGCCAGAGTCTTGTCCGCCGTCACACAATGACGCCGACCGTCCGCCCCGGGGTTGTCGACCCGGCAGAACACTTTCACCGCATTCGTCCCGGGATTCCGCAGTTCCACGTCCACCGCCGATCGGCGCCGCAAATCCCATCCGCCTACCGGCGACGCCAACCCCGCGCCCGGCCAGGTGACCGCCACACCCGTCCGAATTTCCACGGTCGCCCGCCCCTCCGCCGACCTCAGGCGCAGGCTGGCGTCGGTGCGATTCCATCGCGTCTCCACCAGCCCTGAAACGGCATCAAACAGCACGCCGTCAGGTCCCGGGTCCGCCGCGTTCACCCCGACGGGCAACAGCGCTGCCAGCAGCGACATCAGAACCAAGGATTTGGATACGTATTGGGACGATGAACCGGGGACTCCGGGGGGCGAGACGCCCCCCTCTACGGCAGGCGGGACGCCCGCCGCTACGGACGACCGGGTCACGGGTAGGCTCATGAAGAAAGCCTCGGGAATCCACGGACACCACGCACGCCCTGATTTGCGGTTGTCTCACCCGATCTTGCCCGGCTCCTTCAGTCGTTCAACAGGTGTCGTTCGAGAAACTCGACCATCACGAGGAACAGAAAGTCCGCGTTCTGCTTCCGGGTGAACCCATGCCCTTCGTCCTTCGCCATCAGGTAGCCCACCGTGCCGCCCTGGCCCCGAATCGCCCGGACCATTTGCTCGGATTCGGTGACCGGTACCCGTGGATCGTTCCGACCCTGAACCACCAACAGCGGTCGGCGAATTCGATGGGCCTGGTTGAGGGGAGAAATACGTTCCAGGAACGCCGCCATGGTCGGATCCCGTTCATCCCCATATTCCGCACGGCGCAGGTCCCGGCGGTATTCCTGGGTGTTCTCGAGAAAGGTACGGAAGTTCGAAATCCCCACCACATCGATGCCACACCGCAGGCGCTCGCCGAAGTGCGCCAGGGAGGCGAGAACCATGTACCCGCCATAGCTCCCGCCGTACACCGCCACCCGGCCAGAATCCAGGTCCGACCGACCGCCCATCCAATCGAGAAAAGCGCCAACATCCCGCACCGCGTCCTCGCGTCGAAGTCCGTCGTCGAGGGTCAGGAAACGCTTCCCATAACCCTCCGACCCCCGGACGTTCGGATAGAGCAAGGCGACGCCCATCTCCTGCACCACATAATTCCAGGCCCGCAAAAAGACCGGGCGCGACTGCCCTTCAGGTCCTCCATGCAGGTGAAGCACCACCGGCCGAGGACCCGGGAAACGCCGCGGATCCGGGCGATACAACAAACCCGACACCATCAGCCCGTCGAAGCTTTTCACCCGCACCAACTCAGGTTCCACGAAACGCGAGTGTCTCACCCCCGCCACCGCTCCGTCGGTCCATCGCGTCACCCCGTTCACCCGGGTGTCCACTGACACCACGTCGCCCGGGGCTCGAGCCGAACTCAGGGTCATGCCGATCTCGCGCCGGCTGGGATGCCACCGAAGGCCCGACGCCACGCCGTTCAGGTTTCGCGGCCGGCCCATTTCAGCGCCCGTCGCGGCATCGATCAGGCGCAGCACGCTCCAGCCGTCTTCATTGGTCAGAATCGCCGCAACCCGCCCATCCGACGAAAGATCAAATTCATCGACGCCCCAGGCCAGTTCCGGTCCCCACCGGACCAACGCACCCGTCTCGGAATTCAACCGCGCCAACCGGCGACGGTCGGAGCCGTGATCGGTGATCACCAACAACTCGCGGCCGTCCGGCAGAAACGCGGCATCGGTGTAAGAAACCGGTTCACTTGAAGCGGGACTGACCCGGCGCGTTCGCCCTGAGGTCACTTCCACCAGGTGAAGTTCACTGGATGTGGCGGAGACGAGGGACACCGCCACCACCTGACTTCCGTCCGGCGACCAATCCACAACCGACCAACCGCCGCCGGAGACTTCAGCCAGCAGCCGGTTCGATTCCGGTCGCCGCGGATTCAGGATCCACAGATCGGTGTCCCGCCCATTGCGCCGGGTGGAGGCGTACGCCAGTTGTTCCCCGGATCGCTCCCAGCACACCTGAGTGTTCCTTGAGGAGCCATCGGTCAGGAGTGCGATAGCGCCGTCCTCGGCATTGAGGCGGTACAACTGGAAGAATTCATTCCCTCCCTGGTCCTGACTGAACACCAACGGTTCGCCCGTGACGGGTGCGTAGGATCCCCAAATCACCCGCTCGGCTCGCTGGGTCAGCGGTTGGCAGGCACCGCATGGCAGGCGGATCTCATGCAACTGGGACGTTTCTTTCAGCCGGGTAGCGACGAGCACATCGCGGCGGCGGGGATGCCATTCGAGAAAGGTGAAAGGCCTGAATTGCAAGTAAGGCGCCACGGCCCGTCGACGTTCCGGGGTAGGTTCCGGAACGCCCTCCAACACGAGGTTCTCAGGCACCTCCGCCACTACCCCGCACCCCACCAGGACGGCGATCGGTATCCAGACACTCAGCAGCCGTGCGTTCATCGACGGGCGAGCCTGTCCCAGTCCTGCGTCCACCATCCATTGCATTTTGCGCGTGAATTCGATGGATAGGGTGTGAATCGCTCCTTCGAAGATTACGCACGAAGGCTTGCCGGGGCGTTGGCCAACGAGTAGTCCTCCCGGACATTTCAATGCACCCGAGGACTCTAGTTGTCAGCCCCACCTACAATGAGCGGGAAAACCTCCCGAAACTCATGGAACGGGTCCTCGCCCTGCCCGACTTCATTGAACTCCTCGTGGTCGACGACAGTTCCCCCGACGGCACGGGTGAACTCGCGGACACCTACGCCGCGACCCACCCTCGGGTTCATGTGCTCCATCGCTCGGTGAAGGACGGGTTGGGACGGGCGTACATCGCCGGCTTCAAATGGGCCTTGGAACGAGGCTACGAGCGCATTCTGGAAATGGATGCGGACCTTTCCCACAACCCCCACGACATTCCCCGATTTCTGGAAGCCTCCGAGAATGCGGACCTGGTCCTGGGTTCCCGCTACCGCGACGGCATCCGCGTGATCAATTGGCCGCTGAACCGGCAGATGCTCAGCCTCGGTGCCGCCATGTATGTTCGGTTGATCACCGGCATGCCCTTCTCCGATCCCACCGGCGGTTATAAATGCTTCCGGCGTGAGGCGCTCCAGCGCCTGGACCTCGATTCGGTGGGCTCCAATGGCTACAGCTTTCAGATCGAACTCACCCACCGCATCTGGCGGCAGGGACTCCGGGTCGCCGAGGTCCCCATCGTCTTCACCGACCGCTTCCACGGGAAATCCAAGATGTCCTGGCACATCGTCCGCGAAGCCCTGCTGATGGTGTGGCGTTTGGCTGCCCAAAACGGCTTCAGCCGACATCCGAGCCCCGGCTCCAAGGAAGCTCAAGCGTCCAAAACCGAGCCTGCCAAACCACCAACCAGCCCGGTATCCCACTAATCCAGCAAGACCGATCGACCCGCCTCCGTCGCGTCGACGGCCCTACTTCTTGCCCTGATAGAACTTCTTCTCCCACTTGGCCTGCTTGCCTTTGGCTTCGCGGAAAATCGGCGCCAGGGTCGCCATGTTCAGCACCCAGTCGTTCAGCCCTCCATACGGCGCCTTCATCGGACGCGCAAAATCCACGAACAACACCACGCGATACCCCTCGGTGTCGTTCCACACCTCGTGGTTGTAAGTGTCGTCGAACACCAGACACTTCCCCTCCTGCCACAGGTGGCACTTGTCTGCGATCCGGATGCGGACCTTCTCACGCGGCTCGGGAACGATCAGCCCGAGGTGCATCCGCAGGACCCCCACGTAAGGCCCGCGATGCGGGGGGATGTGCTTGTGCGGCGACAAAATCGAAAAGAAGGCCGTCTTGATCCCCGGGATCTTCCTCAGAATCCGCATGGTCTCGGGACAGCGGCGCGCGTTTTCTTCGCAGTCCATGCCGATGCCCGTGAGGAAGAACGTCTTCCACTGGTCGTCCTTCTGGATCAGCCCGACCTCCTTCACGATGTCCTGAAACGAGGGCATCTGGTCGCGGAACTTCATCACCTCATCCAGTTCCGCCCGCACTTTCTTCCACTCCGACTCCACTTCCGGCACCCAGGGAAACTGCCGATTGTCGTAGACCGGCGCGTCGGGAATGAGCGAAGCCCGAGCCAGTCGGGCCTCGAAGGCGTCCGCCAGACGGCACAGCATCTTCTTCAAGACGGTCTTCGGCGGATTGAGCCGGTACGTTCGATCCAGAATGTTCGCCGGGATTCCCGGGCCAGTGACGGGGACGGTGTCGTTCATCGTGCGGTCGATGGCATTCCAACCTGCGTCCGTCGCCGGACGGTTGCCAAGCAATAAAACCCATCCCTTGACGCTCCGCGCCTCCGCCGAGGAGCCTGCTCGAAACCACTTCCTCACCCCTTTTTCCAGCCATGCTCACCCAAGGTATTCTCAATCCTCATGTGCTTTCGCTCGTGGCCCGGGTCCGACACACCAACGCCCTGGTGATCGCCGACTGGGCGTTCCCTTCCTGGCCCGGCATCGAGACGGTCGACCTGTCACTGGTCGCCGGTGTTCCCACCGTGTTGCAGGTTCTCCAAGCTTTGCTTCCCACTTGGAAATGCGATGCGGCCTACATGGCCCAGGAGTTTCGACAACACAATCCGCCAGCCACCCTTGACGCCTTTCAGACGGCGTTGCGCGGCGTCGACATCACCTTCGAACCACACCTGGACATGAAGCGTCGCGTCCCCGGCGCCATCGGCCTCATTCGAACCGGCGACGCCACCGTCTACAGCAACATCGTGCTCATCTCGGGTTAGCCCGAAGTCCGTGATTTTCGAAGGGGGAGCTTGACGACTCCCCGCGTTCCCCTTAATCGGCGGGGACTCCCCTCGTGCCGATGAAAGCCGCTATCCTGGCGCTGGACCAAGGTACCACCAGCTCCCGCGCCATTGTTTTTGATCATGCCGGAGCCATCCGCGCGATCGCCCAACAGGAATTCCGACAGATCTATCCCCAAGCGGGCTGGGTCGAACACGATCCCTACGAAATCTGGTCGTCCCAACTCGCCACCGCCCGCGAAGCCTTGCTGAAGTCCGGCCTCGCCGCGTCGGACATCGCCGCCATCGGCATCACCAACCAGCGCGAAACCACCCTGATCTGGGATCGCGCCACCGGCGCCCCCATCCACAACGCCATCGTCTGGCAGGACCGCCGGACCTCCGCTTTCTGCGATGAACTCAAGGCCGCCGGCCATGCCGACGCCGTTCAACGCGCGTCCGGCCTGGTCATTGATGCCTACTTTTCCGGCAGCAAAATCGCCTGGCTCCTCGATCACGTCCCCGGCGCACGCCAGCGCGCCGAACGCGGAGAACTCGCCTTCGGCACCGTCGACACCTGGCTGTTGTGGAACCTCACCGGCGGCGCTCTCCATCTCACCGACGCCTCCAACGCCTCCCGCACTCTGCTCTACAACCTGCGCACCGGCGATTGGGACCCGGAGATGCTCCGGCTCCTGCGTGTTCCCCGCGAACTTCTGCCCGAGGTCCGCTCCTCCAGTGAGGTCTATGGCTCCACCGTGCCCGCCTTGTTCGGTGGTCCCATCCCGATCGGAGGCATGGCCGGCGATCAGCAGGCCGCGCTTTTTGGACAGAATTGTTTCTCCCGCGGTTTCGCCAAGAACACCTACGGCACCGGCTGTTTCCTGCTCATGAACATCGGCCGTGAACCCGCCCCATCCAGGAACAAGCTCATCACCACCGTCGCCTGGAAGCTCGGCGAGGAAACCGAGTTCGCCCTGGAGGGCAGCGTCTTCATCGGCGGCGCGGTCGTCCAATGGCTCCGCGACGGACTCGGCATCGTGAGCTCGTCCTCCGAAGTGGAAGCCCTCGCCTCCAGCGTCCCGGATTCGGGAGGCGTCTACCTCGTTCCCGCCTTTGCCGGCCTCGGTGCGCCGCACTGGGATCAATACGCCCGGGGCACCATCACCGGCATCACCCGTGGGACCACCGCCGGCCACATCGCCCGCGCCGCATTGGAAGGCATCGCCTTCCAGGTCGCCGACGTGCTCGAGGTGATGCGCGACGACTCCGGCATTCCCATGGACCAACTCCGCGTCGATGGCGGGGCGAGCGCCAACGACCTGCTCCTCCAGTTCCAAGCCGACATCCTTCAGGTGCCGGTCGTCCGTCCCAAAGTGACGGAAACCACCGCGCTCGGTGCCGCCTACCTCGGCGGTCTCGCGACAGGGTTCTGGAAGTCCCGCCAGGAGGTCCAACGCGCGTGGCAGGTCGACCGCACGTTTGAACCTCGCATGAGCCCTGATCTTGCCGCCCACCGCCGGAGCCGCTGGAAGGAAGCCCTCAGTCGCGCCCGGGATTGGGAGGAACATTCCACCCAGCGGCCATCAGCCAAGTCCTAACCCCAACACCCATCCCTCCATGAACCCCTACACAGCCGAATTCCTCGGCACCACCCTGCTCGTCCTGTTCGGCAACGGCGTCGTCGCCAATGTCGTGCTCGCCCGAACCAAGGGCAACAATTCCGGCTGGATCGTCATCACTGCCGGATGGGCCCTCGCCGTGTTCGTCGGGGCGTTTTGCGCCGCCCCCGCCAGCGGTGCCCATTTGAACCCCGCGGTCACTCTGGCCATGGCCATCGCGGGGAAGATCGCCGTCGCCAAAGTCCCGGGCTACCTGCTCGCTCAGTTGCTGGGCGGATTTGTCGGAGGCTCCCTGGTCTTCGCCTTCTACCGAGAACACTTCAAGGTCTCCGACAATGCCGATGGCAAACTCGCCTGCTTCGCCACCGCACCCAACATCCGGAATAGCGCCCAGTCCTTCTTCTGCGAGGCCCTCGGCACCTTCGTCCTCATCCTCCCGATTTTCCTCTTGTCGGATGCCACGTTCGGTCTGCCCGGCCAACCTTCCGGAATCGTCGGCCTCGGCTCCATCGGTCTGATTCCGGTGGCGCTCATCGTCTTCGCGATCGGTGTCTCCCTGGGAGGCACCACCGGCTATGCCATCAACCCCGCCCGCGATCTCGGTCCCCGGATCGCTCATTACCTGCTCCCCATCCCGGGCAAACGCGACAGCGATTGGGGTTATGCCTGGGTTCCCATTCTGGGCCCGCTCGCCGGGGCAGTTCTCGCGGCTTGGGCGCATCGGATTCTTGCCTGACCCCAACCCACCGCCTGACCCTTCCTCCCGAAACCGATCCCGGTTCCTCCGTACGAATGACCCCGCAAGCTTTCCGAGTCGCCCACCCGGACCTCTTCTTTCTCGATCCCGCCGATCCACCCGGGGCCAACGCCTACCTCGCCCGGCATCGTCTGCTTGCCGATGGCGAATCGATCGCCCGACTCGAACCGGCCGGCGACGGCAACATGAATTGCACTCTGCGCGCCTTCACCCAGACCCGCACGTTCATCCTCAAGCAGGCCCGCCCCTGGGTGGAGAAGTATCCACAGTTCGCCGCCCCCTGGGATCGCGTCCTGCGAGAAGCCGAATTCTACCGACTCGTCGCCGACCACCCCGAAGTGACCCGGTTCCTGCCCAAACTCCACGCCGCCGACCCCGAGTCCCGAGTGCTCGTCCTCGAGGACCTTGGCCAGGCCGGCGATTACACGGGTATCTACCGCGGCGATACCCTGGCTGAAGCTACCGTCCTGCACCTCGCCGATTTCCTTTCCAGCCTTCACAACGCCTTCGATGGCGACCCCCATCCGCCGCAGGTTCGCAACCAAGAGATGCGGCAGCTCAATCACGCCCACATCTTCACCATCCCGCTGCAGGCGGATAACCGCCTCGACCTCGACACCATCCAGCCCGGCCTCCAGGCCGCCGCCAACCGGCTGAAAGACTCCACATCCTACCGGAGCGAAGTCGCCCGGCTGGGAAGCGAAGTCTACCTCGCCGACGGTCCCACCTTGCTCCACGGAGATTTCTTCCCCGGTTCCCTCATCCGCACCCCGCACGGCCCCCGGGTGATCGATCCTGAGTTCTGTTACTCGGGCCGCCCCGAATACGACGTCGGTGTTTTTCTTGCCCATCTCTTCCTGGGAGCCCAACCCATCGAACTTTGGCTCGCGCTGCGCGCCCGATACCAGGCGCCCCGCGGATTCCAGGATCGCCTGGTTCACCAGATCGCCGGCGTCGAAATCATGCGGCGCCTCATCGGGTACGCCCAACTTCCCTTGATTTGGGGATTCCAGGCGCGCCTCGCCCTACTGAAGCTTTCGCATGACTTGGTCCTCCTGCCCGACCAGGCCCTCGCCCATCTCCCCGTCTCCCCATGACAAGGTCCTCACGAAGGGATTTTCTGCGACAAACGGCCGCGACCGTCTCCATGGCCTGCCTCGCCCGCTCAACGCTCGGTGCCGCTGCCGACCCGGTGGGCTCCACCTCATCCGCCAACTCCAGCCAGGCCTCGCCCGACCTCAACGCACGCATCCTTGGCCTGCTGCTGGGCACCGCACTCGGCGACGCCCTCGGCGGGCCCATCGAGTTTCAGCCTCGTGAGGCCGTCCAACAGCTTCCCTCTCCTCCTGCCGTGTGGCGCGACGACCAGATCCTGGATGCCCCTGCCCGTCTTGCCGCCCGGCAACGTCTCCGGCTCCGAGGCTATCAGGACCTGCGGCCCACTCCGGAATCGTATGGCCAATGGAACACCAACGCCCTGCCGGGCACCGTCACCGACGACACCCGCCACAAACTGATTCTCCTCCACGCCCTGCATCAGACCCGCCAAGCCGACGCCTGGCCGTTGGATCGCCGCCAATTCGCTCAAGCCCACCTGGACTGGCCCAAACAATCCGCCATCGCCCTTCGACCGGACTACATCGCACTGGCCCAGGACTGGCTTGAGGAATGGCAATTCGCCGCCCGCTGGATCCTGGGTGACCGAAAACCCGACCAAGCCAAACCCCCGGAACGCATGTGGCAGGGGCTTCCTACCTGCTCCGGTCAGATGAGCCTCCTGCCCATCGCCGCCATTCACGCAGGACGCCCCGATCACGCCTACCGCGCCGCCTATCAACTCGGTTTCTTCGACAACGGCTTCGGCAAGGATCTCAATGCCGCCCTGGTTGCCGCCCTTTCCCTGGCGCTGACCGTTCCACTCGATCCCGCCCAACCCGGCACCGCCTGGCGCACCATTCTGGAAACCCTGCGCCGCACCGACCCGTATGACTATGGCCGGATTCGATGGACCACGCGCGCCGTGGATCGCTGGCTCGACCTCGCCATGCGCCTCGTGAAGGACGCTGAACGACGCCCCGCCCGGCTCTTCGCCGCGCTCGAGCGCGAGTTCCAGCACACCACCAAATGGGAAGCTCAGGTCCCATTCACCGTCGCCTTCGCCTGCCTCGCCATCGCCGACTACGACCCGCTGGCCGCTCTCCAACTCAGCCTGGAATGGGGCCATGACACCGACTCCTACGCCCAGGTGGTCGGGGCCTTCATCGGCGCACTCCACGGACCGAACCTATTCCCCGCGGACTGGACCCGGTCCGTCACCGATCGGCTCCGGGTGGATTTCGGCACCGACCTCGCCGCCGAAGCGCGATTCCTGGCGGAACTTCATGCGCTCGCCGGCGGTCGGGAAATCGTCGCGGAACGATAAGAGCCTGTCCTGAAAATCGGATGGGCCCTGTTTTCAGACAGGGTCTGGCCCCCGGCGGCTTGACGCCCTTGCCCGAGGCGTCCGAGCCTTTGGCCGCCCGTTCGCGAGCACACTCCCATGACGCCCTACCTCGAATTGGTTCAGAAGACCGCCGCACTCCGCGACTTTGGCCGCACCCTGCCGCTGGGCGGTTTTCCACCCACCGCCCGAGTCCCTCTGCCCAAGGACGCACCCAAGGTGCTGCTCTTTTCTCCGCATCCCGATGACGAATGCATCATCGGCGGTCTGGCCCTTCGGCTGCTCCGTGAATCGCGGTGGCGGGTGGTCAATGTGGCTGTCACCCAAGGGAGCAAGAAAGAACGTCAGGCCGGTCGCTACGCCGAACTCCAGGCCGCCTGCGATTTCCTTCAATTCGACCTCGTTCCCACCGCCCCGGGCGGCCTCGAGAAAGTAAACCCCAAGGCCCGCTCGGCCGATCCCGCCCACTGGCAGGCGTCCGTCCTCGCCATCGCCCGAATCCTGCGCGAACACCGGCCGCAGGTGGTCTTTTTCCCCCATGAACTCGACTGGAACAGCACCCACATTGGGACTCATCACCTGGTCGTCGATGCGCTGAAATCACTCCCGGCCGGCGAAGCGGATTGTTTTGTCGTCGAAACCGAATTCTGGGGGCAGATGCCCACCCCCAACCTCATGGTCGAAAGCCCCGCCCAGGATGTCGCCGACCTCATGGCCGCCTGCTCCTTCCACGTGGGCGAAGTCCAACGCAACCCGTACCACCTCAGCCAAACCGCCTGGATGCAGGACAATGTCCGACGCGGCGGGGAATTGGTCGGCGGACAGGGCGGCGCCGCCCCCGATTACCCGTTCGCCACCTTGTACCGGCTGCGGAAATGGCAGAATGGCGCACTGACCTCGATTTACGCCGGCGGACGCAACCTCGCTGCCAACGAAAACCCCGCGACACTCTTCGCCTGAGCGGGACCCACAAAATCGACTCGCCCAGACGAACCGCGCCAGCCAACCTTCCGACGTCCGGTTCGTCCGGCATCCGCCCCTCGCTGTGAAAGCAAAGATCATCATCACCCCCAAAAAGGCCGTCCTCGATCCCCAAGGGAAAACCGTCCAGAACGCCCTCGAACACATGGGCTACAGCGGCATCCAGGGTGTGCATGTCGGTAAATACATCGAGATCGACCTGGCCCCCGGCAGCGATCCGGAAACGGCCCGCCAAGCCCTCGAAGACGCCAGCCACCGCTTTCTGAGCAACCCCATCATCGAGGATTTCCGGCTCGAGATCGCCGACTAATCCCACCCCATGCGCTTCGCTGTCATCCAGTTCCCCGCGTCCAACTGCGATCAGGACGCGGTTCACGCCCTCCGCAACATCCTGGGCCAGGAGGCCGACTTGGTCTGGCACAAGGAAACCTCCCTGGCCGGCGCGGATGCCGTCGTCGTTCCCGGTGGCTTCAGCTATGGCGATTACCTGCGCTGCGGCGCCATCGCCCGATTCAGTCCCGTCATGCAGGCCGTGCAGCAGTTCGCCTCGAACGGCGGCATCGTCCTCGGCATCTGCAACGGCTTCCAGGTCCTCTGCGAAGCCGGACTCCTCCCCGGCGCCCTCATCCGCAACCGCTCCCTCCAGTTTCGTTGCGAACAGGTCTACCTGCGCACCGTCACCCGACGCTCCCCCTTCACCCGCGCCATCCCCGGCGGCCGAATCCTTCGCGTCCCCATCGCCCATGGCGATGGCTGTTACTTCGCCGATACCGAGACGCTGGCCACACTCCGGGCCAAGGACCAAATCCTCTGGGAGTATGCCAATGCCGCCGGTAACCCGACCGACGACGCCAACCCCAACGGTTCCGTTCAAAACATCGCCGGCATTTGCAATGCCCGACGCAACGTCGCCGGCCTCATGCCGCACCCGGAACGTGCCTGCGAATCCATCCTGGGCGGCGAGGACGGTCGCCTGATCTTCGACGGCATTCTCGCGTACCTGCGCGAGCGTGCCGCCTCGCGCGCCGCGTGACCCGGCAACCCTCGCGCGTTCCACTTTCCGGCCCGTTCGTCCGCACAGGCGGCTTCTGCTGCCCATGACCCGCCCCGATGCCATTGTCGTCTCAGGGATGGGCGTCTGGTCCGCCGCAGGCTCCTCCGTTCCCGAATTCTCCCAGCGCTTGATCCATGCGGTGGCTCCCGCCCCGACCCTCCACCTCACCCCCGCCGGGATTCTCACGCTGCCAGCCCCGACACCGCCCCCGTTTGTTCGCTTCCCACAGGCACGCCGCATGGACCGCTGTGTCCACCTGGCACTTGCCGCCGCGAGTGAAGCATTTGCCGCCGCCCGACTCGAATCCGTCGATCCCCTTCGTATCGCCATTCTCGTCGGCAATTCACGCGGACCGGCCGGGAAATGGAGCGAACCTCGCCCCCCGCGCCTGCGCCCCTCCCACGCCACCAACACCGCCATCGCCTCCCTCAGCGGTGCCTTGTCCCTGGCGTTCCAGATCCGGGGTCCCTGCCTTACCCTCTCCGCCGCGTGCGCCTCCGCAGCCCACGCCATCGCCTTCGGCGCCACCCTCCTGCGCGCCGGCGAGGTGGACGCTGTCCTGGCCGGAGGCGCCGAAGCACCCCTGGTGGAGCCCCTTCTCGATCAGTTCCTAGCCGCCGGACTGCTCGGTTCCCACCCGGATCCAGCCTTCGCCTGTCGACCCTTCGATCGCACCCGGAACGGCATGGTGCCCGGCGAAGGGGCCGCCTTCCTCGTCCTGGAGACCGCGACGCACGCCTCTTCCCGCAAGCTCACGCCGCTGGCGGTGCTCGCCGGTGCGGCGCTGGGTTCCGAGGCCCACAACCGCGTCGCCACCCGCTCCGACGGCGCCGGCCTCGCCGAGGTGATCCGGCAAGCCCTCGACCGCGCTTCCCTGAGTCCCGACGCCATCGGCTACCTCAACGCCCACGGCACCGGCACCATGGTCAACGATGCCGCCGAAGCCGCCGCGATCCACACCGTGTTCGGCCGGAACCCATCCCCGCCTGCGGTCAGCTCCACCAAGGCCGTCACGGGACATGCCTTCGGCGCCGCTCCGGCTCTTGAAGCAATCCTGGCCATCCAGGCTCTGCGCGCTCAAAAGGCACCACCCACCTGGACCTGCCGCGATCCCGATCCCGACCTCCAGCTGGACCTGATTCTCGACCAACCACGCGCCCTCCATACCGAAGCCGTCCTCTCCACTTCGCTCGGGTTCTGGGGCAACGCCGCCGCGCTGGTGTTTCAGCGCCCCTGATCTCCGTAAGATTCTTGCGCATCACAATCCGCAAACCCGATTGGACAAATTCGCGTCGCATACCCAGTCTCGCGGCCATGTCTGACGGCGCGGATGCACCTGTAGAACGGCTTTGGGAAGAGTATGGCGATGTCTTTCGAGGATTCGATGACCTGACCCTGGCCCGCTGGATGTCGCAAACCCTGGGCCAACTGGAAGGAAGGCTTTGGCGAATGTCTCACCCCCTGGTCGGGGCCTACCGGCTCGCCGCCCAGGCGGGCCATGACCGGCAGGTCTGGCTCAAACGCCTGGCCAATGCCCCCGGCGGCTATCGGGAAGCCGAATGTTGCCGGGCTCCCCTCCTCCCCTTGTTCACCCGGGACATCGTCGAGTCCGGCCTCCTCTGCCAACACTGCGGTTCCACCGCCGTCGCCTTCGCCGACCTGCCACCCGCCATCCAATTGCCCATCAAAAAATGGGCCGAGGAATACGCCCAGGTTCACGACGTCGCCCATTGGGACGACCGCCAGCGCAAGCAGGCCGGAAATTTTGAACGCGCCCTGGACGACGCCGCACGTCGTTCCGAGAAACTCCTGGCGCGGGTCGCAAAGACCCACCTGCCCAAATTGCTGGAGTTGTACCCAGCACTGGTTTGGGAGGATCAGGATGAATGCCTCGATGTCCGCCCCGAAGACATCGTGCTGGCCTGACTCCGGTGCTGGCCCTGATCCGCTTTGCTTTCCGGTGGTCCCTGCGGCTCGTCGCGCTCGCCGTCGTCCTGACGGTGGCGCTCGTGCTGTTTCGTGACGCCTTGCTGCGGGAGTGGCTGGTGTTCCGGCTCCGGTCCGTGACCGGCCTCGAAACGGAGCTTGGTTCCGCTTCCATCGACTTGCGCGGAGCCTCGCTCACGCTCGAGCAACTGCAACTGCGCAACAGCCCTGAATTCGGAGGGTCCTGGCTGCTGGTCGTGCCCAGGATGCGCTTCGAACTCGACACCGCGGCATTTGCCCGCCGCGAAATCCGTTTGCGCTTGGCCGAGGTTCACCTCGCCGAGGCCTCGGCCGTGCGCAGTGCCGATGGACGCACCAACGTGTTCGCACTCCAGGACGCCATGAACAGCAACGCCTCCCTTGTCGACCTGGTCTTTCTCGGCCCCCCGGGCTTCCACTTCGGCGGCATCGATACTCTCGACCTCACCTTGGGCACCCTCCACCTCGTCGACCTCCAGCCCCCGGGTTTCCATCGACCCATCGCCCTGAATGTCACTCGCGAAGTGGTCCGGAATGTCCGAACCACCGAAGACCTCCATCCCCTGCTTTTTCGGATCCTGATCCGCGAAATCACCGCCGGCATCTCCGAAGGTCTTCGAACCAACCGCCCCTCCCCACGCCAGAACCGGACCATTCCATAGCCAAAATACCTGATGACGACTGGGGTGGGTCGCGGCAACGTCCCGTCGTCCATGGAGACACAGATCGTCCTGCGGCCGGTTCCTACGAGTCCTTCGTCGAACCCCGCCAAAAAGCCAATCCCGTCCCTCCTCCAGTTCATGCGCCGCCTGGGGCTCGCGAGCCACGTGTTGGGCCTGCTTTGCACCCTCCACCTCTCGGCGCCGGCAGAGTTGATCTACGACAACTCCACCAATTACCGGGCGTACTACGTCTCACTGCAGGAGGAGTTCGGCGACGAAATCGACTTCACCGGTACCGCCAGGGTCATCACGGCGATGACTTTTTCCGTCCTGGGCGAAACCAACCTGCCCCCCAACGTCTCGGCCCGCTTTCGCATCTACCGAAACAACGGCCCCATCCTTCCCTTCGAATCGGTCAACATCCCGACCCCAGGCGAGCTGCTCTACGAAAGCACGGACATCGCCATCTTGCCGGGACCTCAAAACATCCGTATTGCCGACGTCGCCGTTCCCGTCCCCAACTTCGTCACCTGGACGATCCTGATCCGAGGCGCCGGCACCGAGCCCGGCACACGCGCCGGGCTTGAAGTCTATCACCCTCCCACGGTGGGTTCGAGTTTCCGGGACTACTGGGTCCGCGCGGCGGACGGTTTCCAACTCCAGCTGCTGGAGGAAGGGGTTTCGGCCAGTTTCGCCGCGCGTTTCGAAGCCATCCCAGACCCACCGGTGGTGATGACCGTCACCAACAATCCTGGCGGTTCGCTCATCACCATCACGGGACCCGTCGGCACGGAACACGTCCTGGAGTCCTCCACCGACAACCAGCACTGGCTGACGGTGGGCACCATCCGACTGCTCACCACCGGGGAAGGCAGTTTTCTGGACACCGCATCCACGGATGGCACCCCTCGCCTTTATAGGACCCGACTGTCGCCCTACCCTGGCTCATCCGTGGTGCTCCGGGATATCCAGACCTCCACCAACGGAACCAACACTCTCTACTTCGCCGGGCCCCGTAACACCGCCCAAATCCTCGAAGTCTCCGAAGATCGGGTCCACTGGAAGCCCATCGATGTCATTTACCTGCTCTTCGGCGTCGCCACCTACGAGGACAAGGTTCCCACTGGCGTGAACCGGTTTTATCGCACCTATCACCCCACCGGCCGAGGTCCCGTGTACCTGATCCGCGGCATCCGACGCGAACCCGGCGGCTCCGTGGTCATCGCCGCCAGCGGCCTGCCCGATCTCAAACCGGCGATCGTCGAAGCCACCACGGATTTCCGGACGTGGACCGAAGTCGGAACGATTCAGTTCATCACGCCTCAAGCCGAGTTCCGCGACACCACTGCCGCGGCAAACCCGGCCCGCTCCTACCGGATCCGGCGCTAGGCCGGCGCTAGGCCACCACCCGGCCTCAGTCAGCCCGCGCCCATCGACCGGCCTCGACCGGCCCGACCTGCCTTACGGCAGATCGGTGGCGCCCATCAGCCAGCGATCGCACTCGCGCGCGGCGCCACGGCCTTCGTTGAAGGCCCAAACCACCAGGCTCTGGCCTCGGCGACAGTCCCCCGCCGCAAACACCTTCGGCAGGCTTGTCTGGAATCGGCCATGATCCGCTTTGGCGTTGGAACGTGGATCCCGCTCAATCCCCAGTTGCTCGAGCAATGGCTGTTCGGGCCCGAGAAAGCCCATGGCGAGCAGCACGAGCTGAGCCGGCACCACCCGATCGCTGCCCGGAACATCCTCAGGGATGAACTGTCCCTTTTCGTTCTTCTTCCAGGTGATGTTGACCAGATGGACGCCGCTGACGTGCCCATTCTCATCCGCGATGAACTTCTTTGCCGTGGTCAGATAGACGCGCGGATCCGCCCCAAACTTGGCCGCCGCCTCCTCCTGGCCATAGTCCATCTTGTAAACCTTCGGCCACTCCGGCCACGGGTTGTCCGCGGCGCGTTCGGTCGGCGACTTGGGCAGGATTTCGACCTGCACCAGACTCCGACACCCATGGCGCAGCGAAGTGCCCACGCAGTCGGTACCGGTGTCGCCGCCACCGATCACGATCACATCCTTGCCTGCGGCCGAGATGAGGTTGCCGTTGAAATGCCCCTCCAGCACTGCCTTGGTGTTGGCGGTGAGGAATTCCATGGCGAAATGAATGCCCTTCAGATTCCGGCCTTCGATGGGCAGGTCGCGAGGCTTGGTGGCGCCCGTGCACAAAACGATGGCGTCGAATTCCTCCATCAGCTTCGAAGCGGGCACATCCCGGCCCACCTCGGTGTTGCAGGCAAACTCAATGCCTTCCTTCACCATCAGATCCAGACGGCGCTGAACGACGAGTTTCTTGTCCAGCTTCATGTTCGGGATGCCGTACATCAGCAACCCACCCGGTCGATCGGCACGTTCGAACACCTTCACCCAATGCCCCGCCTTGTTGAGTTGGGCTGCCGCCGACAAACCAGCCGGCCCTGATCCAATCACCGCCACCTTCTTCCCGGTCCGTCGTTTCGGCGGTTCAGGCAAAACCCAACCGGATTCCCAGCCGTGGTCGATGATCGTGCATTCGATGTTCTTGATCGTGACGGGCGGCGCGTTGATTCCCAACACGCAGGAACCTTCGCACGGTGCCGGACAGACGCGCCCGGTGAACTCGGGGAAGTTGTTGGTCTTGTGAAGGCGATCGAGGGCTTCATGCCATAGACCGCGGTAGACGAGGTCGTTCCACTCGGGAATCAGGTTGTTGATCGGGCACCCGGAGGCCATGCCACTAATCAACGTCCCCGTGTGGCAGAACGGGACGCCGCAATCCATGCAGCGTGCCGCCTGGGTGCGGAGTTTGTCCTCCGCCATGTGCTCGTGGAACTCGTTCCAATCGCTGATCCGCTGGATCGCCGAGCGGTCCAGTGGAAGTTCGCGTACGTAATCTAGGAATCCTGTCGGTTTGCCCATGGGCTTCTTCTCTCAGTCTTAAAGGGGTGATGGATGTGGGTTCGGGCGCGAACCCGGGTTCGCGCCCATGGCAGTCTCAGCCGCCGCCCAGTCGCGAGGCGTCGCGTGCATTGGCTTCAAACGCGGCATTGGCCGCTTCCTCGCCGGTCAGCCCACGCTTCTCAGCTTCCTTCAGCGACTGCAACACACGCTTGTAATCCCGCGGCATCACCCGCAGGAATCGGCCAATTTTTTCCTGCCAGGCCGCGAGTACGGACTTGCCACGCTCACTGCCCGTGTGGGCCACATGACGTTCGATCATCGACCGGACCTCCGCGATTTCATCGGGGTCTTCGAGCTTCTCGACCCCCACCATCGCCTGGTTGCAGCGCACCGGGAAGTCGCCGTCCTCGTCCAGGATGTAGGCCACTCCGCCCGACATGCCCGCGGCGAAGTTTCGACCGGTTTTGCCCAGGATCACCACCCGGCCGCCGGTCATGTATTCGCAGCCGTGGTCCCCCACGGCTTCCACCACCGCGTTCACTCCGGAGTTCCGGACGCAGAAGCGTTCGCCCGCCATGCCACGAACATAGGCTTCACCCCCGGTCGCACCGTAGAAGGCCACGTTGCCGATGATGATGTTGTCCTCGGCCGCAAAGGTCGATTGGGGTGACGGATAGATGATGACCTTCCCGCCGCTCAAGCCCTTGCCGAAGTAGTCGTTGGCATCGCCTTCCAGTTTGAAGGTCATGCCCTTCGGCATGAAGGCCCCAAAACTCTGGCCCGCGCTCCCATGGAACTGGATGCGGATCGTGTCCTCCGGCAGCCCGTTCGCACCCCATTTCTTGGTCACCTCATTGCCCACGATCGTGCCGACCACCCGGTTCACGTTCCGGATCGCCACCGACGCCTGAACCGGTTCCGCCCGGTCGATCGCCGGCTGGCAAAGGCCCAGAAGAGTCGTGAGGTCCATGGACTTGTCGAGCCCATGGTCCTGGGGGATCTGGCAGTACCGGCCGACGTCGGACGGGACCTCCGGGGCGTACAGCACGTTGGTGAAGTCGAGGCCCCGGGCCTTCCAATGCTCCACCGCTTTGCGCGGCTCGAGCCGATCCACCCGACCGATCATTTCGTTGAAGGTCCGGAAACCCAGTTTGGCCATCCATTCCCGAACTTCCTGGGCAATGAAGCGCATGAAGTTCACCACGTCTTCCGCCTTGCCCATGAAGTTCTTCCGCAACCGCGGATCCTGGGTCGCCACACCCACCGGACAGGTGTTGAGATGGCAGACCCGCATCATGATGCAACCCATGGCCACCAGCGGCGCCGTGGCAAAACCAAACTCCTCCGCGCCCAACAATGCGGCGATCATCACATCCCGGCCGGTCTTCAACTGGCCGTCGGTCTCCACCACGATGCGTGACCGAAGGTTGTTCAGCACCAGGGTCTGATGCGTCTCCGCCAAACCGAGTTCCCACGGAACACCGGCATGCTTGATCGAGGTCTGCGGCGACGCCCCCGTTCCGCCATCGTAACCGGAGATCAACACCACGTCCGCATGCGCTTTCGCCACGCCAGCCGCAATCGTCCCCACACCCACCTCCGCCACCAACTTCACGCTGACCCGGGCCGCGCGATTGGCGTTCTTCAGGTCGTGGATCAACTCCGCCAGATCCTCGATGGAATAGATGTCATGGTGCGGCGGCGGTGAAATCAGACCCACCCCGGGCGTCGAATGCCGGACCCGGGCAATCCAGGGGTAAACCTTGCCTCCCGGCAATTGTCCGCCCTCACCGGGCTTCGCCCCCTGCGCCATCTTGATCTGAATCTCGCGGGCGTTGGTCAGGTACAGGCTGGTCACGCCAAAACGGCCCGACGCAACCTGCTTGATCGCCGAGTTCTTCGAATCTCCACGATCATTCGACCAAGTGTAGCGGACCGGATCCTCGCCACCTTCGCCGGTGTTCGACTTGCCCCCGATCCGGTTCATGGCGATCGCCATCGTCTCGTGAGCCTCGCTGCTGATCGAGCCGTAGCTCATCGCGCCGGACTTGAATCGGCGCATGATCGTCTCGACGGATTCGACCTCCTCGATCGGAACTGGCGTCGCCGCTTTGAAGTCCAGCAACCCGCGGAGGGTGTAATGCTGCTTCATCTGGTCGTCGACCAGCTTCGTGTATTCCTGAAACACCCCGTAATTCGCCGTGCGCACCGCCTTCTGGAGCTTGTGCACGGTCTGGGGGTTGAACAGGTGCAACTCACCGTCGGCACGCCATTGATACTGGCCGCCCACATCCAGGGTGTGACCGTTGACCGGCCGATCCGGGAAGGCGTGGCTGTGCCGGGCAAGCACCTCCTTCGCGATCTGTTCAATCCCGATGCCGCCCACCCGCGACGCCGTCCAGGTGAAGTACTTGTCGATCACCCCGTTGCTCAGGCCGATCGCTTCGAAAATCTGCGCACCCCGATACGATTGGATCGTTGAGATGCCCATCTT
>CAUJJW010000020.1 GCA_963205105.1 Verrucomicrobiota bacterium | reverse complement strand
GGCATGATGAGGAACTGGCGGCCGGTTTCGTGCTCAGCGAGGGAATTCTCCGTGAACGATCCGCGCTGAAGGCCGTGAAAAGGCATCCCCGGAACAAGCTGGGCAACGTGGTGGACGTGTTTCTCGCCGACGGGTTGAAGCTGGATTTGGAGCGATTCACCCGGCACGTCTTCGCCTCATCCAGTTGCGGGGTCTGCGGGGTGGCGACGATCGATGCGGTGCGTCGCCAGTTCCCGAGAATGCAGGATCGGACCCCGGTGCAGGGGGCGGTGCTTCAGGGACTGGGAGCGAGTTTGGGAAACGCGCAGGAAGGGTTCACCGCCACGGGAGGTCTTCATGCGGCGGCCTTGTTCACGCCGGAAGGTCGCCTGCTGGTGCTTCGCGAGGACATCGGACGGCACAACGCGGTCGACAAGGTGATCGGACGGCTGTTTTTGGACGGTGTCCTGCCGGTGCCGGGCGGGGTGCTCTGGGTGAGCGGCCGGGCGTCGTTTGAAATTCTTCAGAAGGCGCTGGCGGCACAGGTGCCCGTCATCGCTTCGGTTGGCGCTCCGTCGAGCCTGGCCATTGAACTGGCGCGGGCCAACGGGCAGACGCTGGTGGGTTTTCTCCGGGACGGGCGGTTCAACGTCTACGCCGGACCGCGCCGTCTCCGGAAATGACCTGAGTTACTTGCCGTAAGCCTTCACGAAGTCGATGCACTGGGTGACCTCGGGAACGCTGTGGTCCCAGTTGAATTCGTACTCGACCGAGATGTTGCCCTGGAAACCCTGCGCCTTGAGTTCGTCGAGGATCTCCTTCACACCGGAAACGCCGGTGCCGAAGACCACGTCGTGGGCGCCGCGTTTGCCGAACTCATTCAGATCCTTGAGGTGCGAGCTGATGATGCGGCCCTTGAGAATGCGAAGGGCTTCCACGGGCTTCAGTCCGGCGCGGACCCAGTGGCCGGTGTCGGCGCAGGCACCGATGCGTCGGTCGCGGCCCTCGATAAGACCGGCGATGTAGAGCGGGTTCCAGACCTTGTAGCCCGGGTTGGCGTAATCGCCGGCGTGATTGTGGAAGGCGACCTGGATGTCGTACTCCACCGCCAGTTTTTCAATGGTGTTGATGGCATCGGCCGACTCGGTGGTCACGGCGACCATTCCCATCTTCTTGGCGAACTCGAAGACCTTGCGGGCGGCGGCTTCGTCCTTGGAGATGCCGACAACGCCGTAGTTCACCGCCTTGAGACCGTGCTCGGAGAGTTTGGCCTGGAGCTTGGCGACGACGGCATCCACGTCGGCACCCTCGTGGCCGACCTTGAGATTCGGGTCTTCCTTGCTGAGGCGTTGCCCGGGGTAAAATTCGATGACTTTGCCGCCGGCCTGGGCGGTCTTTTCGATGGCTTCGAATGCGGAGAAGCGGTTGAAGGTGTAGGCTTGGCAGCCGATGGCGAAGCCGTTGATGCGATGCGAATCGGGGATCTTCGGTTGGGCAAGGGCGGTGGCCGCCAGGGTGCCGAAGGCGGCCAGCGTGAGCGCGATCCGGGCGATGGTTGAGACGTTGTTCATGGAATGGGGATAGGATTCGATGGGAGACGGATGCGATGAACGATGGAGTGTTTCGGTGGCGCGCGATGAGATCCGACCAAGCCTCCAGCCGATGAGGACCGGTGGAGGCCCGGGAACGTTCGCGTGACGACGACACTGCAACCCGGCAAGGGCGACCTGGCAAGGGAGAAGGGGGGATGGATGGAGCCGAGGAAGGACTGGACGAAGGGTTGGATTCGTGGAGGCTCCGGCGGGTTCGGGGGCGGCACTGATGCTGGCATCCAGGAACCCGGTGGGAGTCCGGGGGGCGAGACGCCCCCCTCTACGGCAGGCGGGACGCCCGCCGCTACGGAGGCGAAACCAGGATGCGAATGACGGCGCTACCGGGGAACAGAAGCTCAAGGCATCGGAACCCGCCAGGGCCTGGATTTGCCTGCCTGGGAGGGTTCGGTCGCTGGGGCGGATGGTTGCTCGGCTGGGTGCTGTTCGCGGTGGTCGCTTCATCGACGGGATTCGGGTCGGAACCGGAGCCATCGTTGCTCCCACCTCGAGGTGAGCGGCCGCCGCGGATCATTCGCATCGAGGGCGGGGGAACGGTGGACGAGAACAACGTCCGGACGGCGAGAGAAACGGGGTCGCACGCGGCGGAGACGCCGAGTTGGCCCAGAACCCCGGGTTTTGAGCGCGATCTCTTCACCTTCGCGCGGTTGATTTTTCAGAACGAGACGCCCGGACTGCGAACCCGTTCCCGCGGATATGGGCCCTGGCTGGGGTGGTGGGTCGACTACCCGGACGCGGATCTGAATCTCTCCTGGCGCCTGCAGCAGATGACCTCCATGCGCACCGATCCGGATGGACGCGTGCTGGGCATCCTGGATGAGGACCTTTTCGACTACCCGCTGCTGTACTTGGAGCACGCCGGATACATGCAGCTGAGCGAACCCGAGATCGTCCGGTTGCGCGGGTATCTGAACAACGGGGGTGTCCTGTTCGTGAACGACTTTTGGAACCGGCGGGAATGGGAGGGATTCGCCGCCCAAATGGCGAAAGTCCTGCCCGGGCACGCATGGACGGATCTCGCCACGGACCATCCGTTGTTCCGATGCGTGTACGATCTGCGGCGGCCGATGCACCAACTGCGGGTGCCGACGATGCAGTTCTGGGACGAGGACTTTGATCCGCGGGATCCGGCGGCCAATCCGCACCGGGTGGATCGCGGTGAAGGCTCGGAGGACATGAGCATCCGGATGCTGGCCGACGAAGCCGGCCGCATCCAGGTGCTGGCGATTCACAACAGCGACGTCAGTGACGGCTGGGAACGGGAGACCGAGAGCGACGCCTATTTCAGCCGGTTTTCAGAAAAAACGGCCTACCCGCTGGCGATCAACATCCTCGTCTACCTGATGCTGCATTGAAGCGGGCGCACGGTCGCTTTCTCGGTCGGTCCTTCTTTGCGTCTTGTCGTCTTGGCGTGAGATCCATCGATTTCGTCTGAATCGTTGGCTCAGGAGGTCAGCGATTCGAGGGCATTCAGCCATTGGGAGAAGTGGGGGCATTCGGCGCGGATGCGGTCGATGCCGATGCGCTCGGCAACCAGCTCTCCGTAGAACGGCTTGTTGTATTCCGGGAAAAGATCGCGAATGCGGCGGGAAGGGGCCGTGGTTTCGTGATCGTTGATGTCTTCGGGAGTGGGGAAATTGGCCCGAATGCGTGAAAAATCAGCGGCGAGGTTCGGCTGGTCGAGGGATCGGGCCATTTCCGCGGCGTCAGAGAACAGCAGACCTTCGAATTCGTGCAGGGAGAGGTGGGGCAGGAATCGGAGGTGGTCGATTTCTGCAGCCCAGGCAGCTTCGACGGAGCGAGCACGCTCCTGCGAACTCTGGCCGGAAGGGGACTCCCGGCCTGGAAATCCCGGCGGGAGACCGTAGAAGTCAATCATGGTCGTGACGCAGGCCGCGCTGGAATCTCCAAGGAGGCGACGCAGCTCGGAACGGAGGCGAGAATACGGGATGTAGCCACCGCGGTGCTTATCGCCGCAGACTAGCCGTTTGGTGGCGAGGATGACCGGGATCAGGACGATTCCGTGAGGAACCAGCACTGGCGCGAGCAGTCGTTTGACGAAGGCTTCCTCCGTTTGCCCTTCGACGAGTGCCAGGACCTTCAGCATCTCAGGGACGGCCGCCGAGCAGGTTCTTTTCCCACAAGTCGCCGAGCCCGTAGTCGCCGATCCAATCGGCGAGGCCTTCCGAGGTGAGGCGACGGAACGTGCTGGCCCCATCCTGGCTCTCCACCACGATCACTTCTTCAGGGCGCAGCTGATTCACCAGGGTGGTGGATTGAGTGGAGACGATGATTTGGCTACGGGTTGAGGCAGATCGGAGTAGCTCGGCGACTAACACGATGGCAGAGGGATGGAGTCCGAGCTCGGGTTCGTCGAGCAAAACGACCGAAGGCAGCGATGGTTGTAGGAGCAGGGTTGCGAGGCAGATGAAGCGAAGAGTTCCGTCGGATAAGGATGCGACATCGAAGTAGTCGTCGTTCGACCGATGCTTCCAACGAAGGTGAATGAATTTGGGGTTAAGCTCCGCGGGCGCCAGGATGAAGTCATCGAAGTAGGGGGCAACCTGCCGGACCGCCTCGACGATCCGCCGAAAAGACGGACGTTCCTTTCGCTGAAGCTTGTAGAGAAATGCCGCCAAGTTACTCGCGTCCTCGCGGAGGAAATCGTTGTTGTTGAGTTCTGTGGGTTGCCTGACTCCCGAAGTTGGGCTGGTGTCGTGGAAGTGATAAACCCGAAACTCCAGCAGGAAGAATTTCACCCACCAGACGGGGTTTCCGGGAATCGAGAGGCCGAGTTGCTCGTCCAGTCGTGACTCGTGGCGTCCTGTGTCGAAGTCGACTTCCTCGGTGGCACGACCCTCACGAAGAGCAGAACCCGGGTTATCGGAATAGCCACAGAACTCGCGGTCGAAGACTAGCATGCCTTCGTTGTCTGGCTTCAACCGGAAGCCATACCAGTAGTGGCCTTCTTTGAAGCCAAGCTCGATCGACAACGAGGATGTCTTCTTCGGGCCAAAATGAAGGAAGCGTCCGGCATAGCCACCTTCAGCAACGTGTTTGGTGAGCCTTCCTTCCACAACGCGGTTGAGGAATTTGAAGACGCCGATGAAGTTCGATTTGCCCGAACCATTCGCCCCGATGAGGACGTTCAGTCGGGCAAGCTCGATGCTTAAGTGCCGAACGGATTTAAACCCTGATACCTCAAGGCTTCGGATCGGCACCGTGGAGTGATGCGCCGAGGCTGTTGGGTAAGGGGCGTCGTTCATGCGCCCGCTGTCAGTTGCCGCAGCACGAAGGGCAGGATGCCGCC
>CAUJJW010000019.1 GCA_963205105.1 Verrucomicrobiota bacterium | reverse complement strand
GTGATCGCCTTCGGCGGGGTGTCGGGGTCGCGTGCGACGAGGGTAATGGACAGGGTGGTGAGTTCGTCGACGGACTGAAGGCTGACGGGATCGAAGACAGGCGGGTTATCGACCTCCAGAACGGCGATGGTGACGAACTCGCCTTTGGCGAGGCTTGGAGTTCCGTCGTCCTTCACGCCGATAAAGACCTGGTAGGTGTCGGGGCCCTGGGCTTCGGTGGGGGTCCAGGTGAACACACCGGTGACGGGATCGATCTGGGCTCCCTCAGGAACGTTGGGAGGCGGCAACTCGAAGGTGAGCCTTTGGGGGGGGAGATCCGGATCTGAAGCGGTGACGGTGAAGGTCAAGGTTTCGCCCTCGTTGATGCGGACGGCGGGACCGACGCTGATCGTGGGGGGTTGATTGACCTCCCGGACGGTAAGGGTGACGGGCTCGGTATCGGTTCGGACGGGGCGGCCGTTGTCGGTGGCCCGGACGCCGAAGGTGAAAGAGCCTGGGCCGTCGGTCTCGGTGGTGACCCAGGTGAACTGGCCGGTGGCGGGATCGATGACGGCTGCGGCGGGTGCTCCGATCAGGGAGTAGGTCACGGTCTGGTCCGCGTCGGGATCGGTGGCGGACGCGGTGAACGTCACGGTGGCGCCTTCGTCCACCGACTGAGCTGGCAGAGAGGTCAGGGTGGGCGGTTGGTTGCCTGAAGAGGTGGCGTTGGGTTCCCCAGGGCTGGGGACATCCAGGTCGATGAAGGGCGCGGGTTGACCGTCGGGGAAGCGTCCCTGGCTGATGTTCTCGGACTGGGCTCCGAACGTCACCCCATCGACCAGCGAGCCGTCGGGGGCAAAGAGCGCGATGGATTCGCCGCTGCCGGAGAGTCGGAAATTGACGTGCAGTTGGCCCGGGGAGGTTTGGTCGGCTTCATCATCGGCCCAGACCAGCAGGAATCCGCCGGGTGGAACGATGGTTCCGGTCGGGATGCGGAACTTGGCGGGGTCGGTGAGCGTATCGGTGAGGGTGAAGGCGGAGAGGTCCGCGGGTTCGTTGCCGGCGTTGTAGAGTTCGAACCAATCGTCGTTGTCGCCGTCGGCGGGGTCCTGAAAGGCGCCGTTGTTGGTGGGCATCCACTCGTTGATGACGACGAGGCTGGGTGACGTGGCGAGGGTGTTGGGGGTACCGGGGGTGGGGCGATGGAAGAGGCTCCGGTTCAGCGGTTGGCCGTCGGGGAACGAGCCGAAGGAGCGATCGGGCGGAATGTCCTCGTACCGGAGGGCATCCAGGGCGGCGTAACTGCCGTTTTGAAGGCGCGCGATCGTGACAACGCCGTTGGTGGGGTTGAGTCGAAACGCCGCATGAAGCTGGCTGGGGGGGCTGGATTCGGCGGTTTCGTTGTCGCACCACACCACGAGGAATTGTCCGGTGGCGAGGGTGGTGCCTGCGGGGAAGGACCAGGTGTTGAGTTGGGCGGGGTTGGCGGAGAGGACCAGGGAACCGAGATCGATGGGGGTGTTCCCGGGGTTGTGCAGTTCGATCCAGGGATCGCGGTCGCCCGCGTTGTCCGAGGCTCCGGTGGTGTTGCGAGGTTGAACCTCATTGATCCAGAGGTTGGGGAAAGGTTCCAACGTGGCGGCGACGCTGTTGGCGAGGCCGGGAGTGAAGCGGGTGGGACTGTTCACGGGTGCGGCGGCCCAGTTGGCGGGGCGCCGGTTGTCGAGGCGCGGGTCGATCAATTGGAGGGAAGATCCCTGCCCCGCGGCGGCGGCGGGCCAGGGTGGTTCGCTGTCATACCGGACGTCGTCGACGGTGAGGTCGAGGTCGGGTGTGGCACCGGGTCGGACCAATCGGAGTCGTTCGCCGTTGTTCTGGAGATTTCCCGGAAACTGGCCGACGGGAACGACGGCAGTTCCGTAGGCGGCGCGGAACGCGGCGAGGTCGGCAGCGACGACGGCGAGGGCGCCTGGGGCGAGGACGAAGCCGGGGGGGAAGGAGAAGCCAACGCCGTTGAGCTCCCAGCCGCCGAGGTCAAAGGCGCCGGTGGTCGAGGTGTTGAGGATTTCGATGAAGCCGGCGCCGGGTGCGGCGGGGTCGAACATGATTTCGTTGATCACGACGACGCCGGTGGGGTCGATGGGGGGGCCGGAGTAGCGGATGATGACGGAATCGGTGAGGCCGGGAATGGGGCGTCCGCGGAAGTCGATGCCGGAAATGGTGATGACATTGGTGGGGCCGGCGAGGGGGAGGTTGAGGCTCCAGGTGGTGACGTTGGACCAGGTCACGGGGTAGGCGACGCCGTTGACGAGCAGCGTTTGGATGGCGATGGGGGCGCGGCCGGTGAGGGTGACGGCGGGGTTGGCGGTGGAGAAGTCGGCGCCGTTATTGCTGGTGATGGTGAGTGCGCTGGTGTCTTCGGAGGAGGCGCGGTTGGTGAGGTAAGCGCGGCGCTGTTGGATGTAGGACTTGATGGAAGCCGGGTTTTCGACGTTGAAGCCGTTGGCGACGAGCGCGGCGTAGCGGGCGTCGAGCAGGGCGTTGATGTTTTCGGGTGCGAGCGGACCGTTGACCGCGTCCTGGAACGCGCGCCAGTAAGCGCGCCGGAAGACGGGCACCTCCCAGAGCCGGCTGATGGTGGGATCAACGGAGCCGAAGACATCGGTGGTGGGGCCGTCGCTGGAACTGCCCAGGACGAAATCGATATCCCAGGGGATGATCTTCCAACGGCCGCTGGTGGGCAGGTAGGCGTAGGAGTTCTTGCCCCGACTATGGCCGTAGGCGTCCCAGTTTCCGACGACGTGCTGAAGGGCGAAGGTGCGCATCCAGTTCTCGATATCGACGAGGGCCTCGATGCGGGGAGCGGACGATGTGGTGGCATTGGCGAGGGTGTCGACGAGCTGGAGCAGCGCGGAGTAGTCGTTGGCGGATTGTTGGACCGCACGTTTGCGCCAGGCCCAGCGGTACCTGGCCTGCTTGAGGGCGCCGCCGAGGGTGGTGAATCGCTGGAGGGTGGCATCGCGGGAAAAGACGAATGAACTGCCGGGGTCATCGAACTCGAACCAGTCTTCGATCTTGTAGAGGTCGCCGTTGGGGCCTTCCGGGAACCAGCGGTCGGCGTAGAGGCCATTGGGCTCCTCGGTGTCTTCGTAGAGCCCTTTGAAGCCACCGTTCTCGAAGAAATGGATATGACGCCGGTGGAGGGAGGCGGCACCCATTTTGTTGCCGATCCAGAAGGCTGCCTGTTCGCGCTGGGCGCTCGGGTCGCTGCCGAGGTTTCCGAGGGTAACGATGGCCAGATCGCGGGCGCCCAGAAGTCGGTCGTCGTCGGGCATGGTGAAGACGTAGTCACCCCCGACGCTGCCGCCGTGCCAGGGGCTGCCCTTGGCGCGCATCTCGGCATTGTAGATCACGCGTTCGTCACCGTAGACGAACGTGCAATCCAGCGGGTCGTTGGCGAGCGGTTCACGGGAGCGAAGGGCGTTGTAATCGGATTGGCGCTGCCAGAAGCGGTAGACGCCCAGATTGCCGAACGGTTTGGTTTCACCCCAGCGGACCAGGGCTTCCCGGGTGGCGCTGGCGGGGAAGGTGACGGGTGAGGGGAAAACCGAGGTGGCAGGGCTGGCTTCCCGGTCGCGCGCGGAGATGGTGAAGGCAACCAGGGTCGAGGACGCCCGACCGGAGATTCGACCGGAGTAGATGCCGTCACCAGCCACGAGATCCCCGTTGGTGCCGTCGTCCTGCATGGTGACGGAGGTGGCGGTGGTGGCTGGATCGACCCGGAACCGGAGCGTGACGGTGTCGACGCCATCGGGGTCGGTGACGCGGGCGGTGACGAGCACGGCTTCATTGGCACGTGGTACGGCTGGGGAATGCTGGACGTCGACGATGGCGGGGCCGGCGTTGGCGACCGTGCGGCTGTTGCGGGCGCCCGGGGTGCCGAGGTTGGAGGGGATTTGGAGGCGGCCGTGCGCTTCGATGCCATTGCCGAGAGTTCGGAGGAGCAACTCGGGCCAGCCACGGAGCCATCGCACGCGGGCGCGCAGGGTGGCGGTGGAATTGGCGGTGAGGGCTGGGGTGATGGTGGTGCGGATACGATTGACGGCGGTATCGCCACGGCCGGTGGCGCGAACCCGGAGAGGGTTTGAACCGTTGGGGCCTTCGCCGGCGGCGAGTCCGCTGCGGCGATGATTGCCTTGGACGGTCCAACCGGTGAGGCCGTTGGAGAAATCACCATTGGCCAGCCGATTGACTCCGTTGGTGCCACGGACCTCGACATCGGTGACAAGGTATTCACCGGGCCCTTGGGCCAGGAGGTGGAGTCGGCTGGAAGAGATGCCGTCGGCGAGGTTGTCGACACGACCAGTGAACTCGATGGTGGACCAGGGGGCTTTGGCGGACTCATCGCTGTCGGCCCAGTTGGAGGGCTGAAGCGTGTCGGAGAATGGATCGATCAATTCCAGGCTGGAACCGAGACCGTCGCTCCAACGACCCCAAAGGCCGCCCGTGCCGTAGGTGACCTCGGCGATGTCGATATCGATGCGATTGGTTTCGGTGAGGCCGAAGCTGTTGGTGGCCACGACGAGGTCCGGCATGGCGAGAGCGACACGTTCTCCGCCATTGGCGAGGGTTCCGTTGTAATTGCCGTAAACCGCAGCGGCGGCCAGGCCGGGATGACTCGCAAGCAGACGTGCCCGGTCACGGGCGACCACGACATAACCCTGGGCGCCGATGACGGCGTTGGTGGGGAAGCGGAAATCGATGCCGTCGGTGAAGCTCCAGCCGCCGAGAGCCACCGGACTTGCGGTGCGGTTGTGCAGTTCGATGAACTCATCGTCGTCGTCGCCGGAGATGGGGTTGTAAAAGATCTCGTTGATGACCACCGGGCTGACGCGGAACGGAGTGTTTTCCGAACCGGCGGTGACGGTGTTCAGCCGGCGCCATTCGGGGGTGCCGTCGGGGTAGCGGCCGGTGGAGACGCCGTTTTCCTGGGGGCCGAAGCGCAGGGCATCGAGAACGCGGGAGGCGTCGGCGCTGATGAGGAACAAGGATTCGCCGGCGGCGTTCAGACGGAAGCCCAGCTCAGTCTCGGTGAAGGCCAGGAATCCACGGGGGGTGATGCGGGTGCCAGTGGGAATGCGAAAGCGGTTGGTGGTGGGGTCGTCGGTGATGAAGCATCCACCGAGGTCGAGGGTTTCGTTGCCGTGGTTGTAGAGCTCGACGAAATCGAGCTGGGGAAGGTCCGTGTGGGCGAGGATTTCGTTGAAGAGGATGGAAGCGAGAGGATGGGGGCGAACCGGTTCGAGCGATCCAGGGGATCCGCCGATGATTTCGCTGGCGGTCCAAGCGCGGGGGTCGCCTTCGCCGTAGGAAGGCCGGGCGAGGACAAGAGAATGTCCGGCGCCGTCGGCGGCGATCGGCCAGGGTGCCTGCGAATCATATTCGACCTCCAAGAGGACGGCGTTCTGGGGGTTGTGCAGGCGCAGGATGCCGCCGGTGTTCGGAAGGTTGTTGGTGCCTTCGAAGGGGCCGAGCACACCGGTCAGGCCGTAGACGGCACCGAGGTCGGCAGGGTTCCGAGCGACGACGGCGAACCCACCGGCGGGGAGGATAAAGCCGGCGGGGAACCGGTAGCTGACATCCCCGTCGATCCGGTGATCGGAGAGGTCCTGGTCGATGAGATCGGCGTTGTGGATCTCGATGAATTCGGTGGTGCGTCCGTCGGCGCGTTCCCGCGGATGATACATGATCTCGGAAAAGGTGAGGGCGGCGAGGCGGCTGGAAGGACCTGGTGTTTCACGCTGGGCGCGGAAGGTGAGGATTGGCGGATTGCCGGTGACGTTGGATAGATCCCGGAATTCCACCGTGGTGGTGCGGAGAGCGTCCCGGCTGCTGGCGGCGAAGCCGAAGAAGAGCGTGTTGGGAAGGGTGATCGTGACTGAACCGAGTTCGGTCCAGGACACCCCGTCGTAACCTGCAAAAGCGCGGAACGTGGAACCCGAGCGGGAGAGCCGAAGCCAGGTTTGGGGGTAGTTGACCGGGAACGATCCGGCGCGCTGGCTTTGGGCTCCGGCGGTGGCTCGCGACAGGAAATGAGCGCCCACGACGCCGGGCGTGGTGACCGCTGCGGCGAACGGACTGTTGGCGCCCAGGGTGGCCCGGGCCATCAGACCGGCGGTCGCGAAGGGATCGGTGGGTTGAAAAGCCTCGACGCGCACGCGACGGTCGAAGTTCCCGGTCACCATCTGATAGCCGAACTGGAAGGCGTCGGAGCGCTCGCCGATTTCACCGCTGGCGATGACCGTGACTCCACCGGGGGCGGATTGCACGGAGCCGGCGAGGGGCGGTGTTCCGACGCTGACGGGGGCGTAATCGACCGCGGTGAATGGAACCTGGGTGTTGTCGGCGATGGCGTTCGGAGTCTGGGCGCGATCGGTGACGCGCTGGACGGCGAGTGTGTACGGGGAGCCGAGGGTGAGCTCGGTGGTGTCGAGTTCCACGATCTCGGGGGAGGCACCGGGGCGGGCGGCGGTGACGGTGATGCTCGGGGTGATGGTGTAGTTGGCCGCGGTGGTGGCGGAGGGGGTTCCGACCGCCTCGGAGAACGTCACGCGCACGGTGCGGGTGCCGATGTTGAGGATGTCGACGACCGTGGGGCGGGTGACATCGGGGGAGACGGAGAGGGTGGCTTCGTTGCTGGTGGTGGAGCCTTGTGCGTTGGTGACGACCACGCTGAAGCGGGAACCCTGGTGGGAGAGTTGGACGGGGCCGAACCGGAGATCGGGCGTGTTGGAATCGGGGAGGGCAGTTCCGTTGCGGCGCCAGAGGAAATTGGCGGGGCCGACGGTGGAGAGACCCACGCTGAAGGAAGCGAAGGTGCCTTCGACGGCGGTGGTGTTGGCGGGTTGCCGGGCGATGACGGGTGGGGTGAAGGACACACCGAACGGCAGGAGATTGGTGGCGACGATGGGGGCCTGGTCGACGCCGTTGGGCATCAACCACCGCACGGCGAGGTTGTCGCCGCCGCCACCCTCCTTCATGAGCGCGGAGATGTAGTAGGCTTTGCCGGCGGTGAGGCGGATGACCTCCGAGCGCTGGCTCGACTCCACCTCCCACTCGCGGGGAGGCGTCCAGCCGTTGACGCTGGCGATGAGGCGGGCGTTGGCCGGGTTGTCGTCGGTGGACAAATACAGCGCCCCCTGGTCGTCGGTCGCCACCCAGAACGTGTAATTGCCGGTGAGCGGTGGAACCACGTACCCGTGCATGCGTTGGCCGTAGCTTTCGAGCACATCGGTTGGTGACTCGAACAAGTCGGTGACGAAGTTCCTGGAGGTGGGGCGGTCGGGGAAATCGGGGGAACCGGTCAGGGCCGCGAGATCATTGCCGCCGATACCTTCCCAGACTTCGCGCAGCAGTCCGACCGACTGGGCGGCGCCGCGGGGGGCATGGAGAACGACGACGATGCTGACGAAGATCCGTAACAACTTGCCGAAGAGCATGCGGCTCCACGATCCGACATTTTTCTGGGAAGACAAGGGCGGGGTCTGGCTTTGACGGTTTTCGGGCGTTGGGGGCAGGTTCCGGGGGTGAACCGACTCTCCCTGGCGATCCTCCTGGCCTGTTGCTCCGGATCGGCACAAAGCCTACCCAAGCGGTTGGTTACGCAGGATGACGTCATGATTCGTGAATCCTGTGAAATCGAGGTCCCGGCGGGTGGGGTGGTGGCGGACACCAACGGGGACGGGGTGCTGCACGTGGTCGCCGATGACGTGGTGGTGCGGTTTGCTCCGGGCAGCGTGCTTCGGGGGGCGGCACCTGGCACGGACGGAAACGTGCTGAAGGGAATCGGAATCCGCGTGGTGGGTCGGCGGGGTGTGCGTATCGAAGGCGCCCGGGTTCACGGGTTCTTCAACGGACTGGTGGCGTCGCATGCCGACGCGCTGGAGGTGGCCGGCGGCGATTTCTCCGACAACTACCGCCAGCGCCTGCGGTCCACGCCGGAAGCCGAGGATGGAGCGGACTGGTTGTTTCCCCATCACAACGACGACCGGAAATGGCGCGAGGCCTACGGTGGGGCGATCTGTGTGGAATCCTCGGCCGGGGTGACGATCCGCGACGTTCGGGTGCGGCGCGGCCAGAACGGCATCCTACTGGACCGGGTGACCGACTCGCGGATCTATGACAACGACGCCTCGTTTCTCTCGGGCTGGGGATTGGCGCTGTGGCGGAGCAGTCGGAACGTGGTGACGCGGAATGCGTTCGACTTCTGTGTGCGCGGCCATGTGGAAGGAGTTTACAACCGCGGCCAGGATTCGGCGGGCATTCTGTGCTTCGAGCAGTGCAACGACAACGTGTTCGCGGCGAACTCCGTCACCCATGGCGGCGATGGATTCTTCGGGTTTGCGGGATCGGAGGCGCTTGGGGAGAAGTGGGTCGAGGCGGAGCGGACGCGGCTTCAGGCGGCGACGGGCAGGCAGGACGTCGACGCCGAGATCCGGGTGCCGGAGGAGGTGTCGCGCGATCTGAGCGCGCGCGGCTGCAACCGGAACCTGCTGATCGGAAACGACTTTTCGTATGCAGCGGCGCATGGGATCGAGATGACCTTCAGCGAGGCGAATATCTTCGCGCGCAACCGGGTGGTGGAGAATGCCATCTGCGGGATCTGGGGTGGGTACTCCTCGGACTCGGTCATTGTGGAGAACGACTTCGAGGGCAACGGCGGCATGGCCTATGGCTTGGAGCGGGGCGGGGTGAACATCGAACACGGGTCCGGCAACCAGATCCTGGGAAACGTCTTTCGGAACAACAAATGCGCGATTCACCTGTGGTGGGACAACGATGTGACGCTGCTGAAGTCACCCGGGGTGGTGGGGAACGATCGGGGCGTGAGCGGCAACGTGATCGTGAACAACCTTTTTGAGATCACCCCGGATCATCCCTTTGGGAACCTTCGGCCCGAGGAGAAACTCATCGTGCTGCAACTGCGCGATGACGGCTCGGGGAACGTCCGGAGCAACGTGTTCGCCAGGCGCGTGGGCAAGCTCACCGCTCAGGATGCCGTGGAGTTGGTGGTGTCGCCCGGATGCGAAGCTCCCATCGCGGGCAAGGCTTCACCGTATCGGCTCCCGTCCTTCCCGATGCTTGGCACGAACGAACCCGTGGGTGCCCGGGCCCACCTGCGCGGGCGGGACAAGATCGTGATGGACGAGTGGGGGCCCTGGGATCACGAGGCGCCGCTGGTGCGGGCTTCCCGGAGCGGACCAGGCAGGGTGGTTTACGAACTGCGTGGATTGCCGGGCGTTCCGCAGGTGGAACTTCGGCCCGGGTCGACGGCGACGGTCCAGGTGGGCGCACTGGAAGCGACCGCGGGCCTGACCAACGCCTGGCGGTTGGATATTCGTGGGCCAGCCGGAGTGACGCCGTTCCTGGCGCGCGTGCGTGCCGGCGATTGGGAGCAGGAACTGGAGGGGACCCTGATTTCGACGACCTGGGACTGCGTGTTCTTCCCATGGCCGGCGGAGGTGGATCCGCGGGAACAACGGGAGGCCTGGCGCCGGTTGGCCGACGGTTCGCAGGCGGTGAAGACGTCGGTGTCAGCGCTGGATTTTGCCTATGGCTGGGGTGGGCCGAAGGACCAGCCGTTGGGGGAGTTGGTGCGGGAGCGAGGGCCTGGTGGTGATCGCTTCGGGATGGTGGCCCGCACGCGATTGAAATTGCCGAAGGGTCAGTGGCGGATCGGGACGCTGAGCGATGACGGTGTTCGGGTGCGGTTGGGGGGGCGGGTGGTGTTGGAGAATTGGACCTGGCACGGACCCACCCGCGACTCCGCGGTTCACACGCAGGAAGCGGATGGAGACGTGGAGGTGGAAGTGGAGCACTTCGAGATCGACGGGTTCTCCGTGCTTCGGTTCGACCTGGAGGCGGTGAAGCCCTGACGGCCTACTGCTTCAGGGAATCGAACCAGAACTTGGTTCCCAGAAGGGCGAACGGTGCGCAGCCGCCGTGATCGGCGAAGGAGAGCGGATCGACAAGTTCAACGGCGGGGGCTCCCGCCGCCTTGAAGGTGTCGAAGGCCACCTTGGAATTGGCGGGCAACACATCGAGGTCGCCGGCGCAGTGGTAGAAGCGGGTCTTGGATCGTGGCACCCAGCCGGTGTGGAGGTCGTTGTCGCGGATGGCGAGGCGCAGCGGGTGGTTGGGATCGGCGTTGAAGGCGGCGAGCACTTCGGGTTTGAGGATATCGATGGGGCGCGTTGGCAGCACCGCGTTGATTTCACCGCTGTGGTGCAGGCCGTCGAAGAGCGGGGGAACGGTCTTGTCGTAGGGCGCTTTCAGAAGGTCGGCCATGGATGGGGCGAGTTGGTAGATCTCGGTGTAGGCGGCGACAACGTAGGCGAAGTAGTACGGGTTCGGCTGGATGCGGGAGGACAGGAAGTCGGTGGTGGTGGTCCCGGAGAGGTCGTAGGCGCCGGCGGAAGGGGCGCTGGCGGTGATGGGGAACTCTTCGGCATGGCTTTGCTCCAGTTCGCGCTGGAGCGCCAGGGTGGCGTGACCGCCCTGGGAATAGCCGGTGAGGAACAGTTGCTGGTTCCAGGTGGCTCCCTTGCCGTCGAGGGATTGGCGCGCGGCGCGGATGGCATCGAGGGCGGCGCTGGCCTGGGACGCGGCGTGTTGATAGGGATGGAAGCCGGGGGAATCCCCGAGGCCGAGGTAGTCGGGTAGGACGGTGATGTAGCCGGACGCACCCATGATGAGGCCGAGGTCGGCCTCGCTGTTGAGGCGGGAGGGCACGTCCTCGCGGTGGACGACCGTGCCGTGCTGGTAACTGACGAGAGGGAGGGCCTTGGCGCTGCCCTGGGGGATCACGATCAGCGCGGAAGCCCGGGTGGGACGGCCGCGGACGTCGATGGTGCTGTAAATGATCTTCCAGGCATCGGCGGGCATGGCGGTGAAGATGGGCACGCCGCGGTCCTGCATGCGTTTGAGCAACTCAGCGGAAGTGTAGCGCTGGAGCAGAATGTTGGTTTCGACCGTGCCGCGGGGAGCGGTGGAGGAGACGAGCAGGCGGTAGAAGGTGGCGGAGGCGGTGGGGGCCGGGCCGGACCATTCGGTGGCGGTGATGGGCCAACCGGCAGGTCCGCCGAGCGGTTGCCATGCGGGAGGAACCAGGGAGGTGGTGGATTCGATGGTGTAGCCGGCACCCGGATCGGCCGCGGGCCAGGAAAGCCGCAGTTGATCCGCCTGACGGACGGCTGAGAGCGAGGGTGGGGTGGCGGCCTGGGAAACGTTGAGTCCTGGCAGCAGGACGAGGGCTGCCAGGAGGAACGCTTGGAGCGTGCGAACGCGCATCATGGCGCGATCATGTCGCAAGGCGCGCGGGAATCCAGCACGGCGGAGGGACCGATGGGGCATGGAAGCGCCGTGTTCAAGAATGACCTGCTCACGGGCCTTAAACCGGGGATTCCGGGGGGCGAGACGCCCCCCTCTACGGCAGGCGAGACGCCCGCCGCTACGGAGGGGCGCGAATCGCCTTGTGCCTGGTTCAGCGGGGCGGGGTTCGTGTCGCCACGTCCGCCTGGAGTTTAAGGATCCGGGGGATGTCGAGGGTGGTCCAATAGCGTCGTTGTGCGGCGCCTTCCCGGCCACGATTGCCCTGGGTTGCCTCCAGGGTGAACGGGCTGGAATAGACCCGGCCCTCGAATTCCAAACGAACTTCACCCCTGGGCGGTTCGGTGGTTCGGCCTTCGTAATAGTTGATGGCGGCCTGGACGGTTCGCACATCGACGGCATCCAGGAATTCGATGAACTCGTACTCACGGCCTGGCGACGAGCGGTGATCCTTCTCGTAGTAGCCCTGCGGGCTGCGTGGGTGTTCGAAGTAAAGTCGTTCCCGGTCAGGCGCCGGGGTGGCGTAAAGGTCGAGATCGATGTCGGATGTCCAACGAATGCCGATCTTCAAGGGGCCCACCGTCCGGGAGGGCGGGTCCTGAGCCGGGTGACGCAGTTCGTCCTGGGCGATCCAATCGACGGCGCGGATGTCACGGGTGACCCGGAGCATTTCGACCTTGGTTTGGGCGGGGTCGACCGGAGGCAGGGCGGCGGACGATGGGATGGGCGGGTGTGATTCGCGCAAGGCGGCAAAGGCAGTGGGCAGGTCACCAGTGAATGCTCCGAGCTGTCCGCCCTGTCGTTCCACATACAAGGCCCAGAAACGGGAGATCTTGTCGCGATGCAGTTCATTCGCCCAGGGATCGCCGAGGTACGCCCAATGAACCCGCACGCCGTCGAGGGAATGATCCCGGCCTTGCAGACCGAAGACGGAGGTGTCGCGGGAGGCCAGGAGGTGGCCGTCCGATGGGAAGTAACCGTGCGCCATGGAGAAGCCGGGTTCCTTGTCGTCCTGGTAGAGGGGACTGCCGAACAGGGAAACCACCACGTTTTGGTTGGAGCCGGCGAGGTTCCGGCTCACGAAGTCGAGCAGCTGCGGGAATCGCACGGCATTGGTGAAGTTGAGTCCCGGTGCGGTCGGGGGCTGGGACTCGGTGGCGAGGAAGCCTCGGATGGCCTGGATGGGATCCCGGAACTGGGTGGCTCGGGTCTTGGGGCTGGCGAAGGCTTCGACCCGCGGAATCTCGAAGGTGCTGATGGTCTGGATGTGGAAGGCGTCGACAGCTTGGACGGTGGTTCCGCGGGGGGCGACCTCCAGGATGAAACGGACGAGTTGACGGAAGATCCGGTCCTTGGAGCTCGCATCCAGGAACGGGGAAAGCCCGAACACGAACCGGCTGTTATGGGCTGGGGTGTTGGTGGATGAAGTGGCCGGAGACTCCGCCAAGGCCAGTGACGGCTTGAAGCCGAACAGGCAGAGGACGGCGACCAGAAGAAAGGACCCGGGAACGACCGGAGCCGACCGGGCGGCGAATCGAAGGTTCCGGAGGCTCATCGGGAACCTCCGTTCTGACCGGCGGGCGCGGGATGGGAGGCGCCGTTGGGTTCCGGGGCATTGCCGATGCGGTCGATATCCGCGAGACGCGAGCGGAGTTGATCGGCCATTTCCTCGATCAGCAGGCGCTTCTGGTGGGTCCGATCCAGGCGGGCGGCGATCTCCCGCTGATACAGCGAGCGGGCGTAGGCGACGAAGACGGCGAGTTGTTGTTCGAGTCGGCATTGATGGCCGAGAGCGGAGGCGAGCGCGGTGCGTTCGCGGGCCACCTCCTGTTCGAGCAGGCGCCGGTCCTCATCGAGTTGGGCGAAGGTGGGGTTGGCAGCGAGGCGGACCGGGCGGTGCCGTTGGTACACCTGGGTCATGTAGATGCCGAGGGCGGCCGAGAGACAGATCTCGGCGATGGCCTGGGCGGCGACGAGGATCATGTCGAGGCGTTTCACCCCGCCGGCGGTGGTGCCCCAGAAGGAATCATCGGTGGGGGTGGTGTCGGAGAACACGCTGAGTGCCGCGATCTGTTCCTCGGTGGTTTGGGAGAGTGAGGGGTAGACGCTGGCGTAGGCGGTCACCCAGACGAGCACGGCGATCAGGCCGGAGGAAAGGCAGGTCCAGAGGTAGATGGCGCGGGCGCGTCGGGATCGAAGAAAATCCCAGCCGACTTTGACGGCGAGGGCGCCCACGGGAAGAAGGGCCGCCCACAAATAGGCACGGACCGGGTTTTGGGAAAAGGTGACAATGCCGGACTCGAGCAGATTGAAGGAAACGTTGAGCACGCCGAAGACGAGCAGGCAGAGGACGGAGAGGGCGGCGACGGTGAACATCAGGCGGTCCCAGAGATTCCAGGGGGCGGTCGGCTGATCATCGGGGATGCCATCCTCGATGGCAGGGACGTGGCGTTCCTGGGTGGCCAGATTCCGCTGGGTCTGCTGAAGGCGCGGTTCCAGGGCGGCGAGGCGTTCCTCCGAAGTTTGACGTTCCAATCGCAGGCGTTCGAGGTCGGCGCCGTGCTGGTTCAGGAAGAGCGCGCGATGAAAACGTTCGACGTTGTCGACACCACCCTCCTCGCCGGAATCAATGACGCTCCGAATGAATTCGAGGTGGATGGAGGAGGGGATCTGGGCGGAACCGGCAGAAGAAATGAGGTCGTTCATGGGAAGATGAGGGCGCGGAAGTCCAGACGCCGGCCGGGCGGATCGCGCCCGGCGGCGTGAAACAGATCCAGTGGAGAACGCGGGTTCAGTTGCGGATCAGGGCTTCCGGTGTGGGGGGAGTCGGAGGAGTGGGGGGAGACGCAGGGGCAGGTTCCTGGACCGTCGGAGCTGCGGGATCTTGCTCCGGTCGTGCGTCAGGATGCCTGGGTTTGGATTTTTCCTTCTGCTTCTCTTTGGCCGCCTTGGCCCTTTCCTTGGCTTCGGCTTTCGCCTCGACGGCGGCCTCGAGTTGGTCGTCCAACCGTTCGAGTTGGTCTTCGAGACGTTCGACCTGGGATTCCATCGATTCGATCTGCCGTCGAAGTGCCTGGCGCTGCATCTCGATCGCCCGGCGTTGCGCCTGTTGGGCCTTGTCGGCGCCCTCCGCGCTGAAGGCCTCGTCCTTCTCGCGGGCGAGCTCGGCGTTCCGTTCATGTGCCTCCCGCACCCTGCGTTCCGCGTCACGCATGCTGCGTTCAACGTCCTTGGACACCTGCTCCATGGACTTGGCCAATCCTTCGAAATGGAAGTTCTGCTTCGGAGCGCTCCAAGACATCTCCTGCGGCTTCCGGGCGAGGGAGTCCACGAGCTTTTCGAGACGCCTCATCCGTTCCTCCAGACTGCGTTCTTCGGTCGACGTCATCGTCGCCGTTCGCGACTCGACCGCGATCCGAGCCGGTTTCGGGGGACGGGGAACCGGTCGGGCGTCCGGGTGCGGCGCCGGTTCGGGGTGGGGAGCCGGAGTCGGCGCTCCGAGAACGAGCGGGTCCTGCTGGTCTCCTGACAGCACCGAAGTGGCGCCGCCAGCGGATCGGATGATGACACGCGAATTGCGGTTCGCGTTCTTGTTGTCGTCGCTGCTCATCGAGCCGGCACCCGTGGTGCGAGCCGGCTTTTCCTTGGGCCGATCCAGTTCGTCGTCATCGGAGTCTGACGTGGTGACTTCCACCCGGACGGCGTCGACCCCGGCGAGAAGCGTTTCGGGTTCGGTGACCTCCGTCACGATCAGGACATCCGTGGAGACGTCGGTGTCGACCGAGGCAGACGCCAAAGTCGTGGCGTCCGGAGCCTCAGTGGCATCGAGGGCCAGTCGGGGCGCCGCGCCAATGCCGGTGGCCGCGATGAGGAGCGCCGCGAGGGTGAGTATCCCCGTCCGCATCGGCGCCATGCGGGGTGAGGTGTTTCGTTTAGGATCGAGTATCATATGGATTCTTTCTCGGAGTTGGTTTGGGTTGCTCCACGCCGCCGGCGCAGCCGCCCACTGGCGACCTTGTGTCCGGCTGGCGAAGTCGGTGAGGAAGAGGGCGTAGTCCCGCGGGGTGCGGGTCGCGGCGAGCACGTGGTCGTCACAGGCGATTTCCCGGTCGAGGTTGAGTCGGCGTGACAAGGCGACGACTCCGGGGTGGAAGAAGAAGACCGCTTTCACCGCCTGCTGAATCAGGTTGGTCCAGTCGTCGCGCCTTCGAATGTGGGCCAGTTCATGGCGGAGCATGGGGTCGAGGTCGGCGGGGCTGGACCCCACCAGGGCTTCGGGGAGCAGGATGGTTGGGTGGAAGAATCCGATCGCAATGGGGGAGCGCAGGTCGGCAACGACGCCGAGCCGGACCGCGCGATGGACCTCCATCTCGCGGCGAAGTTCGGAGAATTGCTCCTGGATGGCGGCGGGAACGGTTTGGTGTTGGCGCTTGAGCCGGTGAAGGGCGAGGCATTGCCATCCCAAGGACCCGAGGCGAATGACGGCGAGAAAGAGCCAGGCCAGGGTGATGCCGCTTGCCAGTGTGGCGGGCAACGCGAGGCGGATGGGGAGCACGCGCGTGGGCCAGAGCTGGGACAGCACGGACAGGGCACTGGAGAAATCCCAGGCGGTGCGGGGCTGGATGGACAGATCCTCCGCCAGGCTGGGGAAGCTGGCGTGGTCGTCGAGGGAGTCTTCCGTCGGAATCTGTGATGATTCGAGTGCCGTAGCGCCGGGCGTCGTGCCTAAAGGATGCGGCGGGTGGAACGGTCTAAGCCATGGCTGGTGCATTCCGGGGGGCGAGACGCCCCCCTCTACGGCAGGCGGGACGCCCGCCGCTACGTCGCCTCTTCCCGATTCGCGGTTCATGGAGAGGAACGTTTTCCAAAAAATGGACACGGACTGGGACCATGAACCGGGGAGCGAGGAATGCAGCGAGCGGCCCTCACCCCGGCCCTCTCCCGGAGGGAGAGGGAGAACATTCCCCGCGGGTGCTGGACGGTGGAGCTGGGGGTTGAATGGAGCGAGTCGCGACGGCCCGGACGAATGGAGTTCCTGCATGTCGCCGTGCGGGATATGCGGCTCCCTCTCCCACCGGGAGAGGGTTGGGGTGAGGGAGCCCGATTCAACCCTCGCGATCGCTCCCATGGAACGGTTTGTGGAGATCGCGAAGTGGATGACGGGCAGTGCGGCGACGACCAGGAGGGTGACGAACGCGACGGCGTAGCGGGTGGCGGCGCTGGAGCGCGGGATCGCTCGCAGGCCGACCAGCACACCCACGGCGAGCAGGAGTCCCTGGAGCACGCCCGTGCCGAGAGCGCTGCACACCCGGAGGGCCAGGGGGTCGAGATCGGCGAACATAGGTCAGGACTTGGTTTGAGGTGGTTGGGACGAAGCGGAGGGGTCTTGGGAAGGTTCCTCGGTGAGGATGCGATTCTTGAGCGCATCCAGTTCAGCCGGGCTGAGTTCCTCCTCGCGCAGGAAGGCGAGCACGAGTTCGCCGGGGGAACCGGCGAAGAACTTCTGGAGCAACTGGCGGACGGCTTTTCGGGCGGCGGTCTCCCGTTTGACCTTGGGGGTGTAGACGTGGGCCCGCCCGTCCTTGCGACAGTTCAGGTAGCCTTTGGTGTGCATGATCCGGAGCATGGTCAGCACCGTGGTGTAGGCGGAACCGTCCTTGCCCTGAAGGGCCTCGGCGACTTCGGCAACGGTGGCGGATCCCTTTTCCCAGAGAACCTCCATGATGCGATGTTCGCCGTCGGTGAGTGAGCTGGATTTCTTGCGTGCCATGGTGTGGAGGGAGGGAACGGGGGGTGGAGTTATTAAGGAATTAGTTTTGAAGAGGAAAGCGCGGGTCCGGGTCTTCGTCAACTAAAAGCTTAGTTGTTGCAGAGGGAAGGGCGCATCTCGGTGTTGTCAGAGGACACGATTCTCTTTTCGACAGGATGAACACGATGAACAGGACGAAATACCGTGACGGTTGGGTTCCTGAGCATCGTGTTCATCCTGTTCAAACTCCTTCAGTGCTTGGTTCACCCATCCACAAGTTGGAGATATGCCTGACGGTTGGGTTGTCGGGGAAACGGGGTTGTGGATTCGGGAAGGGTTCGGTACCAGATCGTGCCACATGCGACACCGATCCATTCCGCACGGGATTCAATCCGAGGCAAACGGGCTTGCCGGCGTGGCCCGGCGGCTTTGGCCGGTCGTGGCGGGGGTTGGAATGCTGGCAATGCCGGTGGGTTGGGCCAACGGGGTGGCGCGGACGGGGCATGGTGCGCGATCGATGTCGGTGGGTGGAGCCAGTGTGGCCAAGCCGGATTCAGCGCTGGAAGCGGTGGCCGTGAATCCTGCGGGATTTCGGGAGGGGCAAGTGGAGATCGGTGGGTTTGGAGCGCTGGCAACCGGATCGTTTTCCAATGCTGCGAACCAGGCGGGGGGCGTGGATGGCCTGTTGGGGGTGGCGCCGGAGGTGGCGATTTCGATTCCGCTCGGGGCGTCCCCGGTTTCGGTTGGGCTGGGTGTGGTGCCGGTGGCTGCGGCCGGCCTGGACTGGGATTTGACGGATGCGGCCGGTGGGTTGGATGGAGGGACGAGCTATGGGGTTCAGCGGCATCGGGCGGAGTTTTTGGCGATCCGGACGGTGGCAGGCGCGAGTGTGGCGGTGGGCGAATCCCTGGTGCTCGGGGCGGCGGTGGGGGCGACCTACAACCGGAATGTGTTGGAGGCGCCCTATGTTTTTCAGAGCCATCCGGTATTGCGCGGATTCAAGACGCTGCTGGATCTGGAGACGGACGGTTGGGCGGCCCAGGGGCTGTTGGGGGCGGTGTATCGACCCTGTTCGGGGGTTCAACTGGGGTTGAGCTATCAGACGGCGGCGTCGTTTGAGACGACAGGCAGTGCGGCGGGGAATGCGGGGGTTCAACTGGCGAATCTGGGTGGGGCTTTTGCCGGGGTGCGTCCTGATTTTCGTTACGACGCCCAGGTGGACACCCGGCTTCCGCAAACGGTGGCGGCGGGGATATCCTGGCAGGCGACCGATCGGTTGCGAGTCGTCGGGCAGGTGGACTGGCTGGATTGGAGCGATTCGTTTGAGCGGTTGGACATCCGATTGAGAAACGGGAACAACGCCGATCTGAACGCGTTTCTGGGATCGACGGGGATCGACGACTCGGTGCCGTTGGATTGGGAGGACCGGTTTGTGTATCGCGTGGGCGCGGAGTTTGCGGTGACGGAAGCCTGGGCGCTGCGGGCGGGCTACGCCTATGGCGAATCGCCCATTCCCTCGGCGACGTTGACTCCGATGAGCGCCGCTATTCTGGAGCACACGCTTTCAGCCGGGGCGGAATGGCGGGGAGAACGTTGGGGGGTGGCGCTCGCTTACCAGTACCAATTCGGGCCGGAGCGCCGGGTGGGCACGAGCGGACTGAGTGCGGGCGAGTTTTCAGGAAGCTCGGTGGACGTGGAGGCGCATGTGTTCGCGCTCACCACGAGTTTTCGGTTTTGAAGGGCGACCCGTATTAAGCCTGACCGGCGCCGCCGAGGATTTGGATGCGTTCAATGACCTTGGGTTGGTAGCGGGCGCTGACGAAACTCTGAATGCCGTGGTCCATGGCCGTGGCTTTCCAGTCCTTGTGCCCCTTTTCGAGCTGTGGGCCGTGGGTGGCGTAGAAGTCCTGGGCGGCGCGGGATCGGATCAGCAGGGATTCGCTGGACCAATTCACCTTGGTGACGCCGGCGGCGACGGCGGCGCGCAGGCCGGTTTCGGACAAGCCGGAGGAACCGTGGAGCGCGATGCCGATGGGGCGACCGGTGAGTGTGGAGGCAAGCTCCTGGTGTTGCTTCACGGCATCGGCGGAGAAGGCGTTCTGTTCCCCCAGACCGTGCTGGGTGCCGACTCCGGGCGCCCAGAGGGCGAGGTATCCGGGCTGGGAGGCTTCGACGTCGCCGATGAGGCGACGTGCCACCTCGAGCGGGGTGATGCCGTCATCGACGCCGGCCTCCATTTCGAGAGTGACCGGGAGCAGGGCCTGGCGGGCCTCGGAGCAGAGTTCGAGAATGGAGGCGATGTTCTGTTCCTCGGTGAGCGCGGAGGAATCCAGCGACAAGGTCGACGGGCGGATGGTCTGGTTGCCGATGCCGGTGGGGAGTCCGCGCAGGGCGGCCTTCAGCAGCGGGAGCGTGACCGGTCCCTTGATATGGTCGGTGTGGAACAGGACGGGGATGTTTCGATAACGCTCGGACTCGGCGAGAACGGCGAGTTGGACGAGGTAACGGGCCAATCCGAGGTAAGGATCGCCGGCGCCGAAGCTGTGGCCGGTGAGTTGCCAGAGGCTGGTCTCGATCATGATGGGCGCCTGGCATTGGCGGGCGGCCTCGAGAACGTCGGTGAGCGCCGCGGGTGAGTCGGCGTTGACGGCCAGGATGGCGAAGTGGTTGTCGATGGCCCGTTGGAAAAGGACGCGGGCCTGGAGCGGATCGAGAAGCATGCGGTGGATCGGTGTCGGCGGCGGGGTGAGGGGTGAAGGTTCGCTCAGGAGAGAGCCACCTTGACGTGTTTCGGTTTGAGGTACTCGTAGACGGCCCGGCGGGACAATTCGACGCCGTAGCCGCTGTCCTTCCACCCCGCGTAGGGTCCGTACGCGGTATTCACGGCGCCGTGGTTCACGCAGACGGTGCCGGCGTCGAGGGCTTCGCTGGCGCGCGCGGTGGTCGTGAAGTCGCGGGTGAACAGGTAGGCCACGAGTCCGTAAGCCGTGTCGTTCGCCAGCGAGATGGCTTCCTCGATGGACTCGAATCGCGCCATGCCAATGACGGGGCCGAAGGTTTCCTCGCGCATGACACGGGCCTGGGGCGGGCAGGTGGTCAGGAGTGTGGGCTGGTAGTAGTGCCCGCGTGCGAAGGCATCACCGGCGGGGCGTTGTCCGCCGGTGATGAGGCGGGCACCAAGGTGAATGGCGTCGTCGACGTGGGCCTGGGCGGTGGTCGGGCCATCAGGTGTGGCCATGGGGCCGAGGTCGACGTTGGGCTGCGAGATGCCATCGCCGAGGCTCATGCTTTCCGCCAGAGCCTTCAGTTTGTCGGCGAGGGCGTCGTGGATGGAGGTGTGGGCGTAGACCCGGTTGACGGAGCTGCAGGATTGGCCGCAGTTACGCCAGCCTTTGTAGGCGATGGTTTTGGCGGCGAGATCGAGGTCGGCGTCGGCGCAGACGATGGCGGGGCATTGGCCGCCGAGTTCGAGGGACACCTTTTTGAGCAACGGCCCGGCGAGTTCGAGGATGCGTTTGCCGGTCGCGGTGGAGCCGGTCATGGCGATCTTGGCGACCTTGGGGTGACGGATGAGGGCTTCGCCCAGGATGGAACCCGAGCCGGTGACGACGTTGATGACGCCGGCGGGAATGCCTCCATGGGTGAGGGCCTGGCAGAAGGCGAGCGGTGAGAGCGGGGTGACGGTGGTGGGTTTGACGACGACCGTGCAGCCGGTGGCGAGGGCGGGGCCGAGTTTCCAACTGAGCAGGGAGACGGGGTAATTCCAGGGCGTGATGAGGCCGCAGACACCGACCGGTTGCCAGTGGACCCAGGACCGGTAGTTACGGTCCTCGGTGGGATTGGTCCAGCCCTCGATGCGCGGGGCTTCGGCGGCGTAGTAGTCGATGAGGTCGCAGGCGCCGCCGATTTCCGAACGGGATTGTGCGAGGGGTTTGCCCTGTTCGAGGGCCATGGCGAGGCCGATGGAATCCGCCTGGGTGCGGACGAAGGCGGTGGCTTTGCGGATGACCTTCTCGCGCTCGTAGGCGGTGAGTCGGGACCAGGTTTGGAAGGCGATGTGAGCGGCCTCGACGGCGCTGTCGAGATCGGCGGCGCTGGCCTTGGGAACGGAGCCGACGACGGAGCCGTCATGTGGCGAATGGACCTCGGAACGGGTGCCATCGGAGGCAGGGCGCGAAGCGCCTGCGATGTGCAGGTCGAGATGGAACGTGTTGGAAGGCGGCATAGGCGATGGTGGCGGCCGGCTCGGTTCAATCCATCAATCGATCGACCAGCCGCGCCGGTAGTCGTAGTGCAGGAAAGCTTCGGCGTCCGGCAGGTTGGTGATGCGCAGATTGGCGCTGTCCCAGCGCAGTTCCTCGCCCTGCATGCGGATTGCGATGCTGCCGAGGAGGACAGCCTCGGTGAGGGGGCCGGCGAAGTCGAAATTCGAGGCGGTGGGTGTGCCCCGTTTGCAGGCCTGAATCCATTCGGCGTGATGGCCGATCGAGCGCGGGAGGGTCTTTCGGGGTGGTTGGAACTCCTTGTGGCGCGACTCGGGGATGAGGCGGGGCGATTCGCCGCCCCAGCCGCCGACGAGCATTTTGCCCTTGTCGCCGACGAAGATAATTCCGTCCTCGGCGTCGAGGGGGCGGCCCTCCTCCAGTTCCTCGGGACGGGCGGGCAGGAGGCCGCCGTCGTACCAGTGAACCTTCACCGCGGGCATGGAATCCCGGGCGGCGAACTCGTAGTGAACGATGGAGGCGAGGGGAATGGTCTCGGGAAAGACGGGTGTTGAGGTGGCGTGGATGCGGGTGGGTGGGCCTAGCTTCAGGGCATCGAAGACAGGGGCGAGATTGTGGATGCCCATGTCGCCGAGGCCGCCTGAGCCAAAATCCCACCAACCCCGCCAGCGGAAGGGGACGTAGGCGGGGTGGTAGGGGCGCAGTGGGGCGGGGCCGAGCCAGAGATTCCAGTCGAGGGTCGAGGGGACGGGCGGGGTGTCGGACGGGCGTTCGATGCCTTGGGCCCACCACAACGGCATCTTGCCGCGGTGGGTGGGGCGATCGGACCAGACATGGACTTCGCGGACGGGGCCGATGGCATCGGCGGCGAGCCATTCCTTGATCAGGCGATTGCCTTCGAAGGCCATGCCTTGATTGCCCATCTGGGTGGCGACCTTGGCGTTGCGGGCGGCCTTGGCCAGGGTGCGGGCTTCGAAGATGGTGCGGGTGAGAGGTTTCTCGCAGTAAACGTGTTTCTTGGCGCGCAAGGCGGCCATGGTGGCGACCGCGTGCGTATGGTCCGGGGTGGCGACGATCACCGCATCGATCCCCTTCTCCTTGTCGAGCATCACCCGAAAATCCCGATAGCGGGTCGCGCGTGGCAGCTTGCGGTACGTGTCCGCAGCGTTGACGTCATCGACGTCGCAGAGGGCAACGATGTTTTGGGATTCGACGCCCTTGATGTCCTCTGCGCCGCGGCCGCCGGCTCCGATGACGGCGATATTGAGCTTCTCGCTGGGTGGTTTTTCGCCGCCGCGTCCGAGAACGCGGGAGGGGAGAATGAGCAGACCTGCGGCAGCGGTGGAAGTGGCGCCGAGGAAGCTTCTGCGGGAGGTGGGGGTGATGGTGCGAGGATTCATCGAGCGCGATGGGGGGTGGAGTGCCTGGCGGAAAAGGTGAAGGCAGGAGGGATTCCCTGCAACCCCGCCGAAAGTCGGTGAGGGGGCTCGCGCCTCGGGACCTAGCACCAGGGACTCCGGGGGGCGAGACGCCCCCCTCTAGTGCGCCCAGCTGGTGGCTGGTCTTGCGGGATGAAAGGTTCCCGCCGGGGGCTTGTGACGCCAACCGTAGCCGAACCGCCAGGTCGGAACCGCAAGGAACCGGCGCGAAGGGGTG
>CAUJJW010000018.1 GCA_963205105.1 Verrucomicrobiota bacterium | reverse complement strand
CCGCCCCCCGTCATTCCCCGTGGTCATGCCGGGGTGTGTTCTTTTCCAGGTCCCGGTGGGCGAGCACGCCCTTGAGTTTTCCGACGCCGGTGGCGCAGGTGTGGAGGAGCATGGTGATGTCCAGACTGTAGGCCAGGAAGCGGTACCCTTCGTTGGCCCGGGCGATCAACTCGTCGGTGTTGGGCTGAACGACATGGATGCCCGGCACGATGCCCTTCTCCTGGCAGGCTTTGAGGATCTCGTCGCGAGCCTTCAGGTAGTCGGGGTGATCGAATTGGGCGGTGATGCCCATGGACGCCGTGAGGTCGTAGGGCCCGATGAAGACCGCATCGATTCCGGGAACCGAGAGGATATCGCGGATGTTGCGCACGCCCTCGATGTGTTCGATCTGGACCGCGGTCAGGATCTCCTGGTTGGCGACTTTGAATTCGTCGCCGACCCGAAGACCGAAATTATTGGCGCGGCAGAAGCCGACCCCGCGACGGCCTTCCGGGGGGTATTTCACGGCGCTGACCAGGAGTTCGGCGTCCTGACGGGTGTTGATCAGAGGACACACCACGCCCCGGGCGCCGGCATCGAGGTAGCGCTTCACGAGGGCGTAATCGACGCCGTGCAGGCGGACGATCGGGGCGCAATCCGGGTTCCCGGCGACGACGGCCTGGAACAACGACTGCGCCTGGGGAACGTCGACGGCGGAGTGTTCGGCATCAACGCACACGAAGTCGAAGCCGCTGGCGGCCATCAATTCGGCGATGATGGGGGAGCCGGAATTGCACCAGGTCCCGACCACAGTGTGACCGGAACGGAGAGTGGAACGGAGGTTGCGCATGGGAATATGGGTCGAGGTGCCGGGTGGGCTTGGGTTTTCTGGGACTGAGGATGGCGGCTTGGACGGACGGATGCGGCAGGCACCGATGGGTGGAACGCCATTCCCAGGAATCCAAGGCCTGAAAGCGCGCACCCCCAGGAATAGGCGTTTGGAATTCGTGGCGAGGGTCGCCGCGATGGGTCGGGCTTCCAGGGGATTCCGGGGGGGCGAGACGCCCGCCGCTACGGAGGCCCGGAGGGCCGAAAGAACCCTAGCCCATGGCGTGAGCCATGGGTGGGGTTTGGGCAATATTTTGAGCCCCGGAGGGGCGATCAGAACCCGACGCGTTGGGGGGTGTTGAGAGGGCAAACGATGATCGGTCTACCCCTGCTTTCTGAACGCCCCTCCGGGGCTTGGAATTCTTCGCGAACCCGGAACCCATGGCTGACGCCATGGGCTAGGGTCTGGGCGCCCCTTCCGGGGCTGGGAAATCACGGTTGCTGGGCGGGAACGTTTTCCTAAAACACCGACACGTCTTGGGACGTTGAATCGGGGCGCGAGGAGTGGAGCCGGTTCTCCCACACCCCACCTCACATCGTTTTCGATTCCACGCTGAGCTCGAGCCATTGCGGGGCAAACGCTTTCAAACGTTCCAAGGCGGACTCCCAACCGTCGGTCATCGAGGTTGAGAATCGGACGAATTGCTTTTCGCCGACGCCGCGGCGGCGTTGCTGAAGATTCTTCACGAACTGGTTGGCGCCCACGCGTCGAGCCGCCCAGAAGAACCGGGTACGACTTTCGGCCTCGGCATTCTGTTCGATGGACCACCGATCGGTTTCCACGATCAGGGCTCCGCCGACCAAGGTGCACCAGACGACCAACTCCTGGCCATGGCCGCTGGGCGGGGTGAACACACGGCACTCGAAGGGAATGGCGCGTTCGCCCACGGAGAATTCCGCCCGCTCGGGCTGTCCGGCCAGGGACGGTTTCCAGCCCGCGCCGACCCAGCAGATGTCCGGGGTATGCTGGACCACGCTCATGGCCTCGGAACTCTCCGCCCGCCAGTGCGCCGCAAAGGCGGTGATGCGCTGATCCTTGGGGCCGATGAAGGTGCCGTTGAAAAGGTTCGTGGTGGCGAGAATGTCCTGAGCCGCCTGCCCGACCGGTTCCGGGACGAATTTCCACGACGCCGGCTCCGGGTTGACGGTGAACCGCAGGAATTCGGTGGGCGTGCTGGGGGCCGACCAGAACCAGGCTCGAGCCGCCACGATCAAGCCGAAGAACACGGCGGGCAGAAGCACTGCCAAGGATCGATACGATTTCATGAACTCCGTTCCGTAACCGAATCGGCGGCCATCTCCAGGGCGATTCTCTTTTCGGCGCGTCCCACCCACCACGCCAGCAGCGCGATACCACCCGCGGTGAAAATCAGAACGCTCCAACCCGCGGTGTCATGCACGCCTTCCACCGCTTGAATGCCCTTCGATGCCGCCGTCAGGGACAGGAACAGGGACCTTCCGAAATTTCCCACCACGGCCAGGACGATGCCGAAGACGAAGAAGAACACCTTGGCGCCGCCCCGTTTGAGGGTGAGATCGGCGATGAACAGCGCGGCCATGATGCTCGACTGGAGACTGCGAATGCCGCTGCACGCTTCGTCGACGCCCACGGTACCGCGCGGCAGATGAATGAGGTTGCCGGCGCGTTGAGCGGGGATGCCCAGGAGATTGAGAGTCTCCACATTGAGCGCGGTGATGAGCCCCTGGAGGCCCAGAACCACGGGGTTCCAGAGAATCTTGGGAATGGGAACCGCGACGAACAGGAATAACAGGGGGAACAGGAACCGCCTGGCGAGCGGCCAACCATGCTGGGCCCAAAGAATGGCGGTGATGAAACAGCAGCAACCCACGCTGAGGGCGAAACTCGACGACGGCGTGCTGGCGACCGCGTTCTTGTAGAGTTCCGCCACCAGCACCAAGGGCGCACCCAGGAGCGCCAGGAGGAAAGGACCGCGCACGGTGGTGGCGGGTTGGGACTTCGGACAACCGATCAACCGTTCCCAGGCGAGGTAGCCGGCCAAGGGAACCACCAACCAACCGTGTTGAAACTCGACCATCGCCTCCCAATGGACGTGGAGGTCCCAGACCCACCAGGCGAGCACGGAAAGCCAGGGAAGATGGATGAGATAACGGGACATGGAATTCATCTCACCAAACTCATCCCCCGAAGTTCCAAAACATCCCCGGGTTGCACGCCCTGGATCAGCAGGCTCACCCAACGCGCCTTGTCGAGCGGCGGGAAGAGCAGCGTTCGATGGCGTCCCCAGATGGCCGGACTGAAATCACCCAGGCGCGCCTCGATCGCGGATGGCTTCGATTCCAGCGCCACCAGTTCCCCATGCCGCCAAGTCTCACCTTCCTCGGTGGTGAGTTGGAGTTGAACGAACGGCGTTCCCCGACCTCGCACCCGCCGCAGGCTCACCGAGAAAAGGTCGCCATCCTCCACTCCCTTCGGCAACGGAAGGTGCAGGGCCACTTCGCGGTTGAGCCCCCACGGCGATCGAACATCCACCGTGATCGCCCCTTCTTCCTGCACAAACATTTGCCAGGCCTCCGCTCGCCCGGGCGACGACACCACGTGTCGCCAATCCCACCGGTGCCACACCCGGCCCGGCGAACGATCGACCATCACCCGAACGGAGCTTTCGTCCACGGACCCATCCGCCCCTTGCCAGCGCGCGGTGAATCGACCGGGTTCCAGGCGATCGGCGACCGTTCCAACGTCCTGCGCCGGTCGAAATCGGACGGCCACCTCGCGACGGGACATTGGCGGCACTTCCAAGGCCTGCTCCGTCGGTTCATCACCCGTGGCCCATCCCGGAGGCGGGGTCATCGTCCAGGCGCCCCGCTGGGGTTGGTCGCTGAAGTTGTAAAATTCCAAGCGACCCGAGCCGCCCCGTTCCGCCGAGACCTTGAGCACCTGGGCGGGTTTGTCGGCGACCATGGAAGCGTCGGGGCGGAACCGGACCACCACGGGTGACGGCGGGCGGATGGGTGGGACCGCCTGGAGGGCCAACTCGGTGGACCGGGGAAGGCGGGGGAACGCTGGTTCCTCATCCGACCAGGCGACCCAGCGGCAATCGCTGAGGGCGAAGCGCACCGGCGGGCCGTGGAAATGGACGTTGCCTTCGGGGGTCAGGTTGAACTCTGGAAGTTGGGACGGCGCGAGCGCGGTTTCACCTTCGATGCCGACCCGCACCTCATTCCAGTCGCGAGGCCAGGTGGGTCGGACGCGGAGGACGTCAGGAACGGGTTGAGCGGGTCCAACGCCGGGGAGCGGAAGATCGCCGGGTCGGGCGGGGGACCAGAGGATCGTCCACCACATGCCGTTGTCTCGCTCCAGAACGATCCCGATGTCTTCCTGGGTGGGCCGGTGAACCAGCCGATACACGGGTCGGGAGCCTTCCAAGGTACGAATCACTTGGGCGGCGCTGGTCATGGCGGGCCGCCACGCACCGTTCGCGGAAGTCAGGCCGAGGTCGCTGCGGACCTCCGTGTAAGGCGTCAGGAGGAACAAGAGATGCCGGTCCACGCCACGCGCCCAGGATTCGATCAAGGTCCGCTCATGGAAGGCCGCCTGCGCGGACAACGCGGCGGGATCGTCGGCGAGGGTGACCGGCATGCTGAGGTGGCCGATTTCGGTGACCCAGAAGGGTTGGTGGCAACCGATGGCGTCGGCGAAGGCGCGCTGGTTGGCCAGGAAGGCGGGGTAATCGGCGGCCCACCCGTAATAGTGAATGTTCCAACCGTCGGTCCACGAACCCAGGCCGTTGACCGCCAGTTCGAGGGCGTAGCGGCCGGGTCGAAACGCCAGGGACGGCATGAGCACCTGGGCATCGGGATGACCGGCCTTCACGCCCCACCAGGCCGCCTTCAGCGTGGCGGCCATGTCCGCAGCGCTGTTCCGGACGAAATAGAAATCCGGTTCGTTCCAAACTTCCCAGACGGCTGGAGCCCCGGGAAAGGAGGGCAACCGATTCCGACAGGCCCAATACGTCTCGAAGAGATCTTCAGGAAGAACGTCGGCAGGCCGATCCGATCTGGGGGTGAAGAGTCGGACATCGGAAATTCCGCGAAAACCGAATTCCGGCACCCGCGGTGACGGACTGCGAATCCATTGAAACCCGGTTTGACCGGACAACGAGGACAGGACGTTGGAGACCAGCGAATCAGGCCCGGCCGTTCCCCCGCCGAACTCGGTCGCGCCGGTGACCAGGGAAAGGGTCACCAACGCCACGATCAGGACCGACGATGGGGTGGAGGAAATCACGCTAGACGGAGCGCTTCCGATGAACTCACGCTCAGGAAACCAGCCGGTGCGCCACCTTGACCACCAGCTTGAACACGGACTTTTGGATGCCGTCGTTGCGTTTGGGAAGGTGTGCGTCGGAGGGGAAGAAAATGGCGAAACTGCCAGGGACCATCTGGATCTGGGTGAGCGAGGTGCCGAGCTCGTAGAACTGCAGGTCCTTGGGTTCGT
>CAUJJW010000017.1 GCA_963205105.1 Verrucomicrobiota bacterium | reverse complement strand
CCACGAGCACGGCGCCGGCGGCGTCTAGGCGTTGCAGAACCCAGGCGTCGGCGGGGGCAGGTTCCAGGCCGAGGTAGGTGGTTCCTCCCCAGGTGGGTTCCCCGCGAATGCAGAACTGGTCCTTGATGGGGACGGGCAGTCCGTCGAGGGGCCCGAGAGTCTGACCGGATCGCCACCGGGCTTCGGCTGCCGTCGCCTGCATGCGGGCGCGGTGTTCCAGCAGGTGCAGGTAAGGGCTGCGAATGCCGGCGAGGTGGTGGGCGGCGAGGATTTCCTCCAGGCGGGCGAGAGGGGAGCCGCCGGCGGCGAACCAGGAGCGCAAGCGGCTGCCGGTGGACCGTCCGCCGGTGACGGTGGGCGCGTCGAAACCGGAAGAAGTCCAGCCGTGAGATCGTGCCTGCCAGGGCCGTGGTTCGAGTTCCGGGCTGGGCAATTCCCGAGGGGCGAGGGCTCGGAGCTGGTCGATGGCCAGATCACGGCGAAAGCCCTGCCAGAGGAGATTGCCGACACCTGGCATCACGGAAAGCCGGCGCACGATTCTGACGGCGGTTCCGGTGAGGCGTAAGTCCATGCGAGCGGGGGAATGTAGTCAGGAATTGGCTGCGTGGAATGAGAAACTCCGGCGCGCCCGGACGGTGGTGGGTGGGTCAGGGACTTGGGGTGCGGCAGGTCGGCTGGGGTGGATGGGCTGGCTTGACGGGTTCTGAGAGGAAGATCCAAGGTCTGGCATTGGAGCCGGACGAGGTAAGAACACCGCGGCAAGATTCCTTCACGATCCCCCCCTGGGTCCATTGGGGGGTCACCGTGACGTTCTTGGTGTTTGTCGCTGCAATCGATATCAGCCGACCCTGGCATCGAGATTTCAGCATGCTGTACCTGCTGGCGGTGCTTTACGCCGGCAGGATGACTTCGCCGCGGTCGATGGTGGCGGCTGCGCTGCTGTGCGTTGTGACGGTGTTTCTTGCCCCCGCGATCTGGGCGCCCGACCTGCTGTCGCCCGGGGGCATTCGCAACCGGATTTTCGGTGTGATCATCGGCCTGCTGATGACCTGGTTGCTGTGGGATCGTCGGCGTTTTGCTCTCAAGCTTGAGGCGGCCAATCGTGAACTGGAACGTCGGGTGGCCGCCCGGACCGCCGAATTGGATGCGGCCAACCGGTCGTTGCGGGAGGAGATCCAGCACCGCGAACGAACCGAGGCCGGGTTGCGTGAGGCTCAACGATTGGAGGCCATTGGGCGACTGGCGGGGGGTATCGCTCATGACTTCAACAACCTGCTGACCATCATCCTGGGGTATGCGGATCTGTTGCAGGCGGAGAAGGAGGGGGATGAATCCACCTGCTACAGCGCCGAGCAGATCGCACTGGCGGGCCGCAAGGCGGCTGACCTGACCCAGAAGCTACTCGCTTTCAGCCGACGGCAAATGCTGCAGGTGTCGGTGTTCAATCTGAATGATGTGCTGCGGGCCATTGACGGACTCCTCCGGCGGTTGTTGCCCGAGAACATCCGGATCACCCTCCTTTTGGATCCGGCGGTCCACCCCATCCGGGCAGACCGTACGGCGTTGGAGCAGGCCATTCTGAATCTCGCGGCCAACGCGCGGGATGCCATGCCGCAGGGCGGTGATTTTGGACTGGCCACCAGCCATCGGGTGCTTTCAGCCGAAGCCTGCGGCACGCCAACCGGCCCGCAGCCTGGAAGCTACCTTTGCCTGGTGGTGACCGACACCGGTTGCGGCATGGACGAAGCCACCCGCAACCACGTCTTCGAGCCTTTCTTCACGACCAAGGAAGTTGGCAAAGGCACCGGCCTTGGTCTTGCCAGCGTCCATGGCGTGATCAAGCAATCCGGCGGGCACATCGAGGTGTCGAGTCAGCCGGGCCGGGGCACGACCTTCACGATCCTGTTGCCCTGCGTCGCGGAGACTCCGCCGCTGCCCGATGCCCAGGCTGTTTCCAAGGCCGCGGCCCCGGGCACGGAAACGATCCTGTTGGTGGAGGATGACCATTCGGTCCGGAGACTGAGTTCCCTCATCCTCCAACGCGCCGGGTATTCCATATTGTCGGCGGCGGACGGCGCCGACGCGCTCGAGTTGATGCGGCGGCATCCCGGGCCGATTCATCTGCTGATCACCGACGCGATCATGCCGCGGATCAGCGGCTCGGAACTCGCCCAGGCTTTCGTCCGCGAGCGACCCTCGACGGTGGTGCTTTTCGTTTCGGGTCATGCTCCGGAGGCTCTGCTGTCCGGCGCCCGGACGCTTCCGCGGTTGGATGTGCTGGCGAAACCCTACACGGCGGAGGAATTGCTCACCAAGGTGGTGGAACTGCTCCGGGAAGCACGCAAGGCCCCGCCGACAGCCCCCTGATCCGGTGCAGCCATCGAATCCACGCGAGCTTATGGGGCTGCGCATCCATGTCGGTGGGTCGCGTTCCTGCACCTTGGTGCATGACACGAAGAGCCTCTCCATGAACCTGCCTTCCCCTCGTCATCGTACTCCTACTCCTAATCGTAATCCGCCCGCCTCCCCAGGTTCATGGTCTGTGAGCATGGCGCCTGCGCCAACGCCGCTCTCCATGAACCTTCACATCCAAGCCATCGCGAGGGTTGAACCGGGCACCCTCACCCCGGCCCTCTCCCGGAGGGAGAGGGAGTCGCATATCGCCCGCCGCGATACGCCAAGACCCCATCCGTGCGAGCTATCTCGACTCGTTCCAGCCAACCCCCTTCTCCACCCTCCGACACCCGCGGGAAATATTCTCCTTCTCCCACCGGGAGAAGGCCGGGATGAGGGCCGCTCGCTCCAACCCTCGCGCCCCGGTTCATGGGCCGTGAGCAGGTCGGTTTCGAACAGGGGACTTCCCAAGAAGGACCGTGGCAGTCGTTGAGGCGAAAGATTGTCCTGGTCGAACCGGTTGGTTCGTCGTGCCGGTGGGGTCGGGAGGCCATTTCAGGGTTCCCCACACCCCTCGATCATCGTATAGCCAATCGCCATACCTTCATGAGCACACCTTCTCCAACCCACGACTACCTCGTCATCTCGCGCGGACAATGGGACAAGGAGGCCTCGCCGGAAGCCATTCAACGGGCCATCGAGGATTTCTACGTCTGGCTGAACCGGTCGATCGACGAAGGCAAGATGAAGATGGGAAGTCGACTGACCTCCGAGGGGGCGACGGTTTCCAGGGACGGCATCGTGACGGATGGGCCCTTTGGTGAGGCCAAGGAAGCCGTCGGAGGCTACTGGTTCATCGTGGCTGGCAGCCTTGAGGAAGCGGCCCGGATCGCGGCGGGCAACCCCTGCAAACAGTTTGGCCTCTTCTACGAGATCCGGCAGACCGATCCAGCCTGTGCCTCCGCCTACGAGCGGACGACCGAGACGCCGGGCGGGCGATGAACTCCGGGCGCCTTCGCGCGTCCTTCCGATCGCTGAGCTGCCGCCTGTTGGAGAATCAATTGGGAAGAGGCGAAAGCTGGAATTGCAGCCGTTCTTCCGCCGTCAGTGAGCGCCCCACGCGCTGACGGGCGGTCGTGAGAAGGCCCTCCACGTCCCGGCACAGTCCGCAGTCGTAGATCCGAGCCGAGGCAAAGATGCTTCCGACGACGACGCGGCCGGAATCAGGGCCGAAACTCAAGGTGCGGATATCGCCTTCGCTGCCGACCATCCCGGCGAGGCGGGTGCCTGACTCGGTGTCCCAAAGCTCGGCGGTGGTGGAATTGAAGGTGGCGGTGAGCAGGCACTTCCCGTTGGGACTGAACCGGAAAAGCAGCGGTGAATCGTGGCCATCGGAACTTTGGATCCGGGCCACCTGCTGACCGTTCGTAATGTTCCACACCACCAGCGTGGCTTGGTCATCGCGGGTCGCCACCCACGCGCCGTCCGGACTGAACCGGGCTTCGAGGAGTTTCGATTCCCGGTTGGGAGGGTTCAGCACCTGTTCGCACTGCCCATTCGCGAGGCGCCAGATCCGGGCGGTGCCATCCTCGCTGGCGGTGACCAGGGTATGGCCATCCGGGCTGAACTGAATGCTGCGCACCGGTCGTGCGTGCCCGGTCAGCGTCAGGACGACAACGCCGGTGTCGGCGTCGATCACGACCGGATCCCGCTCTCCGCAGATCGCGATACGACGCCCGTCCGGATGGAAGCTGGCCATGGGTTCGCTGAACAACGCGATTGGCTGAAGGGAGATTTCGGTGATGTTCGTGCCGGATTGAAGGTCCCAGAGCGTCGCGTTGCCTGCGGCGCTGAGGGAGAGGAGGCGGGTGCCATCGGGACCGATCTGCGCGGAGACGGCGCCAGGGTGCGGGTACCGGTGCTGTTCCAGGCCCGTGGCGGCGTCCCACAGCCGGACGGAGTCATCGCTGCTGCTGGTGCAGACCGTCCGGCCATCCGGGCTGAAATTCGCGTCGAGGATGTCCTCGCTATGGCCCTTGAAGTCCACGCGCAATGCCCCGGTGCTGGCGTTCCGAAGTTGGGCGGTGGCATCGCCCCAGGTCAGCGCGTGGGTGCCGTCGGGGCTGAATCTGGCGTAACATCCTCGCTCCTGATGACCCGGGATAAGGAGGTGCGGCTGAACGTCGCCCGAGAGAGCCCGGCGCAAAGCGCTTTCCGCCTCCGCCGTCGGATGAAGGCGCACGGCCTCGGTGGCCAGAAGAATCCTCAGGTCCTGCTGGTGGGGCGGTTGATTCAGGGAGGTTGCGGCCAGTTGCCGGGACCGGGCCACGCGAGCTTCCAGCGCGGACGCGGTTTGCTCCTGGGCGACCAGCCGCTCCGAGGTGCGCCATGCACGGTTGCCTTGGATGGCGGCGATCAAGGCGACGACCGCCACGGCGGCGAGGGTGGTTCCCGCCCCAGCCAGGAAGCGCACGGTTCTTTGGTGTTGGCGGATGTCCTCGCCGATCAATTCCTCCAGCGGAACTCCGCGCAGCGTGGCGGCAAGTCGGGCGATGGCGTCGGCGAAGGTGGGGTGGCGCAGGGAAAGGTCGGATTTCGCCCGTGCCCAGCGCAGGTCGAGGAAACGGGGTTCGTGTGAAAAGGCGTTCGCCAGCTGGCGGGGTAGCGCGGTCGTTCGTTTCGCATCGAACCCTCCGATGGCGTTGTCCCAAACGATCTCACCGTCGGTGAGCACCAGCAGCAGGTGGTCGGCAGACCGGTTGCGAAGCCACCAGTCGATTTCCTGCTCGACCCACTTCGAAGCGGCAGCCCCGGGTGAGGCGAGCAGGATGAAGTAGTCGGAAGCCTGGAGGGCCTTCTCGATGGAACCCCAGAGGGACGGAGTGACGCCGAGCCCGGTCTGGTCGCGGAACACCCGGATGGCCCGAATGCGGTACCAGGGTTTGGCGAAACGCTGGAGACCGGCCTGGAGGGAAGGTGCCAGGGCGCCGTCGGCGGCCGTGCTGTAGGAGATGAACGCCCGATAGCGGAACGGGCCGGGGCCGGTTCCGGGGGATGGCGGTGCAGTCGGGCTCATGGGCGGGGAGAACCTACGGTCTTTCGAGGCGCAGGGAATCCATGAATCCGCTAGGCGGGAGGATGGCGAGGATGATGAGGAGGGGAGGGTATGGACAGCGGCGCTTTCCAGAATTTGGCCACGTATGGGGGCCATGAACCGGGGGGGTGGGGGATTACGATTACGATTACGATGAGGAGTAGGAGTACGAGTAAGCGGGGAGGCACGATTTATCCGGAACGATGCAGTTGGATCTCACGCGAAGACGCAAAGACGCAAAGAAGGACCGGCCGAGAAAGAGGCTCGGGCCCAGAGGCCCGGAGGGCCGAAAGAACGGAAGCCCATGGCGTGAGCCATGGGTGAAGCGTTGGAATGCATTTCAAGCCCCGGAGGGGCGACAGAACCGGCCGCGTTGGGGTTGGTTTTGGGGGAACGCAGGATGTTCTGCTCGCCCATGCTTTTCTGCTCGCCCCTCCGGGGCTGGGGATGGTGTCGATAAGCCCGGGATTCCGGGGGGCGAGACGCCCCCCTCCACGGCAGGCGGGACGCCCGCCGCTACGGACGCCAGGCTTCGGACCGGTGCCTGACCATCTTGGCGCAGTTTTTCTGTAATCGTGGGTGCGTGAACCGGTGGTGAAGGGTTGTGCGCGCCTTTCAGCTCTCCATTCGCCGCCTGTTTCTGGCGGTTTGGCTCGCTGGGTCTCTAGCGGTCCATGCGGTTCTCACCGTCGAGGACGCCGCTGTCGACGCAGTCGGGCCTTCCCGCTTTCTGATCGAAGCGGAGGCGGCCGACCCGGCTTTGGGCGGCGATCGGGGGGCGGTGTCTGCCTCCCTGGCGTTGCGGTTGTTCAATACCGGATTCTTTCTGGACGACGACCTTGAGGTGGAGGCTTCGTTCGGGTTGGTCCGGGAGTCCGACGGTCAACCGATGATGCTTCAGACCGACCCCGCGGATTCGAGCGTGGTGGCGGTACAGACCTTCACGTTGGCCGCCCGGGCACGGGAGGAGGTGGCCATCACCGCCAGCCTGCGTCCGGCGGAGGCCCTGGCGGCCTCCAGCCGTCACCGGGTTTCGGTGTCGGTGCGCTTTCGGGGGCGCGGGGAGGAATGGTCGGAACCGGTGGTGTACCACGGCTCCTGGCGCACCTGGATTCACTTCTTCAACACCGTTCCCGATGATGCCTCGCTGAACGTCAAGGCGCTCATCGGCGGGCTGAACTTCACCGAACGCCGGATTTTGCGGACGGCCGCAGGGCAGGAGCGGTTCGTGGCGACGCTCGACACCGTGCTGCATCGGTACGATCTGGAATCGGCGGCCCAACCGGCGGCCGCGATTCCGGTGACATACCAGCTCCGGCTGATCGACACCGGCTCAGGCGTGGACGTCCCGCTGGCGGAACCCACCTTGACCGTGACCCGCGAACTGCTGGCGCGATCGGCGGCCCCGTTGCCCGATCCGGTAACGGACAGCTGGACACAGACCCTGGCCTTGGAACCGGCGGCGGGAGCGGTGGTGGATCCCGTGGCCACGTATGCCGTGGAAGTGACGGTGTCGGTCGCCGAACCGGATGGAACGATCGTGGCGTCGGAGCCTCCGGTGGCGATGTCGGCCGGCGAGCGCTTGCTGGTGTTGAGCGGAAAGCTGGGATTTGGCGCGGTGGAGACAACCTTCCGGCAGGTGGTGAACGACCCGTCCGCCGGGATGCTGTTGGTTGACGGGGTTTACACCACGCAACTGGCCGTACGCGAGGGCGCGGCCGCGGCGGCTCCGTCGCGCGGGTACGGGGACGGAACCCTTTTGGCGGTGCGCTACGATCCGTCCACGGGGGACGCCGTGGTGACGGCTGGTAGCCAGGACCTGTCGACCAACGACACGGACATCGCGGTGTTGGGCGGGTTGCGATTGGTGCGCGGGGTGATCCGATTGGAAGTGGGCGGTGCTTTTCTGGAGTCCGGCGGGATTCTTCTGCCTGCGGGGTTCGGTGTGTCGACCAGCCAGCGTTCGCTGCGGCACACACCGGCGTTGAGTCTGGGCGAGATCGAGCTGAAGCCGGACTTGTCGCTGCCGTTCACCAAGACCGAATTCTTCCCGCCGGCCGGAAACTACTTTTATGCGGTGTGCGATCGCCTGCCGTTGCGGTTTCGCACCGACATCATCGTTTGGAACGTGGAGGAGGGGACGCTGGTGTTCTCGCAAGTTCGGACCGGCGATCCGGCGGACCCGGACGGGCCGACCCTGACCCGTCATTTTCAGGAAGAAGAACTGGCGGCGCTGCGGCCGTTCTTGAGTGAGGCGGGGTCGGCGGATCGGCCGAGCAACGATGGTTTTCTGCGTCACATCACGGAGTCCACGCCGGTGACGGTGGGGGTGGGGGCCGCGGGTGAGGCGGTGCTGAGTGTGGGTTTGGACCTGGGTGGTGGTGAACTGACCACGCATTTCCCGGAAGGCGTGACGATCCGTTGGAGCGAAGGCCGGTTCCGGCTGGAGCGCAACGTCGTGGCCGACAGCAGTTATCTCGTGGCACCGGACCCGGTGGCGGTGAATTACCCGCGGGACTGCGTGGGGGATTGCGGTCCGACCTCGGGTCCTGGGCAACTGGTGTTTCGCCCGGCGGACCAGCGTTATCGGATCACCGCCGATGGGGGATTGCAGGCGGACGGCGAGGTGATTCCGGAACGGTTGCGCTGGGGGACCACAGAACTGGTGAGCGGCGGGTCGCCGCCGGAAGGCGGGTTTCCGTACGCGCACCAGACGAGCCAATGGTCGGAGGGAGCTTTTCATGCGGCGGGGAGCTGGTTGTCCGGAAGCGAAGCAGCCGAGCTGTCGGCGGAACGGCGTCCGCAAGGACTGCTGCTGAGCGGAGTGTTGGCGGATGGAACCTACGAACGCCCGTTGGGCGTGGGGTACGCGGAGGGTTTGGCGGACTACGCAGGTTTGAACCTGCGGGTGGGTGGGGGAGCCAAGACGGGTCGGAGCGTGTTGGCGGGCATTTCCACGCCCGATTACACGCTGAAGGCGCGGTCGAAGTACTACGTTCGGGCCGGCGGGGTGACGGGCATTCACGAAGCCACGGCCATTCAGCCAAGCAACATCCGGCTCTACGACTTTGATGTGACGCTGGACGGCTTCCGTTTGGCCTTTCGTGACAGCCTGAACGTCGAGTCCAAGACCGGCGGATCGGTGCATGTGCCCAGCCCGGTCGATCCGCCGGGATTCGATCTGGCCTTCAAGGAACTGCGGTTCGAATGCCGCGGCCAGCCGAGCAAGATGCGGTTGGCGACCGAAGGTGAAGCGAAATCGCTGACCTACTGGCGCACGGACATCGTGCCCTTGAGCCTGGAATTCGCCCAACCGCTCAGCGGGAACTGTCCGAGCGTGACGGCGGGCTTTCTGAAAGTGGGCGTGGAGACGCGCTTCCCGAGTGTCACGCCCCAGAAACTGCACGCGACGCTGGGTTTCATGGCCAACGGGAACCTGGTGACCCGCGCGAATCCGTTGTCGAAGGGTCTCGATCTCGACAGCCGGTTTTCGCTGCCGCCCAACCTCGAACTCGTGGGCGCCGGTGGCGTCCCATGGCAGGTCACCGTGGCGGGGCGCGCCTATTTGAACAATCCCAGCCCGGGTCGGCCGAATCCCGATGGCACCGCGCTACCGTATGTGCCAACGCCGGCGGATTTCCGACGACCGGAGCAGGGTTACCTGACCTTTCCGGCCACGCTCAACGTTCCCTGGTTCGAAGACGTGAAAGTGCAGTTGCAGGTCAGTTCCTCATCGGCGGCGAACGAGAACAGCGCGATTCACATGACGGACGGCGAGGGTTGGCGGGTGGACGGTCGGACCTTCTTCAGCGACGCGTTCTTCGATGCCGATCACCACGGGTTTCCGGCGCATCTGACGGACGCCGCAGGCCAGCGCATGACGGTGGCGGAGTACCGCAACCCCGAGACGCCGGAGTTCAATCCTCGGGCGCGCAAGCGCTGGCTGGGGGTGGTGGACTTTGATTTCCCGCTGCTCTGGGAAGGCACGCAACGGAGGTTTCGGTCGAAGACCCAGACCGCGGACCTGGTGGTGCTGGGTTCGGTGGAACGCCAGGTGCAGTCGCTCTCGCCGAGCACGGCGGAGATCACCTTTGGCGTTCAACTGGCCATTCCACGGGTGAACTCCCAGAGCCTGGTGGCGGCGGTGAAGGAAGGGGTGATGGACGCGGTGTCGGAGGCGCTCAGTGTCGCGCTCACCGGCGGGTTGAAGGAACAACTGGGGAATGGCCTGGGCGGTTTGGACGCATTGCTCACGGAGCGCCTCGGCAGTCTGGTGACGGAACCGGTGCAAGCCGTGGTCGATCCGCTGGCGTCGGCGATTCTGGGCGGTGGCCTGCCGTCGGCTCAACTGGCCGCGCTTCAGGCGAGCTTGAAGTCGCTGCCGGACGCCGGTTTGAGCGCTGGGTTGGAACGTCATCTCACGGCAGGTGTGGGCGCAGTGGACGCCGCGCTGTCGATTCTGGGCACGGACGGCGACCGCGTGCGCGTGGGTAGTCTGGTGCGTGAACTCCTGAAGCGCTCGGGAGTGCCTGGCGCGGGGGACTTGGGCGAGCGGGTGGTGAATGAGGCCCTGGCGGAAGTGCTGCCCGCGATCGAGCCGGATTTGAACCAAGCCCGTGACGTGCTCCTGCGGGCGCGGCGTGCGCTGGTTCAGGCGGGTGATGCCTCCTCCAAACTGGCGGCTCAGGTGCGTTCGGTGTTTGTCGAGACCGCGCCTGCCTTGGACCTCGCCGCCGGGCAGGCGATCCAGGACATCCAGCGGGCGATGACCGAGTCCTCGTGGGAGTTGGCCAGCGACGTTCAGCGACGGGACAGGATCCGGCGCCTGGTCAGCGAACGCGTGATGGCGTGCGCGATGGTGCCCAAGTTCCAGTACATCGTCCGGCAGCATGTGCAGGACGCGAACGAGGTGTTCCGGGCGGCCCTCGACGACGTCTTCGGCCAGGTGAACCACCTGGTCCGCGAGGTCGTGAAGTTCGCGGTCAAGGAAGCCTCCGGCGAACTCGATGCGTTGCTGGCCGAAAACCGAAATCCGGCGGCGGGCGAGATGGGCCCCACCAGCGGCGGCAGTGGCAAACTCGCCGGCCTCAACATCGAAGGCTACGCGCAGATCAACGACGAATCCCTGCGGGTGCTGAACATCAATGGGAAGTTCGAGTTCAACGTGCCCGATGCGCTGACCGTGCAGGCGCATCTGCGCATTCAGGAATACGACGCCAACACCCCGCCATCCGGGTGTCGCCCGGCCGGGGTCGCTGCGGCGGTGGTCCAGATCGATGCCCGGGCGGAATGCGAATGGATTGGCGCGGCGGGAACCGTGGTCGAAGTGGGCGCCAAGTTTTCGCTCCAGGATGGGAAACCCATTGGGTTCGACGGCTATTTCGGGTTGGAAGGCGACATTCGCCTGGGACCGATCGTGGTGACCCAGGCGCGGCTGATGGCCGGTTTCGGCGGGTTCCGTGGCCTGGATGGTGCGGTGAACCACTGGGCCTATGTCGGGGCCAAAGTGCGCGGCCGTTTCAACGCCTACGAAGCCGGGGTGGGTCTCTTCTTCGGGCGCACCTGTGACGCCGCGGTGATCCGGATGATCGATCCCGATGTCGCCACCGTGCTGGAAAAGGCGGTGGGACGTGATTCCGGGCCGATGACGGGCGTGTACTTCTACGGCGAAGCGTGGATTCCGATCAACGAGGTGTTCGGCATTCCCTCGACCTGCCTGTTCACCGTGCGCGCCACCGCGGGGGCCGGATTCTTTGCCTTCATCCATGACAACGGCGCGGCGACCATCGGTTGCAAGCAGAAGTACGGCGCCGACGGCCGGCTATTGTGCATCTTCGGCATCAGCGGCGAGATGCGGATCATCGGCGCACTCACCACCGCCGGTCAGGCCACCCCCACCACGGGAGCTGGGCCGAACGACGGGCTCTTCCAACGCGCGGATCAGCCGGACACTTCCAAGGGTTCCTTCGTGCTCTACGGAGCCGGGGAGTTCGCGGCGGAACTGGGTATCTGCCCGTTCTGCATCGAACTGAGCAAGAGCGTTGGCCTCATCTGGACCATCGGCGGCGAAGAACCCGGGCTCGACATCGAATTCTGATCGGTTGTTCATGAAAACCCTCCTCTTTCTGGCCCTCTTCAGTCTCGCCTGGCGCGTGATGCCCGGCGCGATGGCGCAGCCCATTCCGGACGCCCTCTTCACGGCCGGCACCACCACCTTGGATGCGCAGGGGCGTCCCTGGGCCTACCTGGTGTTTCGGCCCACCGACGACCGGGTGCTGCTGGGGCGGTCGCTGGCGATCTATCTCAAGCGCGGATTGCCCGAGGATCCGGGACGTTTCGAACGGCAGGGTGCGGTGGCGGCGGTGCGTGAAGTGGCCGTGTTGTCGGTCCTGCTCGAACGGGGCCGGCAGGTCGGGGAGGACATCGTGGCGCTGGGAGGGGTGTTGAGTGAACTGTATCAGTCGCGGGCCGGGGATCGTAACGGGCTTGGAGGCGTCGCACCGGCTCCTGCACCGGCGTCGCTGGCCGAGCTGTTGAGCAGCCTTCTCGTGCGTGGTGCGGCGGACGCGGAGACGGCGCAACTCCTGCGGTTGTTGGGCCAGGCCCATCCCTCGGTGAAGATGGCGCTGGGGGAAGCTTGGGCGGGTGTCTTGCCCGTGCCGGTCGGACAACCGGTGACCATCGAGGTGCGCGAGGTCACCGCGGCTGGCGATGGTGGCGTGGTGGGGCGGGTGACCTTGACGGCCGGTCAGCCGGTTCTCCTGCCACCGCCGGGTCCGCCGATTCAGGTTCCCGACCTTACCCCGAAGGGTGATCTCAACATCAAACTGCGCTGGGGCCAGGGCGACGACCTTCGCCGCCAGTCTCCCCTGGGCGGCGGGTTCACCGTGTGGCGTGTGCTGCGCAGCTTTGCGGTCGGCCAGGGAGTCGAGAACTCCGCCCCCAGCCTGTCGCAGGTGCGCGCGTGGCTGGCGTCAGCGGACGCCGTCCGGCTCTCCGACGGTCCGGTGCTCGTCTCCCAGGCTCTTTCCCTGGCCGAGGCGGCCAACGTGGCAGTCGACGCCACGAACTACTTCGTCGTCGATGACGGCAACCGGTATCGACGCAACGCCGCGGGCGAGAACATCGACAGCCCGATGGTGGAAGGAACGGAGTACACCTACTTCGTCGGGGCGCGGGACATTCTGGGCCGTGAAGGTCCGCCCTCGCTGCCCGGCCACGGCGTGGCCTGCCGCACGCTGCCACCACCGATCCCCAACGGACTGCGGGTGGAGAACCATTGGGAACCGCGGGATGCCGCCGGCACCCAGTCGTTCCAGTTCTTCTGGCAGGCGAACACCAACAACGAGCGGGACATCACCCACTACTACGAAATCTTCCGTGGCACCGACCTGACCCAGCTCCAGAGCGATGCGGCGAGGGCCACCCTGATGCCCATTTCCGGAAATCTGAATCACGACGCCAACGGGTCGTTGATGGCGTTCCTCGATCAGGCGCCTGCGGTGACCGCGGCGGAATTCGGGGACACGTTCTGGTACTCGGTGCGCGCGGTGCATGTCTCGCCGTGCGGACCCATCGTTTCGGACTTTGCCGCCCCGGTGTTGATCGCCCGCCGACAGCGCGAGGGACCCGCGGCGCCCCACGGGGTGGTCGATGGCAACTGTCATCGGGCCTCGGTGATCCTGGCGACCGACCGACTGGTGAGTGATCCCGCGATCCCGGGAAACGACGGGATGGTTCGCCTTCGGATTCTCTGCGAGCGGTTGGACCCGGGGATTGCGTCGGTGGATTTTTCCCTGGTGATCGGGGGCGGCGAGCGGGTGGACCTCGGTCAGCACCTGTACGCGGCGGAAGGCGACTGGGTGGTGGCGGATTACGCGATCCACCGGAACGACCTGCAGGGCCAAGCGGCACGGGTGATGTGCCAGGCGACCACGCACACCGGGGCGTCGAGTCACCTTCGGGAGGTGTCGGTGGATCATCTGACCTCGGAGGGACGTCGCGAGATTTCGTTCCAAGCCCGGACGATGAGCGATGCGGATCTGAAGCCGGGGGACCCGTTTTCGGAGGAATGGCTGGAAGGGCCGGTGACGGCGCCGGCGGTGGCGTTCGCGGATGGTTCCGCGGCCGCACTGCAATTGGCCAACCTGGAAGGACGCAAGGTGGTGATCGAGTCGTCGCCCTTGACGGGAGCGGTGGCGATCTACACGCCCAGGGGCCAGGGAACGGTCCGGGACGGTGCGGTCACGTTCAACGTGCCTGCGGTGCGGGATGGGGAAACACAATCCCCGCTGACCACGCGGGTCTATCCGGTGCGCGAGTTGGGTGAAAACGCGTGCGTCGATCTCGCCTACAACCCGGGCACAGGCCGGACCGGCAAGTTGGGGGTCACCCTGTTCACCACGCCGCGTTCGGTGGAGTACCGGCTCTTTCGGCGCATCGACGAAGGCCCGTACAGCCTGGTCTCGCAAGGGGGCGCGGCCCATCAGATCGGCCAACTCAACCTGATCCGCCGCGAGGACGAGTCGCTGCCGGCCACCGACTGCACGATTTGCTACTACGCCCAGACGGTGGACCGCGACGGCAACGCTTCGGCGCTGGTGCGGCTGGAGCCCTGCATCCAGCGGAAAGGGCCGACGCTGCCCAAGCCGAACCTGGGTCCGCCGGAGGCGCTGGGAACACTCGCGGCGGCCCGGATGAAGCTGACCTGGATGTGTCCGCCTCAGAACGTCGAACGGTTTCTGATCACCATCCAAGCCCGGGGCGGCGCGGCGGCGAAGTCGGTGCTTGAACAGGCTTCGAGGTTTGCTTTGACCGTGCCCCTGGCGACGCGGGTGGTTCAGTACCACAGCGCGGGCGGGGATCTTCCGCGTGTCCCATCCACGCAGGCGGCCGGGGCTTCGAACCAGGCTGACATCGGCGGGTTGGCCATGCATCTGAACCTGCCGACGGGGGCGGTGACCTTTCAGAAGATGGTGCAGACCTCGACCTTCGTGACCCCGCCGCTGGGCAACGGCTATCCGGCATCGCCTCCGTTCACCGCCGAGTTCGACGTGCAGCCGGGGGTGACCTACCGGGTGTTCGTGCAGGCGGTCCGAGGCGCCTGGCTCGGGGGCAAGGGACGCGGGCCGGTGAGCGGCACCTACGAATTTCGCTGGTCGGATCCCAGCGTTCCCGAACCGGAGGTGGCGTGGCCGGCGCGACCGCTCGAATCGGTCACCACCCAGCCGGGTATCGAGGCCGGCGAACTTCGTCCGGTGCTCTGGCCGTCGCATTTGGACGGACAACGACCGGTGGGCGTCCGGTTGGCGTCGATGCTCAATGCCAAGGGCGAGGACGTGGTGGTCGAGGGTGCGGACATCGTGTTCGCTCCGACCCCCGACAGCCCGAACTTCCGCCGGCACGATCCGAACGTGCATTGGCTGGGCAATCTGGGGAATGGCGTCGCCCCGATCCAGGGTGTGGTGCTGTACCGCCAGCAAATTGCGAACACGCTCTTCCCGACCGTGCCGGGGGATACGGTCCAGGTGTCGCCGTTGGTTCGGAAGATCGCCTGGATTCCGACCCGGACCAACGACCAGCGCGCGGGGGCCCGCTTGGTCGATCCCTTCTTCGCACTCACCATGACCACGCCGCCACCGGAGCGGCCCGGGGACCCGGCCCGGCTGAGCCTGTGGCTGCTCGACAACCACGGGGTCGTTCAGAACGCCCGTTATCACTACTACCTGGTCTGCCTCGGTTCGAACGGCGAGATCCGGCAGACCATTGACGCCGGATTCTATGGACCTCCTTGAACCATTTTCGGCTGTTTTCAATGCGGTGAAACTTTCACTCAACGATTCTGCGAACATGAAGAACAGCCGATGCGATGCCTTCTCCCTTCGGGAGAGGGGCAAGGGTGAGGGAGGAAGTCGGTCGGAGCCGTTGATGCACCACGAACCGGGTAGCGAGGACAAGAGCGAGCGGCCCTCACCCCGGACCTCTCCCGGAGGGAGAGGGGGAAAACGCGCCGTGGGTTTCGGTGGTTTGAGCCATGCGTTCGCTGGAACGAGTCGAGACGGCTCGCACGGATGGGGTTTAAGTGTGTCGCCGAGGGCAGGACCCGACACCCTCTCCCTCCGGGAGAGGGCAGGGGTGAGGGAGCCCGCTACAATCCTCGCGATGGCTTGCATGGAAAGGTTCACGAGAAGGAGCGTTTTCCAGAATTTGGACACGTGTTGGGACCATGAACCGGGGAGCGAGGAATGGAGCGGGCAGCCCTCATCCCGGCCTTCTCCCGAAGGGAGAAGGAGACGATGCGCCGCGGGTTTCGGAGAGTTGAGTCGGGCGTTGGCTGGTGCGATTCGCGACGGCTTGGAAGGCTGGAGTTCCGGCATGTCGCCATGCGGGATATGCGACTCCCTCTCCCTCCGGGAGAGGGTTGGGGTGAGGGAGCCCGTTTCAACCCTCGCGATCGCTGCCATGGAGAGGTTCATCGAGAGCCAGTTGTTCGAAATCGACCTGCTCACGGACCTTGAACCTGGGAATCCGGGGGGCGAGACGCCCCCCTCTACGGCAGGCGGGACGCCCGCCGCTACGGAGCCGCCTCCCCTTCCCGATTCGCTATTCGCCATTCCCTATTCACGGTTCATGGGAAGGCTGGTGTTGTTACTGGGGATGGTCCTGGCTTCGGCGACGGTCATCGCCGCCCCTCCTGGGTGGGTTACGGAGACGCCGCAGGAATTTGTCGTGTCCGGCAGGTTTCAGGCGGGGTCGACGGGTTCGGATTGGGCGGTGGTCGACAAGGCCTCGGGACTGGCGCGGGTCGGCCTGGTCTCGGCGGGAGGTTTGACCTGGGTGGAACAGGCGACCGGCATGACGGGCATATCCGCCATGACGACATTGCGCCAGGGTGCGCAGGATGAGCTGGCGGTCTGTTCCGCCGAATGGAACGCCGTGCAAATGGCGGGGGTGGGCGGGATGCCGCGAACCTTGGCCAGTCCAGTGGTGGCGCCGGGCGCGCTGGTGCGATTGACCACGGGACACAGCGTGAACGCGGTGGTCGAGGATCTGCTCGCCTTCACCCGGTTGGCGGATGCTCCCGACCGGGCACGCCTTGGTGCCGTGACGGGCGCGGGTGTGGTTCTGTTTGAAGCGGTTTCCCCGGCGTTTCCAGAAGCGGCGCAGTTTGTGCCGATCACTGAGGCCACGGGCATTCCGGTGTTGGTGGGGGTGCAGGACGGCGTGTTGCGCATCGATTTCGTCGGGCGCTCGGGCGTGTTGGAGGGTGGGTTCGCGGTGAGCGGTCCTCATGCCGCGGGTCTGCTGTGGGCGGGGGCTGCCTCGACCCTGTTCAGTATCCCGAAGGACAACGTCACCCTGGAAATGCACCGGCTGGTGCGGGTGCCCGTGGGCGGCGCGTTGAGCTATCCGGGAGGCGTGTCCGGCACCACGACCCATCCGCTTCCGGAACGGGTGGTGGGTTTGGACACTGTGCCGTTTATCGACCCGGCTTTCCCGGACCTGCGTTGTCTGGTGGCGCTCCGTTTGGAATCCACTCCGGACACGGTCCGACTCTATCGCGTGCTGGATGCTCCGGTGCCGGCGGTGGAATTGACCGCGTTCGAATGTCCGGCGGGCGAAGCCTTCGCGGGTTTGGTGACGGTGGGTGAGGAGTTCCTGATGTTGAGTGGTCCCGGTGGACGGGTTTCGACCTGGCGTCGCTATGGTCCGGGTGCGCCGGGGGAAGTTCCGAGCCTGAGGGAGTCCGGCTCGCTGCCGGCTCAACGTCCGCGGTCGGCGTATCCCAATTTGTTCCTGTTCGATCTGGATCCGTTTTTGGTTTCGGAGGCGAGCTTCCTGGGCAGCCAGAACCGTCCGGATTGGACCCGTGTGTTGGCGACCGGGGCGTGGGCTGAGTTCGACGGTGGGGTTGTGGAGGGTCTCGGGGCGGTGCAGGCCTTTCCGCTGAACGCGCCCGGGCAGGTGGCGTTGGGCAATCAGCTGTTGCAGGAGGCGAGCGTGGCGGGTTTTGGGGCGGTCGCCGGGGCGGTCCGCAAGACCGTCCAGTTCAGTCCGCCGGCGGGTGCATATGGGGCGTTGGAACGCGACGGGCGCTTCTCCGTCAGTCTGCGTGGGTCAGTCGGTGGGGACGTGATGTGGTATCGCCGGGGTGGGGCGGGTGCCTGGGCGGTTTACGATGCGGCGCAGCCGCCCCAGTTGACGGGGAACGACACGCTCACCGCGTATGCCGAGGAACCTGGCACCGGGGTGCGATCGTTGTTGGTCAGCGCCCGGTACACGTTCGACCGGCTGCCGGCCACGGTGCCGGCGGTGGCCGTGGATGCCGATGGCGACGGACTGGGTGATGGGTGGGAACAGGTTTTTGGCGTGGACGATCCCGCCGGTGACACGGACGGGGATGGTGCGAATGCGCTGGCGGAGTATCGCGCTGGCACGGACCCCCGGGATGCCGGGAGTCGGCCGACGGACGTGCCGCCTGATGCGGTTGAAATCGCTCTGGTGCGAGTGCAGGAAGGGCGCCTGCAGCTGGCCTGGCCGGCGGAACTTCGGGGCTACGTGTTGGAATGGAGCGCGGACCTGTTGGTATGGGCTCCGGTGATGCCACAGCCCTTAGGCAATTCATGGGAAGAAGCGGTTGGGGATGGGCAGAAGTTCTATCGGCTGCGGCGGAACTGAGCGTTTTGAGAATCGGATGGATTGAAGCTTGCTCCGGGCATTGAGCTTGGTCTTCGGTGTGCCTGCCGTTCATGGAGGTGGCTCCGGGGCGGCGACACCATCATGATTCGACGTCACGCTGTTCGTTTCTGTTTTTCGAAGGTCTGGCTGTGGTTGCTGGCGGCGTTGGTGTTGACCTGGGGACGTTCCTCCCAGCGTTCGACGGAAATGTGGCTTGCCGACGCCGTGGCGACGGACGGTGACGTGTTGGGTGGGGTGGGAGTGGAACGGGTGACGCCGGTGGCGCTGGTGGGGCCTGGACCGGTGGGCTTCGTGGGGCCCGAGGCAGTTGAAGGCTTTCGCATCCTGGAAGCACCCGAGTACGAACTGCGCACGGGCTGGCAAGTCACCTGGGCCAGCCAACCCGGTCGGCTGTATCGGTTGCAGCGTTGGGACGGGGTTGTCTTGGAAGCGGGTGGAGGTGTGGGCTGGGTGGATGTGGCGACCGTCCGGGCGGAAGGCACGGTGACGAAGGGCTCGGATTCCACCGGGGTGATTCTTCCCAAAGGCTTCTATCGGGTGGCGCTGCTCCAGGAGACAGGGCGCGATGTGGAGGGTCCGGCGCTGTCGGCGATCGACGCTCGGTTTGCGCCCGTCGACGGAGGTCCGGGGGCGACGTTGTCGGTGGAGGCCACGGATCCGAGTGGTGTGACCCGGGTGGTGTTTCTGAATGGCTCGACCGTCCTGGGCGACGCCGAGCCGGGAACAGGGGCGGCTTGGACCTTTCGTCTGCCGTTGAACGTCCGCGAACTGGGCGCGCGCTTCCTGGTGGCCCGGGCAGTGGATGGTTTGGGCAATATTTCGCATTCCTCGGTGTTCCCGCTGGGGCTGGTGGACCCGGATCATTTCGTGCCGCTGGGGACGAATGGATTGCCGGTGGAAGGCGGGATTGTGCAGGCGGTGGCTCCCGGTCAGTGGGGACCGGTCGAATACCGGCCGGGCGGTCGGAACCTGCTGGGACGGGGCCCCGGTTTCTTCATTCGCTTTCCCAAGGGCGTTCGACTGATCAACGAGGTCGGCGGGCAGTCGCTGGAATTTGTCGATGCCGTGGCTGGTTTCGGGGGTGCGTACCCGATTCAACTGGATGGCACGCTGTCCCGCACCGGAGGAGAGTTGAAGCGGCTGCGGGTGGGGCCGGTGGCATTGGCGGATGTTCTGGCCGTGTTTGACCGCACTCCGGCGGACGGGGTGGCGGTGACCGTGTTTGGGCGGTTCCCACTGACCTGGCGGGCGGGAGTCGTGGACGACGGTGGTATTCGCGCGGCGCGCTTTTCCTTTGTTTCGACAGGGCTGCCGTTGCCGGGGACCTCGGGGGAGTACCCGGATCTGGTCATCGATTTCACCCGCGAACTGGGCATGCGTCTGCCGTTTCATGGTGAGTTTTCGCTGCCGGACAATTCGGGCAGTCCGCTCACCCTGAAGGCGGGTGATGCGAATCCGCTGTGGCTGACCCTCCGACCGGACGGGGCCATCTCGCTGGTGGGCCCGGCGGAAGTGCAGTTTCCCAATGGCGGGTATGCGCGGGTGGATTTGAACCTGAACGATCCGCACTACCGGCTGAACTTTTCCGCCGACCGAGTCCAGGCCCTGGCGTTGGCGGAACTGGCGGACCTGTTGCCGGCGAATCCGGCGGTCTGTTTGCCCACGACCACGACGCCGGCGCAGCTGGCCGAGGCCATGCGTTGTCTGAGTGCCTTTGCGCGGGCCTACGAACGTTTCAGCGGCTCGGTGGCGGCGATGATCGGCACGGGTTCGGTGGGGGCTTCCGGGATTGTTCCGGGTCTTCCGCCGGCGCCCTTCGAGGCGATGGGAAGTGCGTTGGAAGCCTGGACCTTCAGCGCGTTGGCGGGGACCACGCAACGGCTGCCGCTGGACCTGATCCGGGATGTCGCCCGCCAATCCGGGGCCTCGGCGTCCGGCGGGCATGATCTCGATGCGGCGGCGTTGCATCGACTGGCGCTGATGCGGGCGCGGGCGGCGTTGGCGGCGAATGCGGTGACCGCCACCCCTGCGGCGCAGGCAGAATTGGATGCCGCGTTGGCGGAAGCGGAGGCGGCGGCGTTGGCGCGTGCCGAGGAACCGGATGCGACACTGAACTTTGAATCCCTGACCCGCGCGGTTCGGGCGATTGCCGACACCGAGGCGTTGCGGCAGACCCTGAACCGGCCGGCGGGACGGCTGATCACGACGGCGATGCCGGCGTTGCTTCAGCGCTTTGCCGGGCGTCAGGCGACGGCCCTGGGGGTGGTGGCGGGACAATTCACGCCGTTTGGCAATCCGGTCATTGTGGGAATGAACCGTTTTGTCGCGGCCGAAAAGGTGCGGCAGTTGGTGGACTTCCTGGCGGCGGTGCAGTTGCTCGGTGTTGACCTGGCGCCGGCCACGCCCATCGACGAGGCACTCTCGCAACTTGGGGCGCGGTTGTTTGAGGTGGCGAATGCGGCGGCAGTGGAGGCCGAACAAGCCGGGGACTACCCCGGTTTTCTGTTGGCGGTGCAGGACATCGTGGACGTGGCGGCGGCGCGTCAATTGGCGATCTTCCCCGACAACCTGGCGGTGAACGCGCTGATTCCCGATGCGGCGGATCTGACGGGGTACGGTCAGCGGCTCGATGCGCTTCTGCTGCTCGACCTCTCCAAGCCGCTGGGTGAGCGAACGCTGGGAAACCTTTCGGCAGAGATCCGGGCGCTGATGCGCGTGCTGCGGCAGATGCCGGCGGGCGTGACCTTCGCGTCGCAACCCTTCCGTCGGGCGTTTGATGGGTTGGAACGTGCGCTGGTGGAAGTGACGGGATCGGTGGCGCTGGCGTCGGAAACGAGCCTGGCGGCGCTGATGCAGATTCTGGAAGCGGGAAGACTGCACTCGGAGTTGGGGGCGCGTTTTGGATTGGCGGCGGCGGAAGACTGGGAGACCCAGCGACTGCCGAGAGTGGTGGCGCGGCTGAGTGTTCTGATGCTGGCGCAACGTGGTTGGTCGGAGGCGGCAGAAGCCGTACGAACGTTGCTGGGGGAAGCGGAGCGACTGGGGCAAGTCGGGGATTTGATCGGGCAACGGGCGAACCTGGAACAAGCCGCGGTGCTGCTGTCGACGTCGCGGGAAGTGGCGCGGTTGCAGATCCAAACCTCGGGAAGCCTGCTGACCGCCGCCGACATGCTGTTGCCGGGTGAGATCCAGGTGGACGGCGTGGTGGGAGCGGCGAGCTATCACCGGCTGACCCGGCAATTCTCGGGGCGATTCCGCGGGCAGATCGCCCTGCCGAAGTTCGGCGGGTTTCTGTCGGTGCAAAACGCGTCCATCGCCAGCGGCGGTGCGTTTGATCTGAATGCCTTTGGGTCGTTGCGGGTGCCGGTGGGGCGGCCAGCGGGAACGTTGACCATCCCGGCGCGCCGACCGTTGAACATCCGCCTGCGGACGGGCGATGTCCCGCGCTTTGCGGGGGCGATGCGTTTGGACTTGGACAACGGCATGCGCTTCGACGGTTTTCTGGGCTTCGAGGATCCGGTGTACACCATGGGTTTTGCCGCGGATGGCCTGAACCTGGAACTGCTGGATCGGATCGTGTTGCTCAAGCCGAGCGTGCCGGGAGTCGGTGTCTTCACCGCGGAAGTGGCGACGGCTCTCGGGGAATATCTGGGCAGCCTCAACCGCAGCTTCGAGAGTCTCGCAGGATTGGGGCAACCCTTGGAATTGGGTGAACCCGGTGTGCCGCCGGAGTTTCGCGATCCGGTCCTCACCATGCCGTTGGACGGGTTGGAGACCTTCATCAACAGCGCCCAGGCCGCATTGGCCACCGCCACCACCACCTCGCATCAGGCGGTGTTCGGTTCGGTTCGCGAGTTGTTGAGGGATTTTGCCCGCGGGACGCGGTCGGCCGAAGCGGATCTCGTCCGCTTGGCGGGGGATCTGGATCTGAGGGCCGCCGATCTGGAGCGGACCCGCCGTGCGCACGCGACCCTGAAGAAACTGGGCGAGGTCGTGAATCGAGCGGGATTCGAGGCAAGCATCGGCCGGCGGGCGGATCTGGTGAATTCGCCGGAACTTCAGGAAACCCTTCAGGTGTCGCGCACCAACACGCTGGCCCTGCTGGACAGTCCGGCGTCGACGCGTGATTTGCGCACCCTCCGGGAAGTGTTCGCGCTCGCCGACGATTTGGCGGCGGCGGAACAACTGCTGGGGACCGATGGCGCTGGCTCGGTATTGCCCAAACTTTCCGCCTTCATCCAGTCGGGTCTCTCGAACCACCTGGTGAGGCTGGGTTTGAATCCGACCAACGGCGCGGTGGCGATTCCCGCGGTGCTGGAAGCCATCCCGCTGCACGTGCTCGACAACGAAGCGCGGGAGATCTTCGGGTTGACCGGGGCGATCTCGCTCGCGGGCGATGAGAACCGGGGCAGCGACGCCCTGGTGGTGGTGCGGACGGCGGCACAATCCCTGGCCCATCGCCAGCGCACGCTGATTCACCAACGCTTTTGTGCCGAGCCTGCGATGCACTACCTGGAGCGGCAGCAGCTTCTGGTTCAGTTGGACGCCCTGAACGCGGTGGAGCAGGAGGGTGTGTTCCGCTGGCCGGCGCAGGTGATGCGCTTTGGTTGCACCACCGGGCCATTCAACCTGGATGCCGAGTATGTCCAGCTCTGGTCCGGACTTCAGCGGGTGGCGCGGGAGCGGGAACTGGATGCGCGTCGGCTGACCGCCGATCGGTCGCGCGGCGGCATCGACCCGTTTTACACGACGCTGGCGAGGGTGAAGGTGCGCTTCAACTTCAACCTCGACACCGATCTGGTGGGGCCGCTCCAGCGGGAACTCCGCGCTCAATTGGATCGGCTGGACACGCTGGCACTCGAAGCCTGGCCGCGGGACCGGCTCCGCGATGGCGTGGCCATTCTGGACACGCTCGCGGACCTGGCCGAAGTGCTGGAAAGCCTGGCCATGACTCCGGAAGTGGCCCGAGTGCGGGATGTGGTGCTCCCCAATCTGACCGTGCAATTCACCGGCGCCGCGGAAGCCCAACGGGCGTGGTGGGAAATGACCGACTTCAGCCGGCGCCTCATTCAGGGCGTGGACCGCCGGATCGGCACCAACGTCACGATCCTGGCCGGGGCGATGCTGTCATCGGCGACGGCGACCGTCCGGGCGGCGGACCGGGTGGCGCAGGCGTTTGTGGCGCTGCGGCCGCAATTCGAGCCGGTGGAACTGCGGTTGCCCGGGGCATTGGTGGTGCGGAAGGGCTTCGGCAGTGTGTTCTACGATCGCTCGACAGAATTCCTGAGCGGGAGCTTTGGCGGGCGTTTGGAACTGCCGGCGATCGCGGGGGCTCTGGAAATCCGGAATGCGACGGTGGCGAACAACGGCGACTTCGACATCACCGCGTTCGGCAACGTGCAGGTGCCGGCCGAGAATCCGATCGGGCTGCTCTCGATTCCGGCGCGGCGCCCGTTGCATGTGAGCTTCCGGGACGGGGATGGGCTGCGGCTGTCGGGCGGGCTGCGGTTGGATCTGACCAACGGCATGCACTTCGGCGGATTCATTGGTTTGGAAGACCCGGTCTACACGTTTGGATTGGAGGCGGGCGGGCTCAAGTTGGATCTGGTGGACAAGATCACGGTGTTGAAACCGACACTGCCAGGGGCGGGAGAGTTCAGCCGGGAATTGCTGACGACGCTCACCGAGTATTACCAACGCCTGAACGCGAGCTTCGAGACGTTGGCGCCACTCACCGCGCCGCTGGAACTGGATCCGGCGGGGACACGCCCGGAATTTCGCGCGCCGTCGGTGACTCTGGAGTTGGATGCGGTGGCTGCGTTTGCCAACTCGGTGCTCGCGGCGGCGGAGCAGGGGCGACAAGTGACCCATGAAGCGGCCTATGGCGCGGTTCGCGCCACCTTGAAGGCCATGGCGGACGGTGCGGGAACCCTCGAACAGGCGTTGTCGGCGAAGCTGGGCGAACTGGATGCTCGGGCCACCGATCTTCAGCGCTACGAGGACTACAACGGTGCGATGAACGATCTGGCGCGGGCGCTGGATCGCATGGCGCGCTCGCAGACCCTGGGCAATGCGCGGGCCTTGATGGACACGCCGGAAATGCGTGCCGCCGTCGGGCGAGGGCGGTCCAACACGTTGGAAATCTTGACGAGCCCCCAATCCCGACGGGACCTGCCGACCTTGCGTCAGGCGGCGCGTCTGGCCTTCAAGCATGCCGGCACGGAGCAGTTTCTCGGGATCGACGACGACGGCGTGGTGTTCGCGGAGGTCGACCGATTCCTGCGGGCGGGCCGGACGAATCTGTTCGTCGAACTGGGGCTGAACCCGGGCACCGGTGCGGTGGCGGACGCGGCGCGTTTCGAGGCCATTCCCCTCCAGTTGCTCGACAACCATGCGAAAGACCTTCTGGGGTACTCGGCGGAACTCCTGAGTTCGGGAGTGGATGACGACGGGTCGGAACTCGCGATCATTCGGGCCGCGGTGGGGACGTTGGCGGGTCGTCAGCGGGGACTTCTCCTTCGCGAACTGTGCGAGCAGCCGAACCTGACTTTCCTGGACCGCCTTCAATACACCCGGCAACTGGGCGAACTGGCTTCGGCTCAGCGGTTGGGCCAGTTCGATTGGCCGGGCGCGGTTCGCTATGCGGACTGCACCTCGGGGCCGTTCGACCTGGCCCGTGAAACCGCGAGTCTGCAAGCGCTGACCCGTCGGGTGCTGGTAGAACGGGCGTTGATGGAGGAGGACCGGCGGGTGGACCGCCTGGAGGCTCGGCTGCTGCCGGCTTACGCGACGCTTTCGCGCATCAAGGTTCAGTTCAATTTCAGTCTCGAAGCCGATCTGCTGGCGCCGCTTCGCCGCGACTTGCAGGCCCGCCTGGAGGGCCTGGATCAGCTGGCCCTCCAAACCTGGCCGCGGGACCGGATGCGGGACGGTGTGGGGATGCTCCGCGACCTGGTGGAACTGGCCGAGACGTTCGAGAACCTCGGGCTGGCGCCGGAAGTGAGCCATATCCAGACCATCACCCTGCCTCGGTTGACCCTGGAATTCACCGCGGTGGCTGAGGCACAGAAAGCGTGGTGGGAACTGGCCGACTACAGTCGGCGGCTGGTGCAGGCGAGCAACCGACGGGTCGGGGCTGCGGTCACCACGCTGGCGGGATCGTTCCTGAGCGCGGCATCCGCCTCGGTGCGCAGCGCGGATCGCATCGCCCAGGCGTTTGTCGCCTTGCGGCCGCAGTTCGTGCCTCAGGACTTCGTATTGGCGGGGGACGATCTGCTGGTGCGGCAGGTGTTCGGCGGCCTGCTGTACGATCGCCAGACCCAATTCCTGAGCGGCACCTTCGGCGGTCGGCTGGAGTTTCCCAGTGTCGGAACGAACGTCTTCTTTTCGATCAACGAAGCGACGGTGGCCAACGACGGCAGCTTCAGCCTGCGCGCCTCGACGGCGACACCGCTGCCGTTCGGGACGGTGGGGTTGTCGGCGGACCTGCAGGTGGCGTCCACCCGCGCAGGCGGCCTGGACGTGTTGGGAACGGGTCAATTGGCGGTTCCCTTCAACACGACGACCCAGCTGTTCGGCGTGATGGTGCTCTACGACGAATCGGCGAATCGGCTGGCGGTGAACTCGACCGCGCAGAATGTGAACCTGCGGTTCACCGAGGATTTCGTGCTGTTCGACGCCGGGTTCGGTTTTGACGTCAGCCTGGTGTCGCCGAGAGGACGCTTCACCGCCCAGGGGTCGGCGGGAATGTTCGCCCGCAGCCGCCCGCTGCCGGCGTCGGTCACCCGAACCAACTTTCAGGTGGTGGCCGATGGCATCGCGACGTCGTTCGCCTATGAACCGTCGGGCACCACGCTGAGCCTGAACAATGGCACGCTGCGGCTGCCTGAAATCTTCACCACCTCCATTTGTCCGACCAACCCAGCGGGGGTGGCTTCGGGGCCGGCGATCGCGCTGACACCGTCGGCGCCGATCTCGGTGACCTTCCGTGAGAATCCGGAGTCGGTACGGTTCTCGGGGGCCTTGGAATTCCGGAACCTGGGATTTGAAGTTCCGGGCCTGACGAATCTGTCGGCGGAAGTGTGTTCGGCGCGGCTGGTGTTTCCGACGAACGGTTTGCCGCTACTGACCAATCTGAATGCGACGCTGCAACTGCCGATTCCGGGGCGGACGAACCGGGTGGACCTGTTCGGTGCGGCGTTCCGGCTCGATGGTTTTCCGACCGGGACGATTGCCTTGCGGGATAACCTGAGCGTGTTCAGCCAGGGCGGGTTCGAGTTCATCCTGTTGGGCACGGCGACGACGAACTGCAACCTGCCGACGGCGTTGACCATTGCGCGGCAGCCCAACGGCCAGCCGTTTTACCGGTTGGATGTCGGCATCGAGTTCGCGATTCCGCCGTCGGCGTTGGGAGCCGATGGAGGTGGACGGTTGTTTGCGCGCTCCTGCGGCTTTGTGGCGGGCTCTCGTGGCGAGCCGTTGCAACTGGCGATGGAGAACTTTGCGATTGGCGGAACGATGCGGTTGGGCGGGCCGCAGGGGCTGCTGATCGACAACGCGGTCTTGGCGTTGGATGGCCTGACGAACCTCTTCCAGCCGACGCCAAGCCGGCCGTTCTCGGTGTCGCTCGCCGGGTTTGTGAACATCCCGGACGGACCACGCCTGGGCTTGCAGAATGCCCGGTTTGATTTTGTGGGTGAAACGTTGCCCCGCTTCACCATCGCGGGGTTGTCGGTGGCGCAGAATCCGGACTACCAGGCGGCCCCGGGCCTGCTGCTGAACGTCTCGGGTGCGAGTGTGGTGTTCCTGAATCCGAACCTGCCCTTCCCGCAGGTGATCGCTCCCGACAACATCGAGTTGGGCATTAGCGCCCAGGTGAACCTTCCGCCTGGGCCCAATCCGATTCTGAGCGGGCGGGTGGACAACCTGCGCGGGCGGTTGGTGGACGGGCGGATTCGTACCGAGATCAGCGGGTTCGGCATGAGCATTCAGAACCTGGAATTCCCGCCGTTGACGCTGACCGGCGAAGTGTTCCTCGGTGGTTTGGACACGGTGAATGCGGCGGCCGGACAGCAACTCGGGCTGGCGGCGGCCGGGGGACGACCGCCGGGATTGTTCTTTGCCGGTCGCGTGGGCGGCACGCTGAACGATGTGGGAGTCAAGGCGCTGGTCGCCTTCGACATGAACGGTCCGATCGGGGTGTGCCTGGACGCCAGTGCCGGGCCGGCGGGCATTCCGTTGGGGCCAACGGGCTTCCTGCTGACCGGGGTGGCGGGTGGCGTGTCGTTCCTCAACAGCAACGGCGATCCGTGCGATTTCGCCACGTTTTATCCGGTGGGGGCGGACGGCCGGCCCGTGGCGTCGCAGGCGGGGTTGCAAGGCGAGGCGGAGGGTTCGGTCGCGAGGCTCTTCGAAGCATCCTCAGTTGACGGACAGCCGCCGGGCGGGACGCCCGGCTCTACGGCAGGCGGGACGCCCGCCGCTACGGCGCGAGGGTTGGCCGGAGGTGCTGTCGAACGGCCGGGGGCGGCGATGACGTGGGAGGAATACGCGGCTTACCTGCGTTGGGCCAAGGCGGACGAAGCTGCCGTTCAGCGCGTTTCCGACGCCGCCGAGCGCCGGGCGTTGATGTCCCGGGTGGCGGTCCTGGGCGAGGCACCCCCGGAATTTCCCTGTCCGACGGGGGATTGCCCGCCACCGACGGTCAACATTTTGTGCCAGCCGCATCCGGACCTGGATCAGTTCGCCAACAAGGTGATCCTGAAATTTAGTTCGCTGTCGGAAGACGAGCTGAACCAATTGGGTATCACCGAATCGTTCGTGGCAGGGCTGGGGTTGACCGACGCGCAAGGGATCGGTCAGGCGGTGGCGGAGAACGTGCGGATCGGCATCGACCTGCTGATTCCGCGGGCGGATCCGGCTCTGCTGGGCCAGAACACCGCAGCGGCCATCAACGCCGATATCGCGGAGTTCCTGGAGGATTTTGAAGCGACCCTGGCCCAGATCGTGCGCCAGACCATCGCGCCGTTCCTGGGCAACACGACCTCGGTCTACGACAAGATCGTCGAAGCAGCCTATGCCGGTCTGCCGTGTCCGGACGCCACGGTGAAGCTGACTGGAACGTTCTCGCACGCGGCGGTGTCGACGGCGCTATCCGCGACGGGCGGCGTGGTGCTGAGCACGACGGGCGCGGCCGGGGTGGTGGGATCGATCAACGTGATGGGCGTGCCGGTGGGTCGCACGGAGAGTTTCGTGGCGGGCACTGACAATCGCGGGGATCCGAACCCGTCGTTCTGCGGCGACAGTCTGCTGGCCATCGGGCCGTTGGAATTGGGCCAGATGCGGTCGCAGTTCGAATGCCCGGGATGCGTGACCGGGGTGCTTTCGGCCTTTGGGCAACTAACGGGATGCATGGCGGACCAGACCATTCGGGCGGTCTTGGCGCGTGTCGCACCGCGGGTGCTGGATCGAACGACCCAACAGGCACTGTCGGCGCTGAACGACTCGGAGAAACTGGCCTTCGTCGGGCAGGTGTTCTCGATGCCGCCGGTGCCGGGTTTGGGCGATTGTTTTGCCGCAGCGGCGCGGACCGTGGCGGACAGCTTCCAGCCGTCGTTCGCCCTGTGCGGGCAGGCGGTTCCGAAACTGTTCGGCATTCCGCTGTCGGCGGAACTGGTGGACGTGAGTGCGGCGGCGACGCGCACCAGTCTGGCGGCGGGCTTCTCGTTCTCGCCGAGCTTCGTGATCAACAACCTGCTGCTGTGCGCCGGAAGTGCGGGGTTGTTCTGTCAGCCCATTTTCCCGGCGCTGGACAACGCTTCGATGGGCTTTGGGCTGGGCTTCCCGGATCTGGCGGAAGCGGTGGTGGGCGGGTTCGAGGGTAAATTCAGTTCGCCGCAGGCGTTGGGGAACTTCGCGAAAGAAGGCTTCGATCACATGCTGGCAAACGCGACGTTCACCATTGGGTACGAGATCAATCCGTTCGGGTTCAAACTGGCGGATGCCGAAGCGCGGGTGATTCTGCCGAACCTGACGGCGCATCCGGCGCGGCCGGGCTTTCGCTATGTGCGACCGGAGGATCGCAATCCGAGGTTGCCGTCGCGGTTGAACGTGGCTTTGACCGCCTTGGAACGTGGTTTCCTGGCGCAACCGCTGTGGAAGGGGACGGAAGCCGACCTGTTCCAAATCTTCCCCGAAGGCTCACCCGAGCGCAGCCAGTTGCAGCAGGCCCGGGTGAGTTTTCAGAACGACTACTTTCCGCACGGCGGGATTCTGGGGGCGGCGCGATTGGCGATGCCGCGAATGATTGTGGACGCACCGCCTCTGTCGGCGATCCGCACCGTGTCGGATCCCTCGGCGGACGTGTTCGAACGGCTGGGAGCAGCGGCGGACCTGATCGGCAACTACGTGCTGCAGACCAGCGAAGTGGGATCGCTGGCGTTCTACGTGCCGGCTCCCAATCCGCCGTTCTTCGCCGATGCGGGTGGCAATCCGCTGTCGCCGCAAGACCTGCTCGGGTCGTTGGCGAGCTTTGATCCGAGCGAGATCCAGGTGGGGAGCGTCTATCCCTTCGAGCAGTTCTTCATGTCGGGGTACCTGGACGGGCGGTTGCTGGGCGTGCCGGTGGGACGTGCCGATGTGGTGGCGGTGCCGGCGGGCGGGGGGAATGGACCGTTCTTCCGGGTGAGCGCGGGTGTGCCCACGGGATCGTGGCTGAGAAGCTTCCTGGACAGCGCGAATCTGGCGTTTGAGATCCGGCAATCGCCTCCGCGACCGATCGAGGATGTTTTCACCGAGTTCCGCGATCAGATCACCCGGCTTCAGCAGAACGGGAGTTCCGCGGCGGAAGTGGCGACGGTGGTGAACCGGGTGGCGACGAGTTTGGCGGATGGTTTGCCCAAGGTTTCCATGGACCTGACGGTGGATCGGTTCCGCATTCCGGACCCGCTCACCAACCTGCTGACGACGGGAAGTGCTTCGGCGCGGTTGGTGGCGTATTCACCTCGGTTCAACCCGGCGTTTCAGGGCACGGGCCCGTTTGCGGAAGCCACGCGGCTGGGAGGGATCGCCTTCAAGGGGCAGTTCCGGTTCGCGAACCTGGTGACCATCGACAACGCGGAACTGGCAGTGTTCCCCTCGGATCTGGTGGCGCTGCCCAATCTGGCGGGGCGTTTCAGCGTGCCGCAGCTGGGTGTTCCGGGGCTGGCGTTGCACAACGCCACCTTTGACTTCAACACGCTTCCCGCGGCAGGAGCCCCGTTCCTGGCGGCCTCGGGGGCGATCGATCCCATCCGGATCAACAACCCGCTGAACGGCACGCGTCTGCTGAGCGTGGTTCCTCTGATTCCCAATGCCTCGCGCATCAGCGCCCGGTTCAACATGGTGCGGGCGGCCAACAACACGATCCAAGGCTCCTTTGCCGTCGATCCGTCCCGCCTCGACATTCCGATGTTGGGCAATGGTTTGAGCCTGCGCATTCACGGGGCGCGCACGAACGATGCCTTCTCGTTCTCCACCACCGGACCCTGGAACGCCACGGCGAGCCTTGCGGGGCAGCTGTCGGTTCGGGACCTTGGCGGGCGCGAACTGCTGCGGGTGGGTTCCACGGCGGGCGATTTCACGGCCAGCGTGGCGGGCAACGGGTTGGCACTGACCAGCCTGGTGGTGTCGAACATCCCGGCGGGCCTGACTGTGACCGTGTTTCCCGGCGAAAGTTTCGCACAGGAACTGGTGGTGGGCGGGACGGGCCGGGCGTCCTTGGCGGTGAACGGTGACGGGACGTTCCAACTCACGGCGGAATTGGGGCAGGCCAAACAATTCGCGGGACTGCCGACGCCGGGATTGCGGGCCGGGGCAAGTCTCACGGTCAGCCAGAACGGACTGGTGATGAGCGGTTCGTTTGAGGGCGGGTTGCTGGGGCCGGGGACGAGCGCGCAAGGCACGCTGTCGGTGGGGTTAAACGGCGCCATCGCGCTGACGGGCGAGGCTTCGATTCCGCCCCAGGCGTTCGGTGCGATTCAGTTGCGGGGAGTGACCACCGACAACCTCTCGGTCCAACTGTTCCAGGACGGCTACGCCGCCCCGAGCGGTGCGCGGCTCCAGGTCGTGGGGGTGAACTCCGAGCTGCTGAGGCTTTCGCCCTTCACCAACCGGGCCAACGCGGATTTCACCGCGACGGTCACCTCCGGGAACTTCACGGTGCCAGGCCATTTCCAGATGACGGGTGGGCAGATGCGGTTGAGCCGGCGGTCGGGCGTGGTGGGATTCGAGATCAACAGTCCGACGGTGACCTTGCTGCCGGGCAGCCAGAACGCCACCACCCTGGCGGCGCCGTTCAACCAGTTGCTGGTCGACACCGAAGGGCGCTTCTATGCGGACACCGGGCTGCGTGAGTTGAACCTGCTGGGTGGAGTGAAACTGCGGGGGCGCTTGGAACTCGGCAACGAACCCAGTTCAGCGGAGCCGAAGCTGTCGATTCAACCGGCATCCCTGACCTTTGGAACGATTCCCTTCGGGTCGGTGACCAACCGGTCGTTGCGACTGTCGAATGCGGGTGAAGCCCCGCTGATCGTGAACCTCTTCAGTGCCTCCCCGGCGTTCGTGCCGGCCCAGTCCGACCTTTCCATTCCGGTCGGGGAATTCCGGGATGTGCTGGTGCAATTCCGGCCGACGGCGGCGGGGGTGGCCAACAGCCAGATCCAGGTCTTGATGACGCCGGGCGGGTCGCAGCCGGGCATTCCGGTGACCGGCGACGCACGACCGGTGCCGATCTTCAATGCCAGCGTGGATTCCGTGCGATTTGGCGAAGTGCCGTTGGGCAGCCGGGCGACGCGGACGGTGGTGATTCGGAACCTCGGTGTCGCGCCGCTGGTGCTCACCAATGCGACACTCACCGGGCCGTTCACGGTGTCGCCGGCGATCAGCAACCGCACGTTGCAGCCGGGCGAACGCCTGGATCTGACGATGACCTTCACGCCGGCGGGGTTGGGCAGCGCCACGGGGACGCTGACAATTCGGGCGAACGATACGCCTGTTCCGCATGCGATCCCGATTCAGACACTGAACGCCTATGCCGAACGCCTGGTGCGCTTGCGCGAAGGCGGTCCGACCCTGCGTGGCATCAGCATGCTGACGACGAACGTGGGTTGGGCGGTGGGTGATGACGGGGCGTTTCTGAGGACGGACAATGGCGGGCGCAGTTGGACTGCGGAACGGGCGGGGTTCTCGGGTTCGTTCCGCGCCATCGCCAGCCGCAACAACCTGGTGGTGGTGGCCGGGTTGGAAGGCATGGCGGGGGTTTCGACCGATGGTGGCGTGACCTGGCGGAGGATTGTGGATCCGATCGTCACCAGTCCCAGCAACCACTGGACCGCGGTGACCTTGATGCCGTTGACGGTGTCGGCGGCAAACAACATGGACCCCGCTGTGAGCGTGGTGTTCGCGGGGTTCCGGGACGCGGGCGGGTTGGTGGCGCGGGAGAACAACGGACCGTTTGTGCAGGCGGTGACGACGACGGCGCCGCTGAACGCAGTCGCTTCCTTGCGGCCCTCGCCCACGGTGACACCGAGGTTGGTGGCGGTGGGGGATGCGGGCACGGTGGTTCGTTCAACGGATGGCGGGCTCAACTGGAGTTCCACCCTTCTGGCGGGAGGCTTTCTCAACCTCCGGGGTGCCGCCTTTGGCGCGACCAGCGCCATCGACACCGACGCCGATGTGTGGGTGGTAGGCGACAGTGGCAGCCTGTTCACCGCGCCTGGCATTGGCGGGACCCTGAGTCGAGTTTTTGGACCGACCCTGGAGAATTTCACCGCGGTGAACGTGGGGTACATCGTCGGTGAAAATGGTTCGGCGTACACCCGGCTGCCGATCGGGCAGAACCCGCCGTTCGTTCGGGAGAACCCATCCGGGGCGTATCACTTCAACGCGCAGACGGGCAATGCTGGCGGCACCTGGCTGGCGGGTGAACAAGGCCAGATCCACTTCCGCCCCGGCTCGGCGCCGACCGGGCCGATCATCACGCTGGAACCAGGCGAGGTGGACTTCGGCCTGTTGCCGCTCAACCGGACGCGGACGGTGGAAGTGACGGTCTTCAACCGTGGCTTTGCCCCGCTCAACGTGACGGCAATCACCCGCACGGGCAGCAGCGCCTTCGCCCTGTCCAGCACCGCATTGACCGGCATTCCGACCAACAGCTCGCGGACCTTCCAGGTTCGATTCACACCGGCCAGCCAGGGAGATCATTCCGCGGTGATCGAGTTCACCCACAACGAATCGGCGACCCGCTACCGGTTGCCGGTCCAGGGTCGCGGCCAGGTCAACACCTGGGATCTGCTGGCCAGCCCAAGGCCGTCGGCGTTCCGGGACATTCAATTCGTCTCCGACACCACGGGGTTCGCGATTTCAGGAAGTCAGATCTTCCGAACGACGGATCGTGGAACCAACTGGACCACGCTCACGGCGGCGGTGCCGTCGGCGTTGAGCCGACTGCATTTCTTCTCCAGTTCGCTGGGATTCGCCGTGGGCGGGGATGCGGGAAGGACCTTCCCGGTCTGCACCAACACCTGCGCCAGCTACATCCTGCGAACCGCCAACGGTGGCACCACGTGGTCGGTACAAACCACGCCCGTCTCCACCAAGGTGCGCGACCTGCACATGGTGTCCTCGACGACCGGCTTTGCGGTGACCCGGATGACCGACAGGCTTATCGGGATCGACACGCCCGGGGATGTGCTACGCACGGTCGATGGAGGTCTGACCTGGGCGGTCCGGACTCGTCCTGTCCCGCTCAGCGGCGTCTTTGACGGCACCGCGATTCACGCCATCACGACCACCACCCTGTTCGTAGCGGGGAACGGTCATGTGTTCCGCTCCACGGACGCGGGTGCCAACTGGACCCGGGTGTTGAACCTGGGAACCACCATTGAAGACCTTCAGTTCCTGGACCTGAACAACGGCTGGCTGGTGGGTGCCGACGGTGCGTTTCGGCGGACCACAACCGGTGGAGCGGTGTCGACGGCTTGGACGCCGCAACCGTTGTTCACCGGCATGGACCTGCGCCGGGTTCACTTTGTGAGCACAACCACCGGTTGGGTCGCCGGATCGGATGGCGTTGAAGGCGGGGTTTTCCGCACCGACAACGGTGGCGCGACCTGGGTGCAGGAATTCGCTGAGACCATCACCTCAGGCCGGACCGGGCCCTTGGCGGTGTCGGGACGCAGCACCGGCGTGTCTTACGCGGTGAACGGCGACGGCGTGTATCGGAGCGGACCGTTCCAGCCGCCGGTTCAGGGTTCGGCAACACTGCCGGGCCTGGTGGACTTCGGGGTCATCGCGATTGGGACCAATGCAACCCAGACGATCACCCTGCGCAACCCGGGTTCGGCGACCTTGAACGTGACCAGCCTGAACCTGGTGTCGGATGACGACGCGGCGGCGTTCCAGGTCTTGACGACGTTGCCGATCTCACTGGCGGCGGGAGCTTCTCGTGGAATCACGGTCCGGTATGCGCCGCCGACGGTGGCCCGACATCGTGGGGCGTTGGTGCTGGGAACCGATGGGTACGAAGGAACGGTTCGTTGCGATGTGGTGGGTGAAGCCCAGGTCTTCCCGACGAGTTTGGTGTTCGAAACCGAACCTCCCGGCCTGGCGATGAACCTGCGTCAATTCCCGGCCCGCGGTCCCATGACGGTGACGGTGGTGGGGGAGAGCAAAGTGCCGAACGACGTGATCAACCCGTTCGAATGGCGCTTTGGCACGACGAACACGGTGTCGGTGCCGTTGGTGCAGGAGCGGGATGGGTTCGAGTACCGGTTCCAACGGTGGGAACCGGCCCAACCCGAATCGTTCACGATCGTGGCGACCAACGTTCCAGCGACGTACCGGGCGATCTTTGTGCCGGTGCGACCGGTCTCGGATGCGAAGGGCGGGTCGCTGGCCAGCCTGAGATCCGGACGCAACGTGGCATTGCAGGCCCAGGGCGGACCTCCGGCGGACGTTCCGACCGGGCCGTATGTGCGGATCTCGCAGGCGACCCTGGAATTGCCGACCCTGGGAACGGCGGCGGTGCAGGGCTCGGCGTTCCTGAGCAGCGACCGGTTCTCGATGGCGCTGGCCAATGCGCCGTTGGGCAACCCGCAGGTGTTGTCGGTGGACGCGGGTTCATGGCTGGTAAGCTTCACCAACAATGTGCGCTTCGTGCTGAGGGCCCAGACGCCTGGAATCACGGTGCTCAATCGGCCGGCGTCGGCGCCGTCGCAGGCCCTGTTCGATGTCAGTGCGGCGCGGATCGTGGCTCAGCTGACACTACCGCAGCCGACTCCATTGATTCCGGCGGTGGTGGAATTTGGGCCGAACACTTTCTTCGCCTTCACCAACGCGGTGTCAGGCGGGATTCGGGTGTCGTCGGTACGGACCAGCGGTGAACTGCGGTTGCTGGCGAAGCCGGGTGGCGGGTTTGCGGTGGCGCAACCGTTCAACTTCCTGGCGACGGACCGACCGTTCACCAACGCGATCACCAGTTTTCCGGCGACCTTGCTCGACACCCCGTTGCTTCGGATCACGCCGGGCACGGGCGCGCGGGTGGAAGTGCGGCGGGATGCGGCGGGTGCGTTCGGGGTTGGGGTGAATAACTTCAACCTGTCGCTGTTGGGTGGCGCGAACACGCTGGTTTCGGGCGGCCTGAGTGGCACACGGATGGTGTTCACGGCGGGTCGGACCCTGGCGATCGGTTCTCTGCGCTATGACGGCCAGAGTGCGACGTCGGTGGAGTGGGACTTCAACGGACCCGCGTTCAAGGCCACCGTTCCCGCGGGCACACTCACCGTGCCCCTGATTCCGCAAGCGCTGACCTTCCCCAGCGGTTTCACCATCGATACGGCGGCAAACTTCAGTCGGAAGATCGCGCTGCCGGCACTGACGTTTGATGGCATCGGGGTGAACGGAGGCGGGCCGATGGAACACAACTTCGTCCGGTTCTACCGGGAGAACGGAGTGACGGGTCTGGAGCTGCGGGACCGCCGTTCCTTCTTCGACAGCACGATGAAACTGTCGGTGGACATACGATCGACGGGGCTGGCGACGGGCACTTTCACCGGGAGTTTCGTGGTCCGGAACTTCCTCGGTTGTGATTCGATCGGGATTCCGAACCTGAGCCTGCAGTACAACAACAGCTTCCGGGACTTCCAGTTCCGGCAGGATGTGCGGTTGGAGACGTGCCTGGTGGGCACCCATGACTTCCGTGTTCGATTCGGCACGGCGGGAGCGAAGTTCTGCCATCTGGTCTGCGGCGATGGCGGGTGCACGGAAGTGTTGTGCCTGCCGTAGCCTCCGTAGCGGCGGGCGTCCCGCCTGCCGTAGAGGGGGGCGTCTCGCCCCCCGGAATACCCGGTTCAGGGACCCCAATACGCGATTCGTGAATCGTGTGGACTCTCCATGAACCCGGTTTCCACCACAGAGACACGGAGGCACAGAGAAATGAGACAGACCGCCTTCAACTCTGTGCCTCCGTGCCTCTGTGGTGAATCTCTCCCCGGTTCATGGTCCCCATGCACGATTCGCGATTCGTGGCGGCTCTCGCCATGAACCCGTTTCTGCCGGCGCCGTTCCCGAGGGCCATCGGCCCGACCCATCCCAGCCTGGGCCAACGGCCCAGGTACCGCCCGGAAGCCCGCGCAGGGCTGTAAGCCCGACCTATCCGGGGCGACCCGAGCCTTGAATTCCGAGCGCCTGTCCATGGGTGGGACGGGCCTTCAGCCCTTGGATTCTTGGGAAACCGCTGACCTGGGCCGTTGGCCCAGTCTCGTATGGTGCGGGCCTTTGGCCCTGAGACCCGGCTGGCTCACGCCATGGGTGAAGGGTTGAAATGCATTTCGAGCCCCGAAGAGGCCTGGAGTTCAGCCGTCTTTTGGCCGTCGCGGAGCGACGAACGAAGGTAGCCGGGCCTTTCAAGGCCCGGATTCACGGTGCCGATCACGGCAGCGTCGCGGAGCGACGCCTGAATCCGTGCCGCGTCGTTCGAAGGGCGGCGTTGCATGCGCCGGGTTCGAATGTCGCTCCGCGACACTGGCCCATTCCTATCCGTTTCAGCGGATGCCCTGGAAAAAGCTGAGCGCTTCGAGGTCGGCCTTGAGCTGGCGGACTTGATCGGCGTTGAGCGTTGCATGGGGCTGTCGGGCGGGGCCGACATCGACGCCCAGCATCGTCATGAGCGCTTTGGCGGCGCCCATGAAACCGTGCCGGGACAACACGCGCACCAATTGGGCGGAGCGCAATTGCTCGCGGCGGGCAGCGGCGATGTCGCCGGACGCAAGGTGCTTCATCATCCGTAGGTACAGCGGTGCGGCGAAGTTGTAGGTGCTGCCGACGCCGCCTTTGCCGCCGAGCACCAGCGCGGCCATGAGCCATTCATCGCAGCCGAAGGCGATGTCGAAGCGGCCACCGTCGGCGGCCAGGCACAGCTGGTACGCCATGAGGTCCGGGTTGGAGAACTTGAGACCGACGAGGGTTGGGATGCGGGCGGGGGCACGCTCGAAATAGTCGGGCATGGACAGCGCCACGTTGGTGAAGACGGGGATGTCGTAGAAATAGAACGGGGTGTTCGGGGCGGCGGCGGCGATGTCGGCGGACCAGGCGATGAGCTGGTCGAGATCGCGGGGTTTGAAATAACTGGGGGCGAAGGCGGAGATGGAGATGGCCCCGAGCTGTTCGGCTTGGGCGGCGAGGGCGCGGGAGTCGGGCAGGCAGTTGGAGCCGACGTGGACCGAGATCTTCATCGGGGTGCCGCGAATGACTTCGAACCAGCGCTGGGCGGTGGCGCGGCGTTCCTCGAGGGTGAGCGAGGTGCATTCCCCGGTGGTGCCGTTGATGAAGACCGTGGAGACGCCGTCCTTGAGCAGGTGGGCGGCCTGCTGTTCGATGACGCCGAGGTTCAGCGAACCGTCGGCGTGGAACGGGGTATGGGTGGCGGCCACCAGGCCGTGGAGGGGTTGAACAGGTCGCATATCGGTGAATCAGGAGGAATCAGGCGTCGACGCGCCATCAGTGTGGGGCGGACGTGGATTCAGCACCAGCCAGTCTTCTACTTGACCCGGCGGAGATTGAGTTGGACCTCGCGAGTGCCTTCGAAGAGGTGCTCGAAATCGAAGCGCATGGATTCGGGGCCGCTGAAGGAATACTGGATGGTGTCGGCGGTCCAGGTGAACGCCTCGGCCTCGGCGTACACCAGAATTCCGGCGCCGCCGGCTTCCGGATCGTACGTCCCGCCGGTGGTGATGGTGGTCTCGCAATCCTCGTCGGAGAACGGGCTGCGGGTGGTGGTGGCTTCCTCGTAGAACCAGCGCATGTCGATGGGGACACCGTCGTCCGTGACCCGGAGGTAGGGTTTGATGAAGAGACTTGGGGTGTTGGGGGCCAGGATCACGGCGTCGAGCTCGATTTCGGGGAGGGAGCCCTGGCCTGAACTGGTCCAATGATCCCGCCGTTGCTGGGCCGGCTTTCCCTGGCAGGAGAATTCCCAGAATTGGTCGAGCTTCTCCATGTCGTCGGAGGACACCTGCTGTCCACCGAGAACACAGGTGATGTTGGTGTAGGCGGGAGCGAAGATGCTCGCTGCGTGAGTTCTGACCTTCGCGGAGAGCACCGTCGCGGTGAGCACCATGTCGCTCTGCTTGGTTCGGCGGATGCGCCAATTGCCGTTGGTCTCGAGGTTGAGGTACCGACCTGCGACGCGGATGGTCAGCGTTCCGAACCAATCCGGGGCACACTCCTTCATCACCTCATCGAAGGAAATCTCGCCGCACTCGGCGCCGGCGCCGAGAAGGGCGCGTTGGCGTTCGATGCCGAGCAGGGTTTGAACCAGGCGTGTGTCGCCGCCCTGGTTGCGGCAACATTCGACGGCTTGCTGCTGGCATCGCAGGGCGCCCCCGCAGATGAGTTCATTGGATAGAGGGGCTTCGGTTTGGAATTCACCCGCTCCCAGCAATTGCCGCTGACGCTCGAATCCCAGAGCCCAAGGCGTGAGTGTTTGAACACCGGCGCATGACTCGAGGGCTTGCGGGATTCGGCTTTTGATTTCGGTTTCGTAGAAATTTTCGCTGTCTTGGAGCACCCGGAACAGGGCGGCGTTGCCGGCGCTCTCATCCAAATAGCCGAGCAGTTGTTTCTGGCGTTCCTCCCCAAGAATCGCGGCGGCGGCCTGTTGCCGTGGGCGGACGCGGTCCTCGAGCTCTTCCTGCATGGCTTTGGCTTCCTTCTCATCCTCGGGATAGCAACCGGCCATATCGGCGTGCAGGCCGGCGCGGGACGGGGCGCTTCGGGCGGGTGGTACGGTGGCGGCGAGGGACCGGAGTTCGGGCAGGGTGAAGACGCCGCAGCCGTGACTGCGCAGTTGTTGGACGAGAATGCGCACGCGTTGGGTGGTGATGTTGCTGGTCACCACATCGGGGACCAGGTGCAGATCGCCACCATCGTTGTTGAAGGCAAACGACGAGATGTGCTGAGCGTCGATGGGTTCCGGGAAGTCGATCTGGAGGAAGGCGGGTGCGAGCAGCACCAGTCCGGCGGGTTCGAGGCGGGCACCGGCGAGCAGACCTTGTTCGTTGGGCAGGCCGGCGGTGGAAGCCAGAGAAGTCAGGGTGACCAGGGTGGGTTGGGAAACGCTTCCCGCCGGGAATGAGAGAGTGAGGACGGCCTGGCTGGCGGTGGGAAGTTGAAGGGTGGTTTCCCGGTCAGGCACCAGGACCACGCTGGCGATGGCGTTGGTGTCGACCTGGGGTTGGACGGTGGGAAACGTGGCGCCTCCGGTGCTGTCCTGCACACCTCGGAAAAAGGTCCATGGGAACGTCCCGGAAGTGGGCTGCTGGATCGTGAGAGGGCCGTCGCCGAGCACGCCCCCCGCCACGGTAAACCAGGACGTCAGATTGGTGGATGCTTCGATACGGTGGGCGACACCGACATCTCCGAACAGGCGCACGGTGATGGCGTTGTTGGCGACCACGGGAACCTCCAGCCGTGGAGGCGCCGCAGGTGATGGGAGGGTAACCAGGGCGAAACAGGCCGCGACGCTGACCGCTTGGGGGACGAAATAACGATTCACAAATTCTACCGGCGACTGTCCCGGGGCAGTGGAACCTTTGGCAAGGCCGATTCCAGCTCAGGGCTGGGTCATGAGGCGGTAAAATGCACCGGGGCCTGCGATGGGAACGGTGAAAGGTGCGGTGGCTCCGGTGTCCACCCACTGGGCTGGGAACAGGACGGGGGTGCGTTGCAGCCGAAAGCCGCTGGGCCAGTTCAGTTGCAGGCCGCCAGGGGTCAGGGCGAAGCCCAGTTTGGGCATGGGCAGGGTGGGGCCGATGCCAGTGAAGTAGCGGACATTGTCGGCGAGCAACTTGCCATCCGGCAGCATCGACATGCCGACGCCCACGCCCAAGGACGTGGTGGGGGTGAAGGTGGTGTCGGTGGAGCCGTCGAGGTTCAAGCGGCCGAAGCCGCTTTGGTTGGCGTTGTTCAGACGCTGGAATTGGCCGGTGACGATCAGCTTCCCGTCGCTTTGAACGGCGGCGGCGTTGATCTGGAAGTCCGAGGTCACTCGAAACGTGCTGTCCTCCGAGCCGTCGGGGCGAAGTCGCAGGGCGGTGTGGATCGGTCCGTTCAACTCGAATTGATAACGACCGAACACGTAGAGCCCACCTTCGGGCGTGAGGGGACCGCCGGCGTACAGGGTGAAATTGCCGGCGTCGCCGAGGCCCACATTGGACATGGCGGGCGGGGTGAAGTTCGTGTCGAGCGAACCATCAGGAAGCAGTCGGGCCACACCGCTTCGCGGAACCCCCTGCACCTGGTTGAAACCGCCGACGATGTAAATCCGGTCGTCATTGAGCACGTGGAGGGTGACGACGCTGCCGGGCAAGGCACGCGGCGGATTGGTGACATCGGCGATCAACCGGGGGTTGAAGGACTCGTCGAACTGCCCGTCGGGCAGGAGCCGAACGAGCCCGGGTTGAGAACGGCCGGCGAAGTTCTCGAACGTTCCGGCGAGCAGGATACGGCCGTCGCGTTGAAGACCCAAAGCCCACGGAACATTCTGGAAGAAACCGCCGTAGGCATTCGTGCGAATGAACTCGGGATCATATTGGCCATCGGGCAGCAGACGCACCAGGGCTCCGTCCTTCATGCGGCCTGCGAGCAGGATCTTGCCGTCCGGTTGGCGTTTGACGACGGAGATGCCGCCTTCGGGAAGGGACGGTTGGGCGGGTGGCACGACAAGGTCGGCCGGCGGGTTGAAGGTGAGATCGCGCGTCCCGTCTTCCAGCAGCCGTACGACGGACTGGCCGATCGAGGCGTACACCGTGCCGTCAGGGTTCACGTCCGAGATTTGGGGTTGGCTGGTGAGAATGCCTTGAAACGCGGGAGCGGCGAACGAGGTGTCCGCGTGGCCGGGAACGGCCGGGTCGGGCTCCACGATCAGCGTGATGAACGCGCTGAAGACCGCGCCGCCGGGATTGACGATTGCCAGTTGGTAAAGGCCGGAGTCCTGTCGGGGGGCCACACGGACGCCGGGCAGGGTCAGGCTGGCGTTGGTGGCGCCGATGAGATCCACGAAGTTCGTGGAGCCGACGGCCTGGTTGCGTCGCCATTGGAACTGAAGCGGGCCTTGGCCACCGGTTTCCACGGCGAGCGTCACGTCGGTCCCGGCCTGGGCAACCAAGCGGGTGGGTTGGCGAAGGATCGTCGGTGGGGCGGGGATGGCGTGGAGCGGGCCTCCGTTGAGCCGGACGAAGTTGGTTCGGGGAAATCCGTTGAACCCCTCAAACGTGCCGCCGATGAAGACGTCATTGGCCGCGGTGACAGCGAGACCGAGTTGTTCCGAGGAACCGCTGCGCACCGACGGAACACCCGGTGCGAACTCCGGATCCAGCACTCCGTTGGGCCAGAGGCGGAGTAGGCCGGGCTTGGAGAAGCGTGACTGGACCAGGATGCGGCCGTCGGCTTGAAGCGCGATGTGCTGGGGTTTGCCGGCGGGACTCGAACAGAGCCGCGGCACCGGGTTGAATGTGCGATCCAGTCGGCCGTCGGCCTCCAGGCGCATGACCAGCAGCGGCAGATTCTCCAGGCCGCCGGTGGTGAAATCGCCGGCCACCAGGATGCGGCCATCGGGCTGGAGCACCAGTTCCGCGATGCCTCCGGCTGCGAACGGCTGGAGTGCGTCATGCACGAAGGTTCGGTCGACGGTTCCGTCGGGGTGGAGGCGGAGCACCTGGTTGGGATTGGTGATTTCGCCGGGGTTTCCCGTGAGCAGGCTGGCGGTGACCAGGTATTGACCGTTGGGGAGGCGAAGCATGGAACGGCTGCTGCCAACCCGGTAATTCGTGCCACCCACGGCGAAGCTCGTGTCGCGCGTGCCGTCGGCGTTGAGTCGGAGATACGAATCCACAGGTTCATCGTTCCAGCCTTGGTCGAAGATCAGCACTTTGCCGTCGATGTCCTCGGCTGGCCGTGCCCCCGAAGCCACGCTGAACAACGATCCTGCGCCGATGGGGTTGAAGGTGGTGTCGACCGAACCGTCGGCGTTGAGCCTGAGAAATCCGAAATGCACTCGGCCGCCGTAGCTCACGTCCAGATTGCCCTGCACCAGGGTTTGTCCGGAGCGCAGGGGATAGATGCTGTTCAGCAGCGGGACGCCATTGAGCTGCGTTCCGGTGTCGAAATTTGCATCCACGATCCGTCCGCCCGGGAGCAACCGGACGGCCCGCACGCGCGCCAGGCCGTTCCATCGGGTGAAATTGCCGGCGGCGAACAGTTGTTCGGTGTGGTCCAGTTGCAGATCGAACACCTGGCCATTGGGGCCCGAGGGAACGTCGGTTTCCTGATAGATGCTGCCCGCGGTGGCTTCGAGCAGCGTGAGGCGTGCCGGGGTGCTGGTGGTGGATCCTTGTCCATTGGAGACCGAGCAGGCGAAGTCGGCGTTGCGGTCGGCAGCGGTGGAGGGTTCGAGAATCAGTTCACTGGCCGTGGCATCGGGAATCGCGACGCCATTGCGGGTCCATTGATACGTCAAGGGCGGGGCACCCTGCGCGCTGACGACGAACCGTGTTCGCGCACCGAAAGTGTTGGTTTGGGAAACCGGATGGACGGAGACCGAGGGTGCGGTGTTGGGATCGCCGAGGACGTGGTAGACGCCGGAGATCTGCTGGAAGGTGGGTTGGATCACGAAGCCGAACCCGGTGGCGTGAAGGGAGCCGTCGGGTGCGGGGAACAGGCGCAGGAACAATGGCGCGTCGCGGCCGGGCGGCACTTTGGCGGGATCGACGTAGCCGGTGTCCAAAGTTCCGCTGGTGTTCAATCGCACGACCAGTCCCTGGTTGGCCCCGGTCAGCAGCACTTTGCCGTCCGCCTGAACGGCGATCGTTCCGGCGAAGGCGGGCTCGACTGCGGCTGTGAAGGAATCGTCAAAGTCGCCCGTGAGGGTGAGTCGGCTGAGTTTTCTGGGCAATGCGGCGCCCCGATACTGGCCGGTGCCGTACATGACGAGTTGGCCGCCGGGCGCGGTGGCGAACTGAAACTGGGTGGAGAAACTCAACTGGGCGCGCCCCGTGCCGTTGAAGGTGGTGTCCAGCGCGCCGCTGGCGGTGAACCGGACGAGTTCGAAGCGGGGTTTGAACCCGGCTTCCACGGCGTTGAGAACGGCGTAAAACGTGTCGCCCGGTCCGGGCAACAGACTGCCGACACCCGCGGTGAGCAGGTTGAGATTGGTGATGACAGGTGTGCTGAAGGAAGGGTCACGGGTGCCGTCCGGAAGGAGTCGCAGCAAGGGCAGCAATCCCCCGGGAACGGTGCCGCCGCCGGCGACATAGAAGGTGTTCCCAGGACCGGGCAGCAGGGCCAGGGGTTCCAAGTCCGGCGGTTGTGCCGCGAACGGCTGCGGTGTGCCGTCCTCGGTCACGAGTGCGACTGCGGATGAGGCGTTGTTGCCCAGATGCGTGAAATCGCCGGCCACGACGATCCGTCCGTCGGCCAGGGCGAGTACCGCTTCAATGCTGGCGGGGTTGGTGAAGCCGGCGGCGAAGACCTGCCCGTTGAAAACGATGGGCGGTTGGATTTCAACCGGCTTTGGCAAGGTGAGGCCGGTGTCGAGTGTGCCATCGGGGTGGAGCCGGACCAGGCCTGCACGGCCGGCATTGGCGTAGTTGGTGAACGCACCGGCAACGAGCAACCGGCCGCCGGTCGCGTGGGCGATCTGGGTCGGGGTCTGGTCTGTGCCCGCGAGGGTGGTGAAGAGGGTGTCGAAGGTGCCCGGGGACTGGGCTTGGGCGAGGAGGGTGGTGACCAGATAGAGCAGGTTCGCCACACGGCAGGTTGTTCGCATGTATCGGGACGCAAGACTGCTGGGCCGAGCTTCCTAGTGACGAACCGTTTCGCGCTCAGAGGGCTAGATCACTTGGCTACTGGCTTCGCTGG